>NZ_BAABCW010000011.1:0-188639 GCF_039539305.1 Aquimarina addita | reverse complement strand
CCAAATCCTATCAATGAACACAACCAAAATCAATAACATTCTACATACCTCCCTTGGCGGGTGCAAACCTACTAACTATTCACGTATAAACAAGACTTTTTTTAAAGTATTTTTAAAAGAAATGACACAATAAATGAAACTGCTTGATTTTTAAAAAGTTGGATGACGAATATAAGAAAACTAATTAAAATAAATTGAAAATAAATATTAAAATTAATTATAAAACCAATCTTATTTCTTTTAAACCACCTCTATAATGGTATTCCCTTATAAATATTAAGGATTTAACATATAGTCCGCGTAAAAATTTATATATCTAGTAATATACAAGACTAAAGAAATCGATTAGTTACTAAGAAACAACCAATACAATAAAGTTATAATACTGCCTGCATTCATTATTAGAGGAAAAATGATTGCCACTATGTGCTGATCATCTTTAAAAACATTTGAAACCGGGACTACAGCAAAATGACGCCCATTCCAATCCATATCCTTATATACAAATATTGCATTTAGAACAAATAAATGACTTGCCGTAAGTATTCGGGCATGAAAAAACTCATTTGACATTAAAGCTACCACCATAGTAGCAGCATGTGCTAAATACATAGTTGCCTTAGGTAAATACTGTCTAAACTCCACAAGAAAAACATTTGCAACCCAAAAGGTATACATGATTTGTAAATACAATGGAGCATTAGATCCCCAAAACTGAACTTCTCCGTCTGGAGTAATACTGGTTTTTTCTCCGGCACTATTAAAATACCAATATGCAATTCCAATACCCATTGCTATGGAAGAAGGTAAACATTTGTACTTTTTCTTTTTAAACTCCGATATCAGGAAGCCGCCCGTCTGAAAAATAAAAAAGATAACAAACATCCAATTCAATATCTCACCCCAATCTATATTCAAATCATTAGTGACTTTAGCAACTATACATATAATATTAAATCCTGTTTCTAATAGTATTAATCGTTTTATATCAACCCAATTATCTGCCTTTTTAAAAAAAGGATATCCAACTAATGGAAACACAATGGCAATTAATATTTCAAAACCGTAATGAAATTGGGATATGGTCAGAATAAAATAGCAATATGCTACAGATACCATAAAAAACAGCACAGAAGTCAAATGCGCATATGAGTTTTTACTTAAACCAAAAAAGTGATTTTCGTTTGTAGACATCAGCTTATATTTTAATCAGCATATTAGTTTTTTCACTAAAATCACTTAAAAATAGCATGAATAGTTTATATCTGTTAATAGATACTAATTTTATTTTTTTAAGGAGGTTGTCTTTTTTGAACCAGACCATTTATTTCTTAAATCATAAAAACTAAAATCCAATGCTGTCTTTTGTTCATCCAGAATATTGGCTTGAAAGCTTCGCTGTAAGATATCTTCTATCCAGAAATCCTCTTCTATATTTATAGGATCATATTCTTCTTTTAATGAGATACTAAAAAGTTTTGCAGTATTATTATACCAAAATGCCCGCCATCCACTTCTGTACTCCTTTACAAGGTCAAACATAGTAACACCTGTCTGACGGTGTACCAGTTTTACTAATATCTGTCCTTCTGTACGTGTCATTTTCTTCAATTCTTCTGTAAACTCTTCTTCCATATACTTTTGAAGAATTTTAATGTACTTTTTTTTGGATCTTTTAGAGTTAATATCCTTTAATCTATTATTCAATTCCGTCAACCTATCTGAAGCGAGTTTTGCATAGGGATATACTTTTCTGGTTTTACGTCTCAAGATGAGATACCTTCTTCTGGCTAATTTATCTTCAAAATTAAGCTTCCCCATAATTACCACTTCTTCTAAATCTATGGCTTCGTGAGGAATTGTATCTCCTTCTATTATATAATATTGTGCATATCCAGTAGTATCAACTTTGGTAGTATCGATTTCTTCTTGGCTAAATGACACTACCGAATTCAAAATTAACAGGATATAAATTAAAAACTTTTTCATATTTTATTCTTGGGATCGACAACGATCATTCCAAAATTAGTAATAAACACTTTCTAAACTGTAAAATATATGTGAATATTACTAACTTCGTAAAAAAACTGATATAAATGGCTAAAAAAAGTATATTAAATAAAAAGTCTCTGACTTTTCTGGAAAAATACCTAAATAATCCCGCTCCTACAGGATACGAATGGGAGGGACAAAAGTTATGGATGAACTACCTTAAACCATACGTTGATGAGTTTATTACGGACACTTATGGAACTGCCGTAGGAGTTATTAATCCAAAAGCGAAATACAAAGTAGTTATAGAAGGACATGCTGACGAGATTTCCTGGTATGTTAATTATATTACCGATAATGGTCTCATCTACGTCATCAGAAATGGTGGAAGTGATCACCAGATTGCCACTTCTAAACGTGTGAATATACATACGAAAAAAGGTATTGTAAAAGGAGTATTTGGATGGCCTGCTATCCATACACGTAAAGGATCAAAAGAACAAGCACCTACGCTGGAAAATATTTGTATAGATGTAGGATGCAATACTAAAGAAGAGGTATTAAAACTAGGAGTTCATGTAGGATGTGTTATCACTTATCCTGATGAGTTTTTTATTCTTAATAAAGATAAGTTTGTTTGCCGGGCATTAGATAATAGAATGGGCGGTTTTATGATTGCCGAAGTTGCTCGTTTACTTAAAGAGCATAAAGATAAACTACCTTTTGGACTTTATATTACTAATTCTGTACAAGAAGAAATAGGACTTAGAGGAGCAGAAATGATTACACATACAATCAAACCTGATGTAGCAATTGTAACTGATGTATGCCATGATACGACTACTCCTATGATAGAAAAGAAAACTCAGGGTGAAACTAAAATTGGTGATGGTCCTGTAATTTCTTACGCTCCAGCAGTTCAGAATCGACTACGAGAATTATTGATTGATACAGCAGAAAAGAAAAAAATACCTTTTCAGCGTATGGCTTCGAGCAGAATGACGGGAACAGATACTGATGCTTTTGCCTATAGTAATGGAGGTGTTGCTTCTGCTCTAATTTCATTACCACTGCGATATATGCATACAACGGTAGAAATGGTGCATAGAGATGACGTGGAAAATGTTATCAAATTAATCTATGAGAGTCTTCTTAACATCAAAGAAGGTGAAACATTTAGTTACTTTGGTAAGTAAAATTAAGAACCAACTTGTAAATATTGAATATTGAGGCAACCTAAAAATGTTTTAGGTTGCCTCTTTTTTTAAATAGAAATAAACCAATACTACAAAGTGGCTTTATATGTATTCAAAAGCCTCGCGATTGCAAGGCTTTTGAATACAAATCATTTTAATGATTATAGCGATTCGTCCATAATTTTCTGTACTACCTCTGGATTGAGTAGTGTAGATGTATCTCCCATATTAGAAGTTTCTTTTGATGCTATTTTACGAAGAATCCGACGCATAATCTTACCACTTCTTGTTTTTGGCAATCCTATAACAAACTGTACTTTATCAGGTTTTGCTATGGGACCAATGGTTTTAGATACTTGCTCTCTTATCTCATTACGCAGGGTATCACTTGGCTCCTTTCCATCAAATAATGTGACATACGCATATAAGGCTGTTCCTTTTACATCGTGCGGAAAGCCAACGATTGCAGATTCTGCTACAGCAAGATGCTCATTAATCGCATTTTCTATAGGTGCAGTACCCAGATTATGTCCTGATACGATCACTACATCGTCTACTCTACCTGTAATTCTAAAATTGCCTGTGGCATCTCTATACGCTCCATCTCCTGTAAAATACATATTTTTATAGGTAGAAAAATATACTTCTTTATATCGCTGATGATCTCCATAAATGGTACGAGCCATGGATGGCCACGGAAATTTGATTGCCAGTCGCCCTTCAGATTTTTTACGATTAAAGGGTATTTCATTTCCTTCGGCATCCATCAGTACAGGTTGAACTCCTGGCAATGGCAATGTAGCAAACGTAGGTCTTGTTGGGGTAATTCCTGCTAAGGGAGAAATCATGATTCCTCCAGTTTCTGTCTGCCACCAAGTATCAACTATAGGAGAATTTCCTTTTCCTATATTATCATTATACCAATGCCATGCTTCTTCATTAATTGGCTCACCTACAGAACCTAATACTTTTATAGCATCAAGGTTATGTTTATTAACCAGATCTAATGAATGTTTTGCTAATGCACGAATTGCTGTAGGTGCGGTATAGAAATGGGTAACATTTAGTTTATCACATATCTCCCAGAAGCGTCCATAATCCGGATAACTAGGCACTCCTTCATACATCACTGTGGTAACTCCGGCTGCTAATGGTCCATATATGATATAAGAGTGACCAGTGATCCAACCAATATCAGCAGTACACCAATAGACGTCGCTTTCTGGTTTCATTGAGGATTTAGTTCCGGCAGTTGCAAAATGATCACATTGAAACACATTAGCAAAAGTATAAGCTGTATACACCATATATCCTCCGGTAGTATGCACCATACCCTTAGGCTTACCTGTTGATCCAGAAGTGTATAGGATAAACAACATATCTTCTGCATCCATTACCTCAGCAGGACATTCTTTTTCTACTTTTTGCAATTCATCAAACCAAAAAACATCTCTTCCTTCTGTCATTGGTGTTGGTTCTACTGTTCTTCTATACACAATTACTGTTTCTATAGAAGGTGTATCTTTTAATGCTTCGTCGCACATCTCTTTAAGTTTCACAGGTTTTGTTCCTCTAAAGACCTCATTAGCAGTGATCAACATTTTACATTGAGAATCATTAATACGACTTGCGATCGCAGTGCTTGAAAACCCTGCAAATACAATCGAATGAACGGCTCCTATTCTTGCACATGCCAACATTGCTATCGCTAGTTCTGGAATCATAGGCATATATAGACATACGCGATCTCCTTTTTTGATTCCGTTATTTTTTAACACATTAGCAAAATGACAAACTTTTACATATAACTGACGGTAGGTGATATGCCTTGATTCTTCATCGGGATCATTAGGCTCCCATATTATAGCGGTTTTATTTCCTAGTTTCTCCAGATGACGATCCAGACAATTTTCTGTTATATTTAACTTTCCGCCTTGAAACCAAGCCACTTCAGGTTTTGTAAAATCCCAAGCTAATGTCTTATCCCACCTTTTATGCCAATGAAATTTTTCTGCAATACTGTCCCAAAACTTTTCAGGATTTTCTATACTTTCTTGATATGCTTCCTTATATTCTGCAAAGGATCGCAATTGTAACGTATCTCTTATTTCCATGATTTGTGATCTTTAATTTTATATGACTTTCAATTTTATTTTTTACTGATAAACTACCGAAATCTTCTATGCATTATTTAATAATTCAGTGATTTCAGCTATAACTTTTTTTACTGAAAATGGTTTCGTTAAATACTTATCAACTCCTAATGTTAATCCTATTTCTATGTCTGAAGCTTTATTCTTAGCACTTAAAAAGACAACCTTAATATTTTGAGTTCTTGAGTTTTCTTTAATATGTTTTAATGTTTGATATCCATCAACATTGGGCATCATAATATCCAGCAGCACTACATCAGGAATTTGAGTTTCTAAGATATGAAGCGCTTCACTACCATCACGTGCTATAAATACTTCATAGTCTTGTTTTTTAAAGGAATATTCCAATGACATAACAATATTAGGCTCATCATCTACGATCAATATTTTCTTTTGCATACTGTACTTTATTTTCTATCTACTTCTAAAATAGTTTTTTTCTTTTACTTAATTAGTTTTTAACATTTAGTGATACGGGTAAATCAATCATAAATTTAGCTCCATTTTTATAGGTAGTATCTGTCCAGATTTTGCCATTATGCCCTTCTATAATATGTTTACTAATTGCTAACCCTAAACCACTTCCTAATGGTTTTTTAATATTTTGATTTTTGGATTGATAAAATTTATCAAAAATATATTTCATGTCTTCTGCAGGGATTCCTTTTCCATTATCTTCTATACTAATACGAATAAAACCATCAATTTTTTCAGATGAAATTTGAATCATTCCCTTTTCCTCTTCTACAAACTTAATGGCATTAGATAATAAATTAGTAAACACCTGCAACATCCTGTCTTCATCATAACATATGGGTTCTTTCTCAATATGATCAGAAATAATAATAGTAACATCTTTCTTCTGAGCAATCGTATGGACACCATATACTGCCTCTTTTATGGTTACTGCTAAATCATTAAAAGTTTTATTCATTGATTCTCGACCTGATGCCAGTTTTTCAAGATCCAGTATATTATGAATCAAGGTAGATAACCGCTCTGAATCTCTTAAAATATTATCTAAAAATTGCTTTTTCAATTCTACAGGCATATCACTATCATTATCTATCAATACTTCTGCAGCCGCTCTGATAGAGGTAGTTGGAGTTTTTAATTCGTGAGAGACTGTATCTAAAAACTCATTTTTGAGTGTATCCTGCAACACTAACTCTTCATTTGCTTCTTTTAATTCTTCTGTAAGTTGAATCAATTCTTCTGATCGTTGTTGTAAAAATTTATTATTAGTAATTGCTTTTTTACTCTCTTCCAAAATTTCCAGTACTTCTACTAAACTGATAGGTTGTTCTTTTACAACACTTGCTATCAAAATACGAGATGATGCGCTTCCTATACTTCCTGTTAGTAATTTTTCAGAAAAATTAATGAGCCTGGCATCTGCCTGCTCTATGTCCTTAGGTATTTTGTATTTGACATAAAAAAGATTCAGAGCTCGTTCCGTTTTTTGAGTACCTAAAAACTTTGTCAGTACGCTCTTTATATCAGAGACATAAGCTTCACCTTTCCATACAAAAGCATTCTCTTGTAAAGCATTATAATTATTCACAAACATTTCTGCATAATTACGTTCTCTATAATTGCCTTTTCTATACAAGGAAACTGATAAATACAAAATGGTATTAAAAAATATACTCCAAAAAAACGCATGGGTTACTGGTGTCATAAAATCAATTCCAAACAAAGCATAAGGCTTTAAAAGCTCTATACCAAAAGGTCCGTATTTAGTAAAACCAATATGTTCTATAATAGTATCTAACACAAAGGGAAGCATAAGCGTATACATCGTAATAAGTGTTCCAAAAACGATACCTGTTTTTGCTGCGAGCGCTGATCCACGATTCCAAAAAAGTCCAATAAAAAAGGACGGTGCTAGCTGAGCAATCACCACAAAAGATATTTGACCAATTGAGAATAAAGACAATTGAACATTAAAATTTATGTAAAACAAATAAGCTCCAACAATTAATGAAAAAATAGCTATTCTTCTTATATTCTTAATATAGTTTGCATTTCGCTCTGGATGTCCTTTGCTAAATTTTTCTAAAAATCCATATGGAATGATCAAATTATTGCTAAGCATCGTAGAAAGTGCTAATGTAGAGACCACTACCATAGAGATTACCGCTGAAAACCCACCTAGAAACACTAAGGTTGCTAAGAATATATGACCATTCTGTAGTGGCAGTAATAACGTGTAGTAATCGGGGTTTGCTGAGGCTCCCAGATTTAACTTTCCGCCCCATGCAATAAAAACAACAAAAATATTAAATAACAATAGATATAACGGAAATAACCAAATCGCTTTTTTAAGATGCTTTTCTGAAGTATTTTCAATCACAGAGACCTGAAATTGTCTGGGCAATAAAAAAATTGCAAAAAAGGAAAGAGCAATCATAAAATACCAATTAATCCCTGCTTCTAACCCATTAAAAGTTGTGAGTGCTTCAAAATTTTCGGTAACTGCAATTTTAGTGTAGATATCTGTAGTTCCATCAAATAAGAAGTAGGTTACATATATTCCTATGATCAAAAAGAAAACAAGTTTGATAACTGATTCTACGGCAACAGAAAAAACAATCCCTTGTCTTCTTCTGGTAGCATCTGTAGCTTGTGTTCCAAAAAAGGCTGCAAAAATAGCGAGTAATACTGCAATATAAAAGGTAGTATCACTGAAGATTGATGCCGATGCAACAGTAGTATCATTAGAGATAATAGCATAGGTTTCTGAAATAGCTTTAAGCTGTAATGAAATATACGGGACGATCCCCAATACACAGATTAAGGTAACCAGAGCCCCTAACAATCTATTATTACCATATCGTAAAGAAATAAAATCAGCTATACTCGAAATTTTTTGCTGTTTAGAAATCTTGATCACTTTCTTTAGAACGATAATCCATAAAGGAAAAGCTATCACTGGACCAAGATAGGTTGTTAAAAAACTGACACCTGATGTAGCAGCAATACCTACACTCCCATAATAGGTCCACGCAGAGCAATACACTGCAAGAGATAAGGTATATACGTACGCATTATTAACCCAATTTCTTTTGGCTTTCTTTTCTGCCCAAAAAGCAAGACCAAATAGAAGTATCAAGTAGAATATGATTATGAAAATTAAAATATAATTATTCATAATGCTTCTTTAATATAAATGCAGAAATCAAAATCGCAATTGCCCAAATCAAAAAAACAGCAAAATAAAGTATGGGGAAACCAAAAATGCTACCGGATCTATTCACGATTAGAATCAACGGAAGATTAAAAAGAAAAACTAACCCTAAGGATAGTATCACTAATTTTTGCTGATGTCGCTTTTTCATATACGAATCCTATTTCTCGTTTTAAGAACCAATTAAATTAAACCTTCAAAGTTTTATGTCCTTTGAAGGTTTAATTACTCTTTCATTAATGATGTGTTGCTTCTCCTACTCCACTAGGTATTCTAATATTTTCTACAATTTCCTGAACATCATGTGGAGGTTCTTTAGTAAATTTAGATACTACTAAAGATACTATAAAATTAATAACCATTGCAACCGCTCCAAATCCTTCTGGAGAAATCCCAAACCACCATTCGCTCGCTGGCGGTAATGTTTCATCAAACCATCCTAACTTATATTTGATCATATACAAAAGCATACAAGTAATACCTACTATCATACCTGCTACAGCACCTTCTTTATTCATTCTTTTATAGAAAATCCCCAGAACTATTGCTGGAAAGAACGAAGCAGCGGCAAGTCCAAATGCCAATGCTACTACCGCAGCAACAAAGCCAGGTGGATTGATACCAAAATAACCTGCTACACATACTGCTGCAACTGCAGAAAGACGTGCTGCAATCAATTCTCCTTTTTCTGTAATATCCGGTTTGATCATTTTTTTGATCAAATCATGAGATACAGAAGAAGAAATAACTAACAATAATCCTGCAGCTGTAGATAAAGCTGCTGCTAATCCTCCTGCTGCCACTAATGCGATTACCCAATTGGGTAAATCAGCAATCTCCGGATTAGCCAATACCATAATATCTCTATCAACAAACAACTCATTTTTTGTTGCTGCATTAACATTAGTGATAAGTCGCTCACCACGTTCGCCTCTATTATTACCATCAAATATTGGTTTATTTTTATTTCCTTCTACCGCATGACCACTAAAATATTGTACCTGCCCATCTCCATTTTTATCTGTCCATCCTAATAATCCTGTATCTTCCCAGTTTTTAAACCAGGTTGGTAATTCTGAATATTCTTTATTTTGTACAGATTCTATCAAATTTGTTTTTGCGAAAACCGCGACTGCAGGCGCTGTTGTATATAAAATTGCGATTAACAATAATGCGTATCCGGCAGACTTACGAGCATCTTTTACCTTTTTCACAGTAAAAAAGCGTACGATTACGTGTGGCAATCCTGCAGTTCCTACCATTAACGCGAGTGTTATGGCAAATACATCAAGGGTTGATTTAGACCCATCCGTGTATGCAGCAAAACCTAAATCTGTACTTAATCCATCTAGCTTATCCAGTAAATACATTCCGGAACCATCTGACACCGTATCTCCAAACCCTAATTGAGGTATTGGATTGCCTGTCATCTGTATTGAAATAAAAATTGCCGGAACCATAAAAGCAAAAATCAATACACAATATTGTGCTACCTGGGTATAGGTAATACCTTTCATACCACCAAGTACAGCATAAAAGAGTACAATTATCATCCCAATAATAACACCCGTATTGATATCTACTTCTAAAAATCTTGAAAATACAATCCCTACACCTCTCATTTGTCCAGCTACATAGGTAAAAGAAACCAAGAGCGCACAGAATACAGCAACGGATCTGGCTGTTTTAGAATAATAACGATCTCCTATAAAATCCGGAACGGTAAATTTTCCAAATTTCCGAAGATATGGTGCTAATAATAAAGCCAGCAACACATATCCTCCTGTCCAACCCATTAAATATACGGCTCCATCATAACCAGAAAAAGCTATGATTCCTGCCATCGAGATAAAAGAGGCAGCACTCATCCAATCTGCTGCAGTTGCCATACCATTAGCTAAAGGAGAAACCCCTCCTCCTGCAACGTAAAACTCTTTTGTAGAACTTGCCCTTGACCAGATGGCAATACCTATATATAAGGCAAAAGTTACTCCTACGAGAATATAAGTCCAAATTTGAACACTCATACTGTTTTATTTTAAATATTATTTAATTTTTGTGTGATGACTACACTATGTAGTTACAGTTCTTATACTATATTTTTTTAATCTTTATCATCATACCCATACTTTTTGTCAAGTTTGTTCATCAATCGAACATAGACAAAGATTAAAA
Source organism: Aquimarina addita (assembly GCF_039539305.1). Classification (NCBI taxonomy): domain Bacteria; kingdom Pseudomonadati; phylum Bacteroidota; class Flavobacteriia; order Flavobacteriales; family Flavobacteriaceae; genus Aquimarina; species Aquimarina addita. The sequence goes on along the minus strand of NZ_BAABCW010000011.1, from coordinate 177,933 downwards.
TCACAAATACGTAGATAGAGCCTTGTTGTGCAAACCAAAAACCCAGCTTAAAACCTCCTAAGCGAATTTCGTTTAATGCATCTTTAAATAAAATACCTGCTCCATAGGATACTATGAACCAAATAGAGAGTAGAATAAAAAGGTACTTTACATTTTCTTTCCAATAGGCGGTAGCCTTTTTGTCTTTTTCTGTCATAATTTTAGATTTATAAATAGATCATTGCCTGTAATGTAAGTACTCCTTGCCCATCATTATCCCCATATGTTGTATTTTGGTACTCTAATGTTAGCTTAGAATTGTGTCCACTAATGTATGCATTGGCACCAATACCAAAACTCGTAGCGTTATCATCTATTAAATCAATAGATCTATTATTAAACAATACATAGGGTTGATATTTGATTTTCTTATCAGCATTAGGGATTACATATCCTACATGACCATAAATCATGGAACCTGTCTCATAAGTTTGTCCCAATGTATAGTTAGTCCCATAATCATTATTCTGATACGTAGCATAGGCGGTTATTACAGAACCATTATCACCTAGTGGCGCATCATAAAATGCATCAACCGCAAAAATTGCTACATCCTCCCCTTCTAATGTTCCATCGGCATTAGCTATTACACTTCCGCTGGGATGATAGAAGAACCCTGCTCCCACATTAAAAACTTTTTTTCCTCCCAAATAGGTTCCTACTTTATAGGGTAAAAAATTTGATTCTTTATCCTGAAAACTATATTCAAAATAACCCGCATAGTTTTTTCCTGCATCTTTAGAACCTAATAATCGTCTGCCTGCATACACTGCATTACCACCAGACACAGGTTCTGCTGTAGCTTGCAAATTATTGGTAACTGATTCGTTAATTGCAACCTGATAACCAAACTTACCAAAAGAACCTTTTGCATAGATCCCAATATGCCTTGCGAATTGATCTGATAAACCAATGGTTGCCCATGATTGTCTGTTATTATCCAGCGTCATCATATTGAGCGTACTCTGATTATTTAATCTCGAAATACCATTCCAATAGTGTAAACCTCCTCCAATGGAGTGATGTTCACCCAGGCTATACTGAACCCAGGCACCGTGAAGAAATAATTGAGAAGCTTCTCCTAATCCTGTGGGACTTTGATTATCTGCGTTTAAACTGTTTAATCCAAAATGTGTAAGAATTAAGAAGTCTTTATTGATCTGTGAGTATAATAAAACACGAGCTCTACGAATACTGAAATTAGTTTTACTAGCGTCTTCTGCAACGTTATCATTATACTGCGCCCAAAATTGAGCCCAAGAAATAACTCTGAAATACTTTGATCCATCTTCATTGAGTTTTACTTTTAATCCACCATCATAATCAGGAGAACCTTGAGAAAAACTTAGTTGACTGATCAAAAAACTACAGAGCAATACGACATAAAAGTGATTTTGCATAATTTTAGAATTTGATAAGTGATGATTTGTTTATGATATCGATATATTGTGTACCGTATAAAACTCTAAAATTTAAACTAGTAAATAAAAATTACTATATATTTTTGCTAATACTATAGTTATTCTTTAAACCTTTCCCATTTAATCAACATAAATTTATCTCCTAACTCAGTAACAATAACCCCAGCTCCTTTAATATTCTCAGGAGACTGAAAGTAAGAAGAAAGTTCTAAAGCATTTAGGATCTTATAGGTAGGATGATATTCAGAATTATATGGGCGTTTAATATTATATTTCTTAACCCAATTCATAATACTAACGTGAGAAATTCCTAATATTCTTTCTATTTCACGATATGTTAAACCCTCCAGATATAACTGTAAAGCTTTATTTACATAATAATCATCTATTTTCTTTCCAAGCTTATTAACCGTAAAAAAATAATTACACATTTTACATCGATATCGCTGTCTATTATTAACAATTCCACTTTTGACATAGCTTCGGGAATTACAATTGGGACAATTATCAATTTTCATATATATTAATTTAGCATAAATATACTAAATTAGCAATAATTATTTTTCAACATATCATTACTTATTTTAACAAAAACACATTTATAGACTTATTTCTTTGATAAATTATCCTCTTATCACAGTTTTGTTTATACATTTGGTTTTTTAATTATTTATATTATCCATGGCAGATGAGCTTATAGATATCGTAGATTCACTTGGAAATCAAACTGGACGAATTCGTCTTAAATCAGAGGCGCATCGATTAGGGCTTTATCATAAAAGTGTACATATCTGGTTCTACACCCTACGGGGAGAATTGTTATTGCAGAAGCGAGCCATAAATAAAGACACGTATCCTAATCTCTGGGATGTATCAGTTGCTGGTCATATTAGTGCAGGAGAAACCCCTGAAATTTCTGCAATTAGAGAAGTTGAAGAAGAAATCGGTTTAAAAATCAGCATAGATGATCTCGAATTCTTAGATATCTATTTATCAAAAAAAGAACCAGCTCCCGGAATAGTAGACAATGAATTTCATCATATCTATTTATCAAAATTATCCATTCCTTTACAAAAGCTAAAACTACAAAAAGAAGAAGTTGCTGCAATAAAGCTACTTTCTATAGATGATTTTAAAAATGAATTATCTAATTCGTTAGATAAAAACAAATACGTTCCTCACGATGAGAGTTATTTTCATTTAATAATAGATGAAATTAATAAAAGAATACACTAAATCCTTGTAATTCTTATCAAATAATAGAATGTTATCCTTTATTATGGTATTTTTATTCAAAATTTACAATATCTCAGTAGTAACCCACTTACACTTAATCAATATATTTTCTTTTTAAAAACGGTACCAAACTAAACTTGATAGTATGAAATTATCATCTCAAATTTTTTTATGTATTTCTTTGATTTCTCTATCCATGAGTTGTCAGAAAAAAAACACGGATGGTCTTTATATTATTAATGATTTATCAGGCTCATTAGATGAAATCTCGGGAATTACCAAATTTTCTAATGAACCTTATTTATATGCGATTAACGACTCTGGCAATAGTAATACAATCTATCAGTTAGATCTTCAGGGTGAAATAGTAAGAGAGTTAACTATCGATAATGCCAAGAATCACGACTGGGAAGATCTGGCATATGATTTTCAAAATAATATTTATATTGGTGATTTTGGCAATAATTATAATGACAGAAAAAATTTAGCTATCTATACAGTTTCTGATATATCAAACGAAAAAATAAAAACGCTTAAAACTAATTTTCGCTTAGAGGATCAAACGGATTTTCCTCCAAAAAAGAAAAACAGAAATTTTGATATTGAAGCTTTTATATACTTAAAAGGTAATTTCTATTTGTTTACAAAAAACCGAAGTTCAGAATTCAATGGAGAAACCAAATTATACAAAGTTCCTGCTCAACCCGGTAATCAAATTGCAACACTAATTACTAGTTATAAAACCTGTGATGATGCTTCTGATTGTTTTATAACTGGTGCTGCGATCAATGCTACAGGGGATGTGATTGCCCTACTTACCTATAATAAAATATTTGTATTAAAAAAGTTTAAAGGGGATGACCTATTTAGTGGAACTGTAGAAAAAATTAAGCTCCATCATTCTTCTCAAAAAGAAGGGATTTGTTTTAAAAATGAATCAACTCTTATTATTGTTGATGAGAAAGGTAAAAACAAAGAAGGTTTTCTGTATGAATACATTCTTAATTAGCTCTTTTCTTTTCCCAATCTTCTTCTAACATTGCATATTCGTAATTATCAGACCACCCGGTTTTAAGAGGTAACACTTTACGTTTATGACCTTCTCTAATCATTCCTGATTTTTCTAACACCCTTATCGACCCAATATTATCTACAGCACAGCCTGCTTCAATCCTGTGCAAATGCAGTTGTAAAAAACCGAATTGTAATAATTTAATCACTGCCTCTGTTGCATACCCTTTTGACCAGAAATCAGGCAATAGTTTATACCATAGTGAGCCTATTTTATATTTTGAATTTCCTATTCTTATTGATATTAAACCTACAAAATCATTTGTATCTAATGTACAAAGTGCAAATACAAATTCTTTTCTCAATCTAAAATTATCAATCCATTCATCCAAATATACTTGAGTAACTGCTTTATTTGTAGGAATTCCTAATGCATTATACATATCAACCGCTGGTATCGATAGCAGCTCATGAATAATAGAGAGATCGGCTTCTCTTACTGGTCTTAATTGTAACCTATTTGTCTGTATTATTAAATGCTCTGTCATTAATCAAAATTATGTTAAGCTATATGTTTAAATTTTCTAAGTTATAAAATGATTAGAAAGATAAATAAAACAAAAACTAAGTTTTTAATGCCTTATCAAGTAATCAAAATACTGTAGTCAGATCCAAAACTCTATTTCCCAGAATTACTACTAATTTTTACTTATAGCTCCAAAAGTCGATGTGTATTATAATTGAGAATGATATGTATTACTAACCTCTCTTCTTTTTCCTGAAGATAGCAACGGTATTTCATCTACATATTCTAGACTGATAGTCGCATCATTACCAAAAATATTTTTGTATTCTTTCATTAAGGTATGCTCATCAATCTTTTTATCTGTATTAAGTTTGATCAAATAATCTTTTTCTCCATACTGGACTAATTGAAACTGTTTGAAATCTCCATACTTAGACAATTTATAAGAAACATGGGAGGGGATTATATTTCCTTTAGTATCATAAATTAAGTCTAATTTCCGACCTTCAATTGAGGTAAGAAAAGGTATATCATTCTTATCCTTTTCTATAATCCCTATATCCCCTGTATCATATCTAATAAGAGGCATAGCATAATTATGTAAATCTGTAATTACAATTCTACCTCTTTTCCCATTTTCAATCACAACATCTTCTTTCATATCAAAAATCTCCATATAATAGCTTGCCTCGTTGACAATGAATCTCGAAGAATCTGTTCGATCCTGTTGGGCTAAAATTCCATTTTCATTATTAGAATATCTGGATACTGGTGCCACGCCAAAATATTTTAGCATTGCACTATAAGTATATTCATTTAATCTTTCAGACATGGTAATAATAGAAACCACATTACACTGGATCGGTCCTGATTTAATCTTATCTAAATATTTACAAATTTTCTCAAAAGCAGAAGTATACCCAAGGAAACTTTTCTGACTACTATCTTTACTAAGGTGATCTATAAGATGTGCTATATCATTATCCTTTAAATTAAAAACACTTTGTGGATATACGTTTTGTAACCAGAATTTAGAAAAGATTGTATGTTTATAAGTATCCGGCCAAATTTTAACGTATACTAATTGTTGCCCAATACGATATCCTGATCTTTTAGAAAAATATAGATTATCTGCTGTATTTCTTACTCTTTTGTTGGCATCTTGTAATACTGAAAAAGGAGCTCCTGTAGAGCCGCTTGTAGAAACCAATGTGCATTTTTCAGGAGTGTATTTTGATGATACAAATTCATCAAAATGATCTCGAATCAAATTTTTATTAGTTAATGGAAAATCTGCTATAGAGGAAAATTCAGAATTTTTTTTATAATACGCTGTGGTATCAACAGCGTGCTGTAGTAGACCTTTAAGGTACAAATCCTTCTTATTTTTTAATGATTCCTTATCTGAATTCTCAATGAGGTTTTGTATATCCTCATAATTTTTTTTGATCGGATTTCCTTTTAAAATATCAAGAGATCTAAATATAAATTTTCTAAAAATTTGTGATAGCTTCATTAGTTTCCCACTACTAATATTAACACCTTACTATTCAGCCTTATTACTTAAAATTTTACGAAATTAATTTTAATGAGCTGAGAATTTTATTAAAAGTAAAACAATTTAATGGTATAGTTATACATTTGTAGGAAATTAACAAAAAAAGGCATAGCGAATGCTATGCCTTTTTAAAATAGTGATTACTCTATTTATTTTACTTCTTCAAAATCTACATCTTCTACATCACTAGCTTCTGTATCTCCAGCTTCAGATTGTGCGCCTGCAGCATCCGGACCAGCCTCTGCTCCTGGTTGTGCTTCTGCTTGTGCTTTATACATCTCTTCACTAGCTACTTTCCAAGCCTCATTGATTTTATCAAGGGCTGGCTGGATTACAGCTAAATCCTTAGATTCATAAGCTTTCTTTAATTCTTCTAAAGCTTCTTCAACTGGCTTTTTCTTATCATCAGATAATTTATCACCAAACTCCGCTAATTGCTTTTCTGTTTGAAAAATCAATCCGTCTGCTTCATTTAACTTATCCGCAGTTTCTTTTGCTGCTTTGTCCGCTTCTGCATTAGCTTCAGCTTCCTGCTTCATTTTAGCAATTTCTTCCTCTGTTAAACCAGATGAAGCCTCGATACGAATATCTTGAGATTTATTAGTTGCTTTATCCGTAGCAGAAACCTTAATAATACCATTTGCATCAATATCAAAAGTTACTTCAATCTGTGGCGTTCCTCTCTGTGCTGGTGGAATTCCATCTAAGTGAAAACGACCGATTGTCTTATTATCAGCAGCCATAGGACGCTCTCCCTGTAATACGTGAATCTCTACAGAAGGTTGATTATCTGCTGCTGTTGAAAATACTTGTGACTTTTTAGTAGGAATTGTTGTATTAGATTCAATAAGTTTTGTCATTACATTACCCATTGTCTCAATACCCAGAGAAAGTGGAGTTACATCTAATAACAATACATCTTTTACATCTCCTGTCAATACACCACCTTGAATCGCTGCACCTACTGCAACCACCTCATCAGGATTTACACCTTTACTTGGCGCTTTACCAAAGAATTTTTCTACCGCTTCCTGTACAGCAGGAATACGTGTAGATCCTCCTACCAGAATTATTTCATCAATATCACTTGTTGATAACCCTGCTGCTTTTAATGCAGTACGACAAGGCTCAATAGTACGCTTTACTAAATCATCAATTAATTGATCAAATTTAGCTTTAGACAATGTTCTTACTAAGTGCTTAGGTCCACTTGCAGTAGCCGTAACATATGGTAAGTTAATTTCAGTTTGAGTAGATGAAGACAATTCAATCTTAGCTTTTTCTGCAGCTTCTTTAAGACGTTGCAGTGCCATAGGATCCTGTCTTAGATCCATATTCTCATCATTCTTAAACTCTTCTGCTAACCAATCAATAATTTTTTGATCTACATCATCTCCTCCTAGGTGTGTATCACCATCTGTTGATAATACTTCAAAAACACCATCTCCTAATTCAAGAATAGATACATCATGAGTACCTCCTCCAAAATCGAATACTACTATTTTTTGATCCTGACCTTTTTTATCCAGTCCGTAAGCCAATGCTGCTGCTGTAGGCTCATTAATAATTCTTTCTACTTTAAGACCTGCAATCTCACCAGCTTCTTTAGTAGCGTGACGTTGAGAATCATTAAAATAAGCAGGTACCGTTATTACTGCTCTGGATACATCCTGACCTAAATAATCTTCTGCGGTTTTCTTCATTTTCTGAAGAATCATCGCAGATAATTCTTGTGGTGTATATAAACGACCATCAATATCAACACGTGGCGTATCATTATCTCCTTTTACTACTTTATAAGCAGCTCTTTCTGCTTCTTTAGAAGATTCTGAGAACTTATTTCCCATAAATCTTTTAATAGAAGATATTGTTTTTGTTGGATTAGTAACTGCCTGACGCTTTGCAGGGTCACCCACCTTAATTTCTCCTCCTTCTACAAATGCAATTACAGATGGAGTAGTTCTTTTTCCTTCAGCATTAGGGATCACCACAGGCTCATTACCTTCCATAACAGAAACACAAGAGTTGGTTGTACCTAAGTCTATTCCTATAATCTTACTCATATCGTTTTATTATTTTTTAAGTGTTATTTCTTATTTTCTACAACCATCTAAAGTCAATGATTATGCCATGACCATCTGTATGACAGGATGTCATTCTATTTTTTCTAAAACAAACATATTGACACAAAACCCTTTGTTCAAACTTTTCACTTCATTACATCTCTTATACCCATGATAATTTATATTTTTGATTTATAGAATGAGAAACACTTCCTATAAATCACTACTTTTACCACAAATTAAACGAACTCACGCATTATGTCAACAGCAAAAAAAGATTACAAACGTGTTACAGTAAAGTCTCTGGTAGAGATGAAAAGTAATAAAGAAAAGATATCTATGCTTACTGCATATGACTATACGATGGCTAAAATTGTTGATAGTGCCGGAGTGGATGTAATTCTTGTGGGTGATTCTGCGTCTAATGTGATGGCGGGTCATGAAACCACATTGCCTATCACTTTAGATCAAATGATTTACCATGCATCTTCTGTAGTAAGGGCTATTGATCGTGCTTTGGTTGTTGTAGATTTACCCTTTGGGAGTTATCAAAGTGACCCCAAAGAAGCTTTGCGATCTGCTATCAGAATTATGAAAGAGTCCGGAGGTCATTCTGTAAAACTTGAAGGCGGAAAAGAAGTAAAAGAATCCATTAAAAGAATCTTACATGCTGGTATCCCTGTAATGGGACATTTAGGATTAACCCCTCAATCAATATATAAATTTGGCACCTATACTGTCAGAGCAAAGGAGGAACAAGAAGCAGAAAAACTAAAAGAAGATGCTTTGATGCTCGAAAAAGCAGGATGTTTTGCCATAGTACTGGAAAAAGTTCCTGCTGCTTTAGCTGAAGAGGTTGCAGCAAGTCTAACGATTCCTATCATTGGTATCGGTGCAGGAAATGGTGTAGATGGACAGGTATTGGTAACACACGATATGCTGGGCATGACGCATGAATTTAATCCTAGATTCTTAAGACGCTACCTGGATCTATATACAGAAATGACAACTGCATTCGAACAGTACGTAACCGATGTTAAATCAAAGTCGTTCCCTAATGAAAATGAGCAATATTAATTAATAATTGATTGTTCGTCAAGGATTAACCCATTTTATATCATTATACTATTGCCTTCTAAAATTGTTTCAAATAAATCCAACCTTCAAGTCCTTTATGAGGACAATCATATTATTGCTGTCAACAAAAGACCCGGGGATATTGTACAAGGAGATAAAACAGGTGACAAACCACTAAGTGAAGTGGTAAAAGAATATATCTCAGAAAAATATAATAAACCAGGAGCTGTCTATCTGGGGGTAGTGCATCGTCTTGATCGCCCTACTAGCGGTATCATTGTTTTTGCCAGAACTAGTAAAGCTTTACCCAGACTTAATAAATTATTTGCTGATAAGAAAGCAAAAAAAACATATTGGGCAGTGGTAAAAAATCACCCCCCTGCCAAGAGTGATACACTTACACACTGGCTTAAACGTAATCCAAAACAAAATAAGTCGTACGCATATCCTAAGGAAATTTCTGACAGCAAAAAAGCTATTTTAGATTACACGCTTATTAAAAAATTAAATAATTATTATTTACTGGAAATAAATCTACATACAGGTCGTCATCATCAAATACGATCTCAATTATCAAGTATAGGGTGCACAATCAAAGGAGATCTAAAATACGGTGCAGATCGTAGCAACAAAGATGGCAGTATACATCTACATGCCCGCATATTAACTTTTATCCATCCAGTAAAAAAAGAGTCTGTGACTATTATTGCGCCGCCACCATCAGATGCTATTTGGGACGATTGCATAGAGTAACTTTTTATTTATAGGATCTCACACTTTCGATCACAACAGCCATGAGTATAAGACTACCGCCTACCAATGTAGTCCAAATGGGTATTTCTTTTAAAAAAATAATCCCAATAATAATTCCGTAAACGGGTTGTATACTACTGATAATACTAGCGGTAGTAGCAGAAAATTGTTTAAAACTCACTAAAAACAAGGTATGTCCAATAGCGGTGGTAACCAGCGCTAAAACTAGTACCCAATGCCACTGATCTATAATTCCTGTGGGATTTAATAAAAATATAGAAGGCAGTAATAAAATGGCAATAACCACCAATTGATACCACATTAGCATAGAACCGTGATACGTGTCAACTTTAGTTTTCATAATCAAATTACGTAAAGCATAGCAAAATGCAGAAAAGATTCCAATTCCTACCGCTTTTGCATAGGTGTTTTCAAAACTAAAATCCGGTACTAAAAAATAAATCCCTAATAAGACCAGTGCTCCCAAAACTAAATGCATCTTCTGAAATTTAGTTTTCAATAAGATGGGCTCCAGAAAAGAGGTGATTACAGGATACGTAAATAAGGATAACATCCCAATCGCTACATTGGATAATTTTAATGCATAAAAATACGTAACCCAATGCACCCCCATTAAAACACCTCCCGTTATAATGGTCACTCTGTCTTTTGAAGCAATTTTAAAAGATATTTTTTTCCATTTACAAAAAATAAAAAGTAAAACACCGGCTAAGATTGCTCTAAAACAAATAGTAACAGGCACTGGCATATCAATATATCTGCCCAATGCTCCAGAAGTACTTATCAAAAGCATTGCAAAATTTAGTTCGAGGAGATTACGTATGTGTTGTTTTGTTTGCAATTTTTTTTATCAAAAGTATTCAATATAATTGTTTGATACTACTTATATCCACTTTATAGGTATAAAAAGACACTAAAAAACGTAACATTATTTATACTTAAGACATATTAATAGTAGAAGAAGTTATTATAGATAGTACTTACCTACTTTCTTTTGTATCTAAAAGCTATAATATCCGTATTATTTGATTTTAAAACAGCTTATTGATTACGCAACAAATATAAATACCATCTTTTTAAGTTCAAGGGCATCCCAAAACTTAAGAAAATTATACAAAGTTAAACGTGGCATTGTTATACCAATAAAAACTTGTAAAAAAAATGGATATCATTTTAATCAGAGTAAAAAAAAGAAAATAAATCAAGTGATGGTAGAAAAAACCTACTTTTATATAACAGAAAAGTAACAAAACGACTATTTATTATACTAATATCAAAAAGAACAAAATAACGTGGAAACATCCTTAGAATATTTAAATACTATTGATTGGCGTTTCATCTGGAGTATTATACGGGACATCGTATTACCTCATTCTGGAACTTTACTTCTTAATACGATCTTGTTTTTATTTCTAGGTTTCATAATAGCTCTTATATATTGTATCATTTTATATAGAAAAGGAATTCTTACCAGAGTACCGAGATATTATAATTGGGCGGTGAAATTATACATACCGATTCTCTTTGTTGGCATTTTGTATATTCTAGGGCAATGGGGTTTTATTAGAGGAGTGTACAAAATACTTGATAAAGAAAGACCTGCTATAGTACAAGGGGTTTACCAAGGAACTATGCAACAATTCTTTAAAAATGATCTAGAAAAAGATAAGTTTATAAGATTGATCCAAACATTTGCCTCAGAAACTAAATCAGATTCTGAAGTGTTTTTATATGGTTTTGAAGCCCAAATGGCACAATATGATACCGGAAGCTCTTTTCTTAATACTACAAAAAATAAATTATCTAAATATCTTATAGAAAATTATGGACAAGATGTCTACAAAGCTGCTATCTATGGCATGCTGGCATCTGCAGGAAAAGGACATATTGATATTTCAGAAGCATTACCTTATGAACAATATAGCGCTGGAATGGACTTTTTACTTACAGTAGGACATCAGGATTTAGAAAAAATTATTCTGGAAAAATTAGATATTTGGTGTCATCATTTTTTATCAACACAATATCACGGACTGATAAAATCACTTCTCATCTTTTTAATTCTCCTTATGATTGTTCCTCTTATTGAGTTTTTTATTTACAAAAAATGGTTTGAACCACAATTCATCAGAAAAAGAGAATCACTACTAGATAAGGACGCTATCCAATCATCAAAAATTCGCAGTGTGTTTAAAGAATAAATTGATAGGACAATTGGTTTGCAACTAAAAATTATCTCAACAACTTTTTAGACTTTTCTTTAATAATTTCAGCAACAGGCCTGCCTTCGATATTACTCTCTAACCAAGACAAAATATCTAGATACAAAAATGCTCTTTTTTCATAAGGGTGATTCTCGTATTGTTTTAAGGTTTTATGAAGCTTTCTAAATTCATCTTTAATCTGATGAGGAAAAATTTCTCCTAAATTTTTGAGAAATTTAATCATTTCCTTTTGTACCTCGTGTAATTCATCCATTTTGATTAAGAATCTATAGGTTTCCTTTAGTTGGGTTTCAAGATGATAATCCATACCTGCTTCATAATGTGAAACCAAACTCAATACTCTTGAAAAACACATTAAATCTTCTCGCATTTTTAGCGACTTATTCGAAATAATCTTTGTCAGGTATTCAATGCATTTTTTATGATTAGCCATCCCAAAATACAGACACGCTATTTTATAATATAATACCATGATATGATGATCATCCAATCTATTTTTGTATGCAGAAATACCATTGATTATCTCATCCACCAGATATTCGCCTGCATCAAATGTACCTTCCAGAAAATGAACATTTAATTTATTATTATACACAAATTGAAACGAAAGAACTTCTATATTATCGTCCTTTGGAAAATCAGCAGATACTATCGTCTTTTCGAACCGGGATAATCTTACCATTAATTGAGTTTTATCTTGTATCAAAAACAGAGATTCTAACAAATAATGATTCCCTCTTAAAAAAAATACGGGATTCAAAATAATCATGTGTGGGTTTTCATAAAACAGATCAACCCATTTTTTAGAATATTTATAACACGCTAAAAAATCCTGAACAATAAAACTATACCAGAGATGCGCTTTGTATAACCATAATTTTTCTCTAAAACCTAGTAATTCCCATTCATACTTTGGTAATTTACTTTCAAAATACGTAGTGATTTCTTTATGCTCTTTATCATTTCTTACGTATCCTGATTTAAGCATCAATCCGTATAACTGAAGAGATAGATTAGACAACTTACTCGTCAAAACATTTTTCATACTCAATGCTTTAGCCTCTAGGGTTAACTCATCTGCACGCGTATTAATACTTCTGGTAATATATTGGGTTTCTATAATCTTTTCTAATTCTACGATTTCATAAGCAATATTATGCTCTTCATTTTCTTTAGCCAAGGTTTTAGCCTTATCTAAAATCTTAAGACTTTGTTTGTACAACCCTTTATGATATAGTATAGTAGCAAAATCAAGTTGTTCTCTAATCTGAGACCTAATATTTTGATGTAATGGACTTAGCCTAAGACTTATTAAAATCTGTTTGTATAGATGAGCTTTCAAATTTGAAATCTGAAGCTTTGTCACGATTCCCTTAGACACAATAAGCTCTTCATTTAACGATTCATTTTTATCTAAATGATTAAAAAGCGCTAAAAATTTTGAATCTGAATTGACTCCTAATCGTCCAACATAGACCTTAAATTGTCGCTTTTCTGACTTAGAAAGTGACTTTACTAAAACAAACAAAGGATCTTTTTGATCATTAGTCATTGTAAGAAACGTATTATAATTAATTGATTAAAAGAATGTTATGTTTTAATTAAAACATTTCAGCATTGTAAAAAATGTAGCTAAATACCTTCTTTTTGAATTCCTAAAATATAAATTCGTTAGAGATTACTAATAATATCTTAAGATTTTTTTTTAAAGATATTCATTTAAAAGCAGAGCACTAAACTAATAATTGATAGAATCCCTATGAGCGATAATAAAGTCCAAATATTTGATACTACCTTAAGAGATGGAGAGCAAGTCCCAGGCTGCAAATTAAATACAAATCAAAAATTAGTTATAGCAGAGCGATTAGATCTATTAGGTGTTGATATTATCGAAGCAGGGTTTCCTGTATCCAGTCCGGGAGATTTTACCTCTGTGAATGAAATTGCTAAAATAGTTAAGAATGCTACCGTTTGCGGACTTACCAGAGCTGTAGAAAATGACATTAAAGTTGCTGCAGAAGCCCTTAAATTTGCAAAACGACCAAGAATACATACAGGAATAGGAACCTCTGAGTCACATATTAAATATAAATTTAATTCTACTCAGGAGAAAGTAATTGAACGTGGTATTGCTGCGGTCAAATATGCTAAATCTTTTGTAGAAGACGTAGAGTTCTATGCTGAAGATGCTGGACGTACTGATAATGAATTTCTGGCACGAGTCTGTGAGGCTATGATAAAAGCTGGTGCCACTGTACTTAATATTCCTGACACCACAGGATATTGTTTGCCAGAAGAGTATGGTGCAAAAATAAAATACTTAAAAGAAAATGTAAAGGGTATTGATAACGTAATTATCTCTTGCCACTGCCATAATGATCTGGGATTAGCCACTGCCAATTCTATTGCAGGAGTGATTAATGGTGCCAGACAGATCGAATGTACTATCAATGGTATTGGAGAACGTGCAGGAAATACTGCGCTAGAAGAGGTAGTAATGATTATGAAACAACACCCATATCTAGACTTACATACAGATATTAATGCTAAACTACTATACGACACCAGTCTTATGGTATCGGATAGCATGGGCATGTTTGTACAACCCAATAAAGCAATCGTAGGAGCTAATGCTTTTGCTCATAGTTCTGGTATTCATCAGGATGGCGTTATCAAGAATAGAGAAACATATGAAATCATTGACCCTACAGAAGTGGGCGTCACAGAATCAGCTATTGTACTTACCGCTAGAAGTGGAAGAGCTGCATTAGCATACAGAGCTAAAAAAGTAGGGTACGAATTAACCAAACTACAGTTAGATGATGTGTATAAAGAATTCTTAACCTATGCTGACAAGAAAAAAGAAGTACTTGACGAAGATATTCATCAAATAATGAGTACTCTTAATGTACCCACAACTGTAACTGCATAAAATATAAGCATATCACTAAAGAGATAAAAAGGAATTAGGTATCTTTACTATACTTAGATTTATTGTTTTCATCTTCTTTTCTATACATCCCTCTTATGAAATTAGATATTGCTGTATTATCCGGAGACGGAATCGGACCAGAAGTTACTGCGCAAGCTGTAAAAGTATTAGAAGCTATAGCGCATCGTTTTGATCATGTATTTACTTTTAAAGAAGCACTGATTGGAGGAGTAGCTATTGATCAAACAGGTAATCCGTTACCAGATGAAACTTTACAGATATGCCTCAATGCAGATGCGACCTTATTCGGTTGTATTGGCACTCCTACATATGACCATAATCCCACTGCTGTTATCAGACCAGAAAAAGGTTTATTAAAGCTTCGTAAAGAATTGGGATTATATGCTAATATCAGACCCGTAATCGCCTATGAAAACCTAATTAATAAATCTCCATTAAAACGAGAGGTAATTAAAGGTACAGATATCCTGATTTACAGAGAATTATCTAGCGGAATTTATTATGGTGAAAAAAAAGTAAATGAGGATGCAACCAAAGCTTCTGATCTATGCGAATACTCACGAGCAGAAATTGAGCGTGTTGCACATTTAGCGTTTAAAGCTGCTCAAAAAAGACGAAAAAAGCTAACATTAGTTGATAAAGCGAATATTTTAGAAACCTCACGTTTATGGAGAAAAGTCGTCAAAGAAATTTCTCACGATTATAAAGATGTTACACTTAACCTTTTATACGTAGATAATACAGCGGTACAAATTATTGTTAATCCAAGACAATTTGATGTAATACTCACAGAAAATATGTTTGGTAATATCATTTCTGATGAAGCCTGCGTGATCGTTGGGTCTATAGGATTATTAGCTTCAGCGTCTATAGGCGATACCAACTGTATGTTTGAACCCATTCATGGCTCTTATTCTCAGGCAACCAACAAGGGAATTGCTAACCCCATAGCTTCCATTCTATCTGCTGCTATGTTGCTAGAGCATTTTGGGCTGATCAAAGAGGCATACGCTATTAAAATAGCAATCAATAAATCATTGGAGTTAAAACTTACTACTCCAGATCTAAATCCAAATAATCCATTATCAACTCAGAAAGTTGGAGACTTTATTTATGATTATATCCTAAACCCTGAAGACTCTAATATCAATTTTGAAAACCTTCACTTAGGACAATCTACCATTATATAAATGATATCCTCCTTCTTTATTGAATTTGAATTATTTTAAATAGGTTAATACATTGTCTTTGATTCGCTCTTCTACGTTAGACACTTCAGCTTTTTGAAATTTTTCTCCGGTAATTTTTTCATAAAGCTCGATATATCGCTCCGAGACTGAAATTATATAGGAATCCGTCATCTCTGGGATTTGCTGTCCTTCTTTTCCCTGAAAACCGTTACTAATTAACCATTGGCGTACAAACTCCTTTGATAATTGTTTCTGTGGCTCATTATTCTCCTGTCTTTCTTCATACCCATCAACATAAAAATAACGTGAAGAATCAGGGGTATGAATCTCATCTATCAATACTATTTTTCCATCTTTTGTTTTTCCGAACTCATACTTGGTATCTACCAAAATCAACCCTTGTTCTGCTGCTATTTCTGTACCTCTCTGAAATAATTTATATGTATACTCTTCTAATACTAAATAATCTTCTTCAGAAACTATATTCTCAGAAAGAATTTCAGATCTGGTAATATCTTCATCGTGGGCTCCATTATCAGCTTTTGTAGACGGCGTAATAATTGGTTCAGGAAACTTATCGTTTTCTTTCATTCCTTCTGGCATCGGTACACCACATAATATTCTCTTCCCTGCTTTATATTCTCTCGCCGCATGACCTGACAAATACCCTCTGATCACCATTTCTACTTTAAAAGGCTCACATAGATGTCCTACCGCCACATTAGGATCCGGAGTAGCAATCAACCAATTTGGCACTAAATCTTCTGTTGCCTTCATCATTTTTGTAGCAATTTGGTTTAAGATTTGCCCCTTAAACGGAATTCCTTTTGGCATGACTACATCAAAAGCAGACAATCGATCGGTAGCAATCATAACCAACAGATCATTATTAATGGTATATACTTCTCTTACTTTCCCTTTATATACTGATTGTTGTCCGGGAAAATTATAATTTGTAGCTGTTATAGTATTCATTAGTATGCTGAGAATTTCTCGTTTTTGATTTCTAGTTCTAAAGATTTATTTTTTGACCTAATCCTTAGTATTCATTTTAGTCATTTCTATTTTCTATTTCTTTATAAGCAGCTATTACTTTTTTGACTAGTTTGTGACGTATCACATCTTTGTCATCCAAATGAATTACACCAATTCCTGCTACTCCTTTAAGTACAAGCAATGCTTCTTTTAATCCAGAAGTGACTCTGCGTGGCAAATCAATCTGTCCGGGATCCCCAGTAATCATAAACTTTGCATTTTTACCCATACGGGTTAAAAACATCTTCATTTGTGCGTGCGTTGTATTCTGTGCTTCATCCAGAATCACAAAAGCATTGTCTAGTGTTCTACCCCGCATAAATGCCATTGGGGCTATTTGTATCGTTCCTTTTTCGATAAAACTTTCTAGCTTTTCATTAGGAATCATATCCCGTAATGCATCGTATAGTGGTTGCATATACGGATCCAGTTTTTCTTTTAGATCACCCGGTAAAAACCCAAGATTTTCTCCTGCTTCTACAGCGGGACGGGTTAGAATAATGCGCTTTACCTGCTTTTCTTTCAAAGCTTTGATCGCCAATGCCACACCCGTATAGGTTTTTCCTGTTCCTGCGGGTCCTATGGCAAAAACCATATCATTTTTAGTCATTAACTCTACTAACTTTCGCTGATTAGCCGTCTGAGCTTTGATCAACTTGCCTCCTACTCCATGAACGAGAGTGGCTCCACTGATATCCGAAGTCTCATAATCTGCTTTACTTTCGCTGGTAAGAACACGCTCGATTACATTCTCATCTAACTTATTATACTTAGCAAAATGTTCTAATAGCATATTAAGTCTTATATCAAACTCCTCCAGTAATTCTTCTTCGCCATATACTTTTATCTTACTACCTCTGGCAACAATTTTTAGTTTAGGAAAATATTTTTTTAATAATTGAATGTTACTATTCTGATCTCCGAAAAACTCTCTCGGATTAATTTCTGTAAGTTCTATAATAAGTTCGTTCAAAAGCTATATAAGTTTTTAGTATGAATTGTTTTTAGGATTGACTAAGTTTGCTATCGTTGGTCAATTTTTTGCAGGGAAATCAAAAATGAAAAACTAAGTATAAAATATACTGATTATGAACTTACTAGTAAGTTTCAAAACAGTTTATATTAAAACTCAAATATCACATTTGATTCTACCTACGAAAATTAAGTAACCTTGTAACAAATTTACATATTTTTAAGTGCCAAATATTAAAAGATATTAACAATTCTTATCCATGTCAATAATCACTTTAACCACAGATTTCGGAATCAAAGATCACTTTGTCTCTGCTGTAAAAGGTGCTATTTACACAGAACTCCCTGAAGCTAGAATTGTTGATGTTTCTCATGAGATTTCACCGTTTCATATTATTGAGGCTGCTTACATTATTCAGAATGCTTATAAAAATTTTCCAAAAGGCAGTATCCATATTATAGGTATTGATAGTGAACTACACGCAGAGAATAAACATATTGCAGTAAAACTGGATGACCATTATTTTATTTGTGCTAATAATGGATTAATCTCATTAATAGCATCAGAGTTTCGACCTGAAAAAATGGTAGAAATTAATATTCATGGAACAAGAGGCACTAATTTTCCCGTACTTGATGTATTTGTTACCGTAGCGTGTCACATTGCCAGAGGAGGAACATTAGAAGTCATAGGAAAAACGGTGACAGATATTAAAATGATCAAAGGTATTACCCCTATCGTTAATCTGGGAGATAAGCAAATTGTAGGGAGTATCATATATATTGATAACTATGGTAATTTAGTTACCAATATCAAAAGAAAACTTTTTGAAAAAATAGGGAAAGGACGAACATTCAAAATTACAGCCAGAAGTGCCTTTTTTTATACTATATATGATCGATATAGTGATGCTATAAATTTTGAAATTGAAAAAAGCAAACGAGAAGAAGATGGTAAAAAATTAGCTATTTTTAATTCTTCTGATTATTTAGAATTAGCAATTTATAAAAGTAACCCTAAAACTGTAGGCGGTGCTTCGAGCCTTTTTGGATTGCGCTACAGGGATACTGTGAGTATTAATTTTGAATAAAAATATTCTCTTATTTTATCCGTAGTAAAAAATAACACCATCACGAAGTCAAAAATAAAATATTGAAAACTAAAAGAACTTTGTAACTTGGGCACCTTTAAAATATAATTAGATGATCATACGTATTGTAAAAATGGGGTTCTTACCAGAACAAATCGATGCATTTTTAGAAATATTTGAAAAAAATAAAAGTAAAATAAAAAACTTTGATGGTTGTTCACATCTCAAATTAATTAGAGATACGTCTCAAATTAATCAATTTTTCACTTATAGTCATTGGGAAACTGAACAACACCTCAATAACTATAGAAACTCTTCGTTATTTAAAGAAGTCTGGGCAAATACAAAAAGTAAATTTAATCAAAAACCAGAAGCCTGGAGTACTAAAGAGATCTGTAATTAAAGAAACGGTCACTATAAAATGTAACAATGCTAAGATTAAATTTTCTATGGTTACCCAACATATTTTCAATACAACCCATCATATAAAATTCATTGCCTCAACTCTTAACTCATAATTAAACAAAGAATGCTTGCAGTCATACAAAAAGAAATAAACACCTTCTTTGCCTCGGCAGTAGGATATCTGGTCATTGGAATATTTTTAATCCTTAATGGACTTTTCTTATGGGTATTCAAAGGACAATTTAACATCCTGGATAGTGGCTTTGCTGATCTGTCTCCATTTTTTCAGATAGCACCATGGATTTTATTATTTCTTATTCCTGCAATTACTATGCGCAGTATTTCTGAAGAAAAGAAACAAGGTACACTAGAATTATTACTAAATAAACCTATAAAGCATTGGCAATTAATTATTGGAAAATATCTAGGCAGTTTCTTCCTCATTATCATTGCCCTTATTCCTAGTATTTTATATATCATTACGATCTATCAATTAGGAAGCCCCTCTGGTAATCTTGATGTAGGAAGTACGTTGGGGTCTTACATAGCATTACTTCTACTTAGTGCAACCTATACTGCTATTGGTACTTTTTCTTCTGCTATTACTAATAATCAAATCGTAGCCTTTTTGATTTCTTTATTTCTTTGTTTTTTATTCTATTTTGGGTTCAGTGGGTTGGCAGATTACCAATTATTAGGCACTATAGATTATATAATTGAACAAATAGGGGTGCAATTGCACTATGAACGTATTAGTCAAGGAATTGTAGATAGTAGAGATATACTATATTTTATTAGTCTTATCTTCTTATTTACTTTTTTAACTATACTTGCAATAAAGAAAAGAACTATTATCACCCTTCTAAAACTGGGAGGAATAGCAATAATTACTGTTATCATATTGAACATTACAGGAAACTCAATATATAAGCGCTTTGACCTTACTCAGGATCATCGGTTTACCTTATCTGAAGCAACCGTACAACTTCTCAAAGAATTAGAAATACCTGTGACTATTGATGTATTATTAGAAGGTAATTTTCCATCAGAATTCAGAAAGCTACAAGGTGAGACTAAACAGTTATTGGAGGAGTTCAACTCCATGAACCCAAAAATTCAATATATTTTTACAAATCCGATCGAGGAAGAGGAATTCAGAAAAGAAACGTTAACAGAACTCCAACGTCTGGGACTTACTCCTATGGAGGTAAGTGTACAGGAAAGTGGTAAAACTGAAATAGAAACTGTAGTACCTTGGGCGATTATGAATTATCAAAATCGTAGTGTAAAAGTAGCTTTAGTAAAAAACACAATGGGTGCGACTACAGAGGAGCGCGTTCAGAATTCTATTCAGCAATTAGAATATGTTTTTGCGGACGCCTTAAAAAAACTAATCCAGCCAAAAAAGAAAAAAATTGCTGTTTTACGAGGAAATGGTCAGTTACCAGACGTAAGAGTTGCCGATTTTATCAAAACCCTTCAAGAATATTATTTCCTAGGTGCTTTTACCTTAGACTCTGTAGCAGCAAATCCAGAAAAGACCTTGCAAGAATTGCAAAAATTTGATATGGTCATTAATGCTAAACCTACGGAAGCTTTTTCTGAAAAGGAGAAATATGTATTAGATCAATTTATTATGAACGGAGGTAAATCTCTGTGGCTACTAGAATCCGTTGGTATGGAAATAGATAGTTTGTTTACACCAACCGCTAAGGGATCAACTGTTGCATTCATGCAGGACCTACGATTGGGAGACGCTTTATTCTCTTATGGTGTAAGGATTAACCCGGTACTGGTTAATGACCTCTACTCTGCTCCTATCATGCTTGCTTCTGGTCAAGGTAATGACACCCAGTTTACACCGTATCCATGGTTTTATGCTTCTTTGACAAAAAGCAACAGTAACCATCCTATTGTAAAAAATATAGAATCTGTAAAATTTGAATTTTCTAATCAGATTGATACCCTTCAAAATGATGTGAAAAAGACTATTTTACTTACCAGCTCTGATCAATCAAAATTAGAAGGAGTTCCTAAAGAAGTTCGTCTGGATATTATTAAACAAAAACCTGATATTGCCAGTTATAAAAAAGGCAATCACGCCCTTGCCGTTTTATTAGAAGGTACATTTACATCTGCCTATGAGAATCGTGTAAAACCTTTTAAAACTGACAGCATGCGTGACACTAGTCTGACTACAAAAATGGTTGTCATTGCTGATGGGGATGTTATTAAAAATGGGGTTAGAAAAGGACAACCTGTTGCTTTGGGCTATGACCCCTATATGAACTTACAATATGGAAATAAAGAATTCTTACTAAATACCATAAATTACTTATTAGATGATTCCGGCCTTGTAGAGGTAAGAGGCAAAGAAATACAAGTAGCCTTTTTGGATATCAAGAAGGTAGTAGATAACAAGGTTTTTTGGCAAGTCATCAATATGATCGTTCCATTAATTCTTTTGGGGATTTTTGGATTTTTATTCTTATTCTTTAGAAGAAGAAAGTATACGGTTTAATTCATAGGTAATACCGTTCAAGATATTTTTGTTTTGAATCTTTATATATCAAAATCTGTAATTTTTTATCTATATCAAAATATATAGAGATATGTTATCAAGGCTTTGAAAATCAAAACAGACTTTATAATGAAGAAATAATAGAAAAAGAATCGTATTATTAGCTTACATTATCATAGACTCATATAAAATAAACCGACATGAATTCTGTAACCTATCTTGATGGCATCAAAAAGCAATTTCTATACTATAAATCATTAGGTCAAAACACCATAGATCAAACTCCTGATAAGCAACTATTCTGGCAATATGATGATAACAGCAATAGTATAGCCATCATTATAAAGCACTTATGGGGAAATATGAAATCCCGCTGGACCAATTTTTTAACCACAGATGGAGAAAAAGAATGGCGGAGCCGAGATGAAGAATTCGAAAATGATATTCAAACAAAAGAAGAGTTAATCGAGATATGGGAAGAAGGTTGGCAATGCTTATTTGAAGCGTTAGATAGTATCAATGAACTAAATTTTGAACAACCCATTTATATCAGAAATATCGAACATAGTATTACCGAGGCCATTAACAGACAGTTGGCACATTACGCGTATCATATTGGTCAGATAGTGTTTATAGGAAAAATGTGTTGTGGAGAAAACTGGCAATCATTATCTATTCCAAAAGGAGCATCTCAATCTTATAATAAAAAACGTTTTTCTACTCCAAAACATAAGGCACATTATACGGACAATTTGATTAATAAAACACGTCAATTTCCTAAATAGTACCTGAGAGATAACAATTACAAAATATAGTCAATAACTCCTCCTTCTTTGTTAATAACTATAGTTTTTGACATACCAAAATCCTTAAGCATTACAATTATCTTTGTCTCTTAATTTTGCAATAGCTATCATACAAATAATGGTACACTATAAAACTTATGTCAGGATTGACTTGATTTTATAATCGCATATACCATCGTACTAAAAGCTATTTTTAAGTATAATAATAGAAAAATCACACATATAAACCGATGAAATTTATTGTATCCAGTTCCTATTTATTAAAGCAACTTCAGGTATTAGGCGGCGTAATTAATAACAGTAACACCTTACCTATTTTAGATAATTTTTTATTTGAATTAGATAATAATTCTTTACACGTATCTGCATCTGATCTGGAGACTACAATGTCTGCCAAACTGGATGTAGAATCTTCTGATACAGGAATTATAGCGGTACCGGCAAAATTACTTCTAGAAACACTAAAAACGTTTCCAGAGCAACCCCTTACCTTTGTAGTTGGAGATAATAATACCATTGAGATCAGTTCTAATCATGGTAAGTATGCATTAGCCTATGCTGATGGAGAAGAGTTTCCTAAAGCAGTAGAGGTAGAAGATCCCAGCGCTACCAATTTGTTAGGTGATATCCTTGCCACAGCTATAAGTAAAACTATTTTTGCTACAGGTAATGATGATTTACGACCAGTGATGAGCGGTGTATTCTTTCAATTTTCTACAGAAGGATTAACTTTTGTAGCAACAGATGCTCATAAACTAGTAAAATATACAAGAGAAGATGTAAAAGCTTCTCAAGCGGCTGAATTTATTATGCCAAAAAAACCATTGAATCTGTTAAAAGGGATATTAGCCGGTAGTGAGACAGAAGTATTAATAGAATATAACGATTCTAACGCTAAGTTTACATTTGATGATACACAACTGATTTGTAGATTAATTGATGGGAAATATCCAAACTATGAAGCAGTGATTCCAAAAGAGAATCCCAACAAGTTAACAATTTCACGAGTACAGTTTTTAAATTCTGTACGCAGGGTTTCTATATTTTCTAATAAAACTACCCATCAGGTGCGTCTCAAAATCGCAGGAGCAGAATTAAATATATCCGCAGAAGACATCGACTACTCTAACAAAGCAGAAGAACGTCTTACCTGTGATTATCAAGGTGATGATATGCAGATTGGATTTAACTCTCGATTTTTAAGTGAAATGCTTAATAATTTAAATACAGATGATGTACAATTAGAAATGTCATTACCTAATCGAGCGGGAATCCTAACACCTACAGATGGATTGGATGAAGGAGAAAGTGTAACTATGCTAGTGATGCCTGTGATGCTAAACAGCTAAGAAACATATCACGATACCTTTCATAAAAAAGTATTAGTTGTATATCATTTTTTTAAAATTTACCAAGAGAAAATAATGAGTCGTCCTGAGATATGTTAACACAAAACTGACTTATGTAAGGACGAGATATAATATATAAAAAGGGCAACTTCAGAGAAGTTGCCCTTTTTGGTAATAGCTAGTTTTAGGGTTAATTCTTCATAATTTTATGAACAGTGGTTTCTTTGGTATCACTATAGACTTTTACGATATATAATCCTTTTGCTAATGCGCTCATATCCATATCTACTTGTGTTTGAGAATCCTTTAGCAATTGATTTTTGACAAGAGTACCTCCAATACTATACACATGAACCCTTACATCATTCGCCAATCCAGAAAGACTCATTATATTTTCTATTGGATTTGGATAAATAGATATGTTAGAAGTTATTTTATCTTCACTAACACCAGACCTATCTCCACATGATCCTACAGTAAAATTGTGTCGCGATCCTGATGTATTATTCTCACCACCAGTGGGGAGGCTATAGGTATAGTAGAAATAAATCTCTTGGCCTTCACTGGCATTTATTTGAAATGGTACCATAGGTGTCACATTATATCCAGGATACCCTCCTGTAGCAGTTGTGCCGTAATAGAGGATACAAACCGTATCTCCCATATCGGTAGCTTCTGGAATAAAGGTAAGAGTAGGGTTAGTACCATCTGATGAAATTTCATAACTATATTGACCGTTAGAAGCATCTCCATTACAATTTGTCACCCCTGTCGTTATACTCTCTTTAAATTCTAAATAATTTACATTAAGTCCAGCCGCATCAAAAACCAGTTTTAACTCGTGAACTTCAGAACTAATTGTAACACCAGGAACTGTAAGAGTAGTATAATTTTGCCAGGCTCCTGTATCTGGTACCGAAATAACATCCGTAATAACAGTGCCATCTAACTCCACATGAAATTTTCCGTTTCCATTGATTGAAGCTACTCTAAAATCAAGATCATATGTATCTGTAGAAGCACTCGCATCAATAGTATATGCTAACCACTCACCAGAAGCAATCCATCCTACGTTATATATCCCTGTAGTATCTCCTGCATTCTGAATATCCACATCATCTGTTTTATAAGCTCCTCCTCGATTTCCTGTAGTAGTATCAAAATAGCCTACATTTTGACCTCCTTCTTTATAATCTTCTGCTTCTACTAAACCTGGTATAGGATGAGATTCTGTAGGCGTTATAATCACTCCTGATCCATCTGTTGTAATTAAGGTAGTTGCGGGAACTGTAAATGAATCTACTATACTTCCATCTTTAAAAACCTCGCACACCTGCGCTACATCTTTCGGATTATACACTACATATGTCATGCTACCATCTTTAAGAAATGCACTACTCAATGGCAAACTCAATCTGTAATTTGATTGACGTAATCCTAGATTTTGAGAGTTATGTGCATAATAATAGGTTAATGCATTTTCGGTAGAATTATGAGCTACGCTATATGCATCCGTACCTGCACTACTATCCCAGAATTCTTCAAAATTTTTGGTTACACCTTCTGGGTCAAAAAATAATTTGAATCCCCAGCTAACATTCATCCAATCACCGCTTAGTGCCCCCAGATCAGCCTCCATATTATTGATAATAGGGTCTACTATTGCATTTGCTTCATTAGTAGTTAGGAAATCATTCCAAAAACCATACGCAGGAGAAACAGGTAACCATTGGATTCCATGAATATATGTATCCTGCGCTCCAAAAAAAGTACCATAAACATATCTATTCATTTCCAGAATCCCAACGATTGGCTGTTCATATCCTATTTCTTCAAATACGCCACTTTCATTATACCAATAATCAGCAATAGCTCTGCTTTCCATCAAATATCCATATGCTGCAGCATCCCTCATCTCCTCATTTTCTGTAATCTCTCCCGTCATAAACATCCCTGCCCAGGATTGCATAGCTTCTGATGTAGACTCCTGATTATTTCCAATAGCATTACCTAAACCATTTGCAAAAGAATGTCCCATCCATGGGCTAAAGGTTCTCATATATGGAAAATCAGTATCATTTCGATCCCAATTTGCATACGTTTTGATTACACTAGTAAGCATTGGCCAATATCCATCCATAGCACCAGGCTCTGCCATCTCTAATAAAGCCCCTGCATGCGCAAGATACCCGTAATGAAAATGATGATCAGTAAAAAAACCAGAATAATACTCTTCATTAAACCCTACCAGCGCTTTCCAGGCTGGGTAATAGGCATAATAAAAAGACGTTTCCCCAGGAGTATATGTCAACCAATCATAGGTACGCTCTTTGGCAAGGTTCAATAAACTGTCAAAATCAGGATGCCCTATTTCCTTAGCAATTAATGCATATTTAATCAATTTCACTAAAGCTTTTCCTCCCCAATATGTTCCGTCTGCAAAATTATCAGGATCTAAACTTGCACTATAGCTATCTATCATTTCTGTAAGCTTAGCTTTTTCATATGGGTTTGCATCAGATGTTACTGTTGTAGGTTCATTAAAATGTGGCAAAATATCCGCTTTAAATTCATAGCTGAAGGTAAAATTAGTTCCCGCAGCTAATTTTAAGGTTCCTCTGGGCGTTGCTGTATATTCTCTACCTGTTAAAAATGAAAATGTATTAGCATTACCTCTATAATGATGTGGTATAAATCCCTGTAATACATTAGATTCTGTTCCTACAATATTGGTAGTCTCTACTTCATATGTAACATTCACCAATCCATTATCTGGCTGGTAATCATAAACTGCTGTAGTTCCTGTTGGTTTTGTAAATGCATAAGTATGTAAAAAATCAAGATCAGAAATATCAGTCAATGCCGAGAACACAACATACTTACCGCTTGTATTTGCAATTTCCAGATTTCCTTCATTACCATCAACACCGGTAATCGTAGTCGTTTCGGATAGGTGTACGCCATATAAATTGCCATCATATTCTATAGCAAACCTATCTGTAGTTGTTGGAAAACTAAGTACCTCACCATTAGCATCATAATATGTTCTTACGCCTGTATGAACCGATTGAACAATAGCATTAAATCCATTTGTCTTAATCCATACAAATGGCATACCTTGTGCTAAAGTAACATTCATAGTATTAGGACTGTCACTTTGTTGTACCTCTAAATCTACATGCCAATCAGACCAATTAGTAGCTACTGTCTTAGAAGCCGAAAAGTTATCCCCTGTTAAGGTTACTAAATAGTCAACACTAATCCCTACACTTTCATCTCCTCCCCAATCTTTAGCAGTTCTATGTCCTATTTGAAATCCCTCTGTATTTGCTCTCGATAATAACGGATACGTCCATAAGTTTCCTCCATTTCTTGTACCATCATCATTTTCAGCATATAGAACACTAGTCCACCAATCATTAGTAGGCACCGGCTTTCCAGCCATATCTGGTCCTATATCCAAGGTAGGAAATCTTGCTATACTCTGAAAAGTAGGTTGTGTAGGATCATTTCCTATATACTCATGACTAGGCGGATATTCCGCATAGGATCCTGATCCTACATTGATTGTACTTTGTGACCGCATCTCTTGTAAGCCCACAAAAGAAATCAAAAACAGTGTAAAAACTGATTTGACAAAAGGTTTTAATTTTCTCATAATTTTAAATATTTGTGTGAATATGTTGGTTAATTTATTTCCGCCAGTGTTAACGTTTTTTTTGTTTTAATAGTATATCATAATGTTTATTTTCAAAAATTTTCACCCTAACCAATCTTTTTAAATAATCGTCATCTTCACTAAGTTGTGATATAAAATAATATATACCATACGATGCATAAACAATGCTAAAGGCATTTTTTTAAACTTTATAAAACTAGGAATACTATTTTGATACACGATAAAGAACAACTACAACAAAAAACATACAAAACCATAAATTATTAACAATTATCTATTTTTTTAGCAAAAAATAAACAATATCTCTACTAAAATGACACAAAAAATACACAATATTCAATACAAAAAGTAATTATTAAAGCTTTTGTATAGGTAATGTTGTGGTTTTATTTAGTCTAGTAGTTTACTATCTAAGCTTTTATAATTCCTATAGTTGCTTTAAAACAGAAAAAATTCATTCATTCAATTGCTAACAAAATGATCAACTTCTAGTCAGCTTTTAGGAAATAAAAAGTAGTTTTACACCTATAACTCATCATTTTGAAAAAAATCATAAGCTACATCTGGCCCGTCACTAAAAAAATCAAATCTAATATAAATGGGATATTAGAAATCACCTGGATTGATGGCAAGAAAGTACTGGATAGTAAAAATGCCAATTACTCTTATGGATCTTTGCAGAGACTATTATCATATGGGATATCAAAAATCAATTTGCAATACGATTCAGAAATTCTATTGTTAGGACTTGGCGGTGGAAGTGTTATACAATCGCTACGAAAAAACTTTAAGCATACCGGTAAAATCACTGCGGTAGAAATTGACGAGATGATAATTGAGATTGCCAAACAAGAATTTAATATTGTAGAAGATGAAAGCCTTACAATTATTTGTGATGATGCAATAGCTTATGTAGAGACTTGTCAACAAAAATTTGACCTTATTATAATCGATTTATTTATAGACACTATAGTTCCTGACCAATTTTATAAGTCAGATTTTTGGAATAACCTCATCTTATTAACTAAACCAAAAGGTCACGTTATTTTTAATGCAGGCATTAACTTAAAAGAAAAAACAAACATTGAATATTTAATAAATCATTATCAATCAAAAATTAAATTTACGAAACACGATGAAGTTGAAGGATCGAATATTGTTTTGATTGGAGAGTTCAAAAATTAACCAGATTATCAATAGTAAAAAACGAACAGTGATGATTAAAAAAATGTCTATATAATCGTTTAACTTTATACAGTTCAAAAACTTATCAGATTCATGACAGCAAAAGACTTAAAAGATTGCCACAAACGTATTAAATCTAATATCCATAGAACTCCTGTAATGACTTCCAGATTACTTAATACAATGTCGGGAGCGGATTTGTTTTTTAAATGTGAAAACTTCCAACGCATGGGAGCTTTTAAGATGCGGGGTGCTATGAATGCCATTTTACAGTTATCTGATCAACAAAAATCCAAAGGAGTTGTAACCCATTCTTCTGGCAACTTTGCACAAGCATTATCACTGGCTGCCCAAAACCTGGGTATTACAGCATATATCGTTATGCCATCAAACGCTCCAAAAGTGAAAAAAGAGGCTGTAAAAGGTTATGGAGGTCATATAATAGAATGTCCTCCCACACAAAAAGACCGAGAATCTACTGCTATAAGGGTGCAATTAGAAAAAGGAGCTACTTATATTCATCCATCTAATCAACTCGAGGTAATCTTGGGGCAAGGAACAGCCGCATTAGAATTACTGGAAGACTATCCTGATCTAGAATATATCTTTGCACCAGTAGGTGGCGGTGGATTAATAGCAGGAACAGCATTAGCTGCCTATTTTTACGGAAAAAACTGCACTATCATTGGCGGAGAACCCTTTGAAGTTGATGATGCATATCGTGCATTGAAAAGTGGAAAACTAGAAATGAATGAAACTACTCATACGATCGCTGACGGTCTTAGAATGCCGTTAGGAGATGTTAATTTTCCTATTATCAAAAAGTATGTTTCTGAAATAATACGAGTAGAAGAAAAAGAAATTATAGATGCAATGCAACTCATTTGGGAACGGATGAAAATTATTATCGAACCCTCTTGCGCTGTCCCTTTTGCGGCACTACTTCGTAAAAAAGAGAGATTCAAGAATAAAAAAATTGGAATTATTCTATCAGGAGGCAATGTAGACCTTTCTAATTTGCCATTCTAATTTAAGTATACCTTTGTTAACAGTATAAAAAACAACCACTTAATCTATTGCTAAAATTGTAGACACACCGCATTGCTATGAAGAAAATCATATTCTCATCAAACTTCACAACATTTCAGAAAATTTTTCTAATTATGATTTTTTTAGTCCTCTTTTTTCTTGGTTCTCTTATGTTACTTGCGATGATATTATGGATTCTTGGTGCACCAGAATTAGAACATTATTCCATAAGTACCTTCTTCTTAGTTATACTCTTTCCTATTTCTATTGGAATTCTAGTGATGTTATTCTGTAAAAAGGGAATTCTAATTAAAAATGGTAATTTATATAAAACTCAATTTTTCTTCGGAAAAGTGCTTAAGAAGAAACAACTATCTCTGGATCGCATTACAGATATCAGTCTTCTTTCCTTTAATGGTACACAAAAATTCGCTTGGTCCTCTATGGCAAAACCCGATCAAGGATATGAAGTAAAACGATATGAATTATATTTATTAAATGAGAATCATACTGTGAAACTTTTTTTAATATCAACCTCAAAAA
This sequence comes from Aquimarina addita, assembly GCF_039539305.1. Classification (NCBI taxonomy): domain Bacteria; kingdom Pseudomonadati; phylum Bacteroidota; class Flavobacteriia; order Flavobacteriales; family Flavobacteriaceae; genus Aquimarina; species Aquimarina addita. The sequence goes on along the minus strand of NZ_BAABCW010000011.1, from coordinate 147,245 downwards.
AGGAACTGGCAGTAGATTCAATCAATATAATTGCTCAGGAATTAGGATTAGTACATAGCGTATACAACCCAAGGTTTTAATTTTTTTATCCTAAAATTCAAAACCGAAACCTCCCTGGATTTGAAAACCTTCTTCTGATCCAAACATACCCAATCTAAATGCAAATGTATCGGCTCCACTTAACCATAGCCCTCCACCATAAGAAGTATGCCATTGGTTAGAGTTTTGATTGTCAATCCATACTCTACCATAATCAAATCCACCAAATGTTCCAAAGGTTACAGGAAAAACCGAAGTAACAAAACGCTTTATTCTTAATTTTAAATCCGTAGTCTGATAAAAGTATTGTTCTCCCGTAAAACGTTCATTTCTAAATCCTCTTAAACCATTATCTCCACCTATGGATGGCGCGTGATAATAAAAATAGTCACTACCTATATTTGCCATAATCTCTGCTTTTGTTCCCAGAACTAAATGTCCTGAAGGAATTAACTGATGACTACCACCAAGTGTAAAGGATGCATATCCAAATTCATTTTCTGAATTTTGTAAATTTTTCTTATATCCCCCATATAATTTGAAAGTTAAAGATTTAGTAGGAAAATCAAATGCATTTTGACTATCAAAAGAAAAGCCAGTTTCTACACCTGCAAAGGATTGTGCTTCAAAAACCAATGGATTGACATTCATCTGATTTACAAATCGATCCGGATCGTCATTAACCGTTATTGATTCGAACAATGCTTTAAAATATAATGATCTATAACTTACAGAAGCATCCACTTTAATTTGCTCCATCTGTGAACGATTAAAATCCTGATTAAAATCATCTTCAAGGTTTTCCGTTTCATTACCAAATCCAAAAAAGTTATTAGCATACCCATCACTGGTGTAATATCCGTTTAGAGTAAAATTCCAATTAGGAAAAATATTAGCAAAAACACCTTTATATGACAGATCGAAGCCTTGAAAAGTAAAAAAGTAATTTCCACCAAAGGTATGTTGTTGTTTAAAATCTTTACCATCACCATGAATTCCAAATTTAGTGTAGGTATTTCTCAACCCAAGAAACAAACCATCATCATTACGCAAACCAATAGTAGGCATTATAATATTATAATCTTCTTGAAAATATCGCCAATGTAACGTATTAGTTTCATACAAATTCGTTAATTGTTTAGCAGGCTTCTTTTTTGTAAAATCAGATTTCTCGAACTCCCAGTCATACACTTTTATACTTCGCTTATTCTCTATTTTATAAACATCCGTACCATATCCTCCAATTATTTTTATTTTACTGTAGGAGTCGCCATCACCGTTTACTATAAAAGTATCATCATCATTTAATCCATATATCAATATAGTTTTATTTTCATTTTTATCAAAAACCCTATCGTAAAACACCTTGTTTTCCTTCTCTTTTAGGTTTCTTTTTCCAACGATTCTTGTTTTTCCTTCGGGCATTCGTGTAATTTCGAATATATCATCTTTGTGAGTTCCTGAGACCACAGCTGTTTTATTTAGATAGGTAGCATATTCTTTTGCATATTGATCAATATCTTTTAGCCTTTGCTTTAGATTATTTTTTATTTCATTGGTAACATCATCCTGAATCTCAACTGGTAAATTTTTAAATGCCTCATCAACGGAACCTTCACTAAGATTTTCCTGTATAAATTTTGCTTCTTCTATCCAAGCATCTACTCCATATTTAGTAATAAACGTTTGATCCAGATTATGTCCTTCAGCATTAAACCATTTTACACTTTTAATTTTGGGACCATACGATTGCCATAATCTAGTAGGAGGCGAAAACGTCTTTATAAATGGTATTGCAATGCCATCATATTTAGAGAATGTATTATCCCTATCTCTTGCAACTGGTATAAAAAGTTTTTCATCTTTATCATCTTTATCATATTCTACCCATCTCCATTGATCCTGATGTCTATCCCAATCACCTATAAGCATATCAAATATTCTTGCTCGTATATATGCTTTTTGGGCTACTACATAAGATTCATCTTCTTTAATTTTCTCCAGCACATCAGTAGTGCTTTCAAAATCTGATACTTTACCATCTACATCCGGGATGGCGCGCCTATATCCTTCATATTTGTTTTGTTCTTCAGAGGGACGTCTCTCTATATAATATAACTCATCTCCATACCCTTCATTATATACACCTAAACGATTTTGTTTTGGAACATAGAATAAATTAGTTTCAGAATGATTAATATCCAATTTATCTGCCATATCATTAATGACCATTTGCATAAATGGATGCGCAGTAGTAAAAAAATCTGATACTAAATCTTCTGTTAGTGTATTTTCATAATCCTGAGTATCATAAGAAATCCCCTGAATCTTCTGAGTTAAGAATTTTAAAGCCTCTTTTTTTAAAGATCTCATAGCATATTCCCGGTTTTGACTATCTACCAGTCTTAAAGAATTAGATTGATGTCCTCCTCCTCTTTTTTCAACAGTGAGTCCTCCATATAAGGTATCTAATAGTGCAACAGGAACAGTTACTTCTTTATTAAAATAAGATCTGTATCGTTCACCCCACAAAAACGTATAGAATCCAGATTTTTCTAAAGAAGCATCATCTTCAATTATAACGGCCTTTTTCTCAGCAGGGTATGTTGATGTATCAAAATTATAATCTTCATATGTTTTTAGAGGTGTTAAAACATCAAAATTATATTCTTCCTTTTGATTAGGTGTTATAAAACTGACAGATGAAGAACCATCTTCATAATATTCTAATTTAGCAAATCCCTTAGATCCATAGGTAAATTTTCCATTATATTTTAAAGTTCCTCCTGGTGCGTGAATGAACCCATTAGTGCGATAGGTAGCTGATGCATTGCCAAAAGAACCACTAATAATCTGATGTATACCACCCCCTGATAGATATTGCAAGCTTTCCTCATGACCAGAAGCTACGGTAACTCGATCCGACTTTTGTGCAATTGAGCTCACCAAAATTCTTAAATATCTATATCTAGGAAAATCTAACTGATCTTTTGATAAACTCGAAAGATCTTTTACCTCATCGATAACACTCCCTAATACCGGCACCGGTAAGAGATGACTGCCCAAAGTTTCATGCCCAGCGTTGACACCATTACTAAAAATGGGATGATGCATGACAATTAATATATTTTTATCTTGTGCGTCGTTTATATAACCTTCCAATTCTTCTGCAAAACGCCTTCTGGTATTAATATTAGAACACTTCTTGTTAATCTCTTCTACACGATCCCAATTTGTTATAAACCAATATGAGTTCACAATAATCATATCTAGCTGATCATTAACTACTATATGCTCCAGTGGACATCCGTTTTTTTCTTTAAACTCAGCATCAGCAGCAGTATTTTTTTCTATATAATCTTCATATTCCTCCATCTCATCAATCTTAGCATCTTTCCATTCGTTTACTCCATGAGTAAAAATCATTTCTCCTTTAAATCCCTTGGCAAAAGCCAACTGCTCGTCTAATAATGCAAAATCCTTTTTCTTCTCCTTTTCTTTTTCGGATATATTATCTCCTAAAAACAATAAAGTACTTTTTTTATCTGCTTTTGCTAATTCTTCAGAAAGTAATTCACTTAAGCTTTCCGACACATCCTCTCGCTGTTGATTTCCATATCCTCCTACTAAATAAAAGGTATGCTTTACCTTTTTAGATAAAGAAGGCATTAATTGTTCTTCACTTTTTTGTTGTGGTTTATAGGTAGCACATCCATGCAATATCAGTAACGATGCTACAACAAATGAAAACTGAAAGTAATTGATTCTCATAAATATAATATTGAAATAAGTTCAAAAATCAGGATAGTATACTCAATACTATTTACCCTAAAATGTAATTAAAAACATTTTCTAAAATTCATTCGAAATAACGCACTATTACAACAATTCTGTGATCGCTAATCCAAATTTTATTAGCCTAAATGATAAATAATAAACTACTAGTCGAAATGCCTGTATTCTAAAAATAAAATAACAAATGGCTACAAAGGATTTTTACTAAGTAAATACACTAATATGTACTATTTAGAAAAAATTTGATAAACAAGACTTTCAAATTCTTATAATAGAGTTAATACAAACATTATTTAAGTTAAAATAAATTATCTTATAAATTTATATTTGATAAAAAAATTATGATTAAACCAAGAACAAAAGTACCATCACTTGTTGTAGATCTTATTAATGGTACACAGTGGAAATTATCTAATCAGCATCCAGAAAACTATACATTAATCGTATTTTATAGAGGAGTACACTGTCCTGTTTGCAAAAAGTATCTGGAAGAATTAACAGAAAAATTACAAGATTTTATAGATAGAGGAGTACATGTAATTGCCATTAGTTCTGACAGTGAAGAAAGAGCTAAAAGATCTGTTGATGAATGGAATATCACAGCATTACCTCTTGGATTTAATTTATCTATAAAAAAAGGACGTGAATGGGGATTATTTATCTCCAAAGGAATTAGTGAAAAGGAACCTGAAGAATTTACTGAACCAGGCGTTTTCCTGATTAAATCAGATGGTACCTTATATTTTTCAGCTATTCAGACTATGCCATTTGCAAGACCCAATTTTGAAGAAATTTTAAGTGCTATAGATTTTGTTCAGAAAAAGAATTATCCCGCTCGTGGTGAATCATAATGCCATTTAAGTTATATCTCTTTTCTTATTTATATCAAAAAGCTGCTAATCATATTTGATCAGCAGCTTTTTTTATAAAAATAACACTTATTAAAATTAAACTCTTGGAAGATCTCCTTCACCTTTTCGAGGTAAACTTGAAGATCCCATCAAATATGAGTCTATATGATAAGCAGCCTCTCTACCTTCTGAGATTGCCCACACAATAAGAGATTGTCCTCTACGTGTATCTCCGGCAGCAAAAACACCTTTTACATTAGTTGTATAATTTGCTTCTGTAGCGCTAATATTTGTTCTGGCATCCATAGATATCCCCAGTTGTTCTGCAATTGTAGGTTCTGATCCTGTAAACCCAAGAGCTAGCAATGCCAGCTCACATTTCCATTCTTTCTCAGTCCCAGGTATTTCATTTAAAGTAAAACGACCATCGACCTTTTTCCATTCTACTTGTGAAGTAATTAATCCAGTAAGATTACCGTTCTCATCTCCTAAAAACTCTTTTGTAGATATGCTCCAATTACGTTCTGCACCTTCCTCGTGTGATGAACTAGTACGAAGACGCATAGGCCAGAAAGGCCATGGTTGATTAGCCGGACGTTCCGTAGTTCCTTTACCCATAATCTCAAAATTAGTTACTGATGTAGCACCATGACGAATAGAAGTACCAATACAATCTGATCCTGTATCTCCCCCTCCTATTACAATAACATCTTTTCCTGTGGCTAGAATTTCTTCTCCAAGATCACTAATTCCATCTACACGCTTATTATTCTGCTTAAGAAAATCCATCGCCTGTGTCACTCCCTTTAGATCAGCACCTTTTACAGGAAGGTTACGTCTTATAGTAGCTCCTGTGCAAAGCACAACTGCATCAAAATCTTCTTTAAGTGATTCTGCAGTAATATCTTTTCCTATCCAGGTATTGGTCTTAAACACAATACCTTCTTCTTCCAGTACCGTTACTCGACGATCAATCACATTTTTTTCCAGTTTAAAATCAGGAATTCCATATCGTAATAAACCTCCTACTTTTTCATCTCTTTCAAAAACAGTTACTAGATGTCCTGCACGATTTAATTGTTGAGCCGCTGCCAATCCAGCAGGTCCTGATCCAATAACAGCAACAGTTTTACCAGTTCTCTCTTTTGGAGAGACCGCTTTAACCCATCCTTTTTCAAAAGCCTCTTCTACTATGTTTTTTTCTATATTTTCAATAGTAACAGGATCCTCATTAATTCCTAATACACATGCTTCTTCACAAGGTGCAGGGCATAGTCTACCAGTAAACTCAGGAAAATTATTAGTAGAGTGCAATATAGTTGCTGCTTTTTCCCATTTACCTCGATACACTGCGTCATTAAAATCGGGAATTAAATTTCCTAAAGGACACCCACTATGACAAAATGGAACACCACAATCCATACAACGGGCTCCTTGATCTTTCAATTTACTCTCCTCCATTGGAATCGTAAATTCCTTATACTCTTTTATACGATCCTTAACAGGCTGGTACTGCTCAATCTCTCTCTCAAATTCTAAAAATCCAGTTATCTTTCCCATGGTTAATATCGTTTTTTTAAGCTTGCGCTAAGTTTTCTTCTTCTAATCTTTTTAATGCCTGTTTGTATTCTTCTGGTAGAATTTTAATAAATTTAGATAATTCGTTTTCCCAATTCTCTAAAATTCTTTGTGCTATAGGACTTAATGTAGCATTATAATGGTTTTCTATCAAGGTCTTCAATTCCTCAATATCAGCTTGTTCTATTACTGGATCCAGATTTAATGCTTCTTTATTACAGTTTGCCTCAAACGTATTTTTATCATCATAAATATAGGCAATACCTCCAGACATTCCTGCCCCAAAGTTTCTTCCCACTTCACCAAGTATAACAGCAACACCTCCGGTCATATACTCACACCCATGATCTCCGATACCTTCTACCACAGCTTTAGCTCCTGAGTTACGAACACAAAATCGTTCTCCTGCTTTTCCGTTAATATATACTTCACCTGCCGTCGCTCCATACAGGGTAACATTACCCGTTATTACATTTTCTTCAGGCACAATGGTAGCCTCATCTGGTACTTTGATAATTAATTTTGCTCCAGAAAGTCCTTTACCTAGATAATCATTTGTATTTCCATTGACAATCATCGTTAAACCTTTAGTAGCAAATGCTCCAAAACTTTGTCCGGCAGCACCCGTAAAGTTTAGCTTTAAAGTACTATCCGGTAATCCTTGCGCTCCGTATATTTTAGAAATTTCATTACTTAAAATAGCTCCTACCGCTCTATCGGTATTGATAATATCAAAATCTAATGTAGTTTTCTCTTTTCTAAATAATGCCTGGTGTGCTTGTTCTATTATCTCAAAATCTATGGATTTACCTAATCCATGATCTTGTCTTTCTGAATTATACAAAGTCACATTGTCTGGTGCTGCAACCTTGTGTAAAATTGGAGAAAGATCAATTCCTGCAGATTTATAATGACTAATAGCCGCTTTTCTATCTAGTTTTTGTACTTGCCCTACCATTTCATCTATAGTACGGAAACCAAGTTGTGCCATAATCGCTCTCAACTCTTCTGCAACAAAATACATATAGTTTACCACGTGTTCTGGTTTCCCTTTGAATCGTTTACGTAATTCAGGATTTTGCGTTGCTATACCCGCTGGACAGGTATTCAGATGACATACACGCATCATAATACAGCCTGAAGCTACTAATGGTGCTGTTGCGAAACCAAATTCTTCTGCCCCCAGCAAACAAGCTACTGCCACATCACGTCCGGTTTTTAATTGACCATCACATTCTAGAACGATTCTACTTCTCAGGTTGTTACCTACTAATGTTTGTTGCGCTTCTGCAATACCAAGTTCCCAAGGCAGACCCGCATGTTTTAATGATGTTAATGGTGATGCTCCTGTCCCTCCATCAAATCCGGATATTAAGACAACATCTGCTTTTGCTTTTGCAACTCCTGCAGCAACAGTACCTACTCCTACTTCAGACACTAACTTAACATTAACTCTTGCACTTCTATTTGCAGATTTTAAATCATAAATAAGTTGCGATAAATCTTCAATTGAATAAATATCGTGGTGTGGCGGTGGTGATATCAACCCTACATATGGTGTAGAATTACGTGTTTTAGCAATTTCCGGATTTACTTTAGGTCCAGGTAACTGACCTCCTTCTCCGGGTTTAGCACCCTGCGCCATTTTTATTTGAATCTCTGCTGCATTTGTCAAATAATTTGACGATACTCCAAATCTACCTGAAGCTACCTGCTTAATAGCACTATTCTTCCAATCTCCATTCGCATCTTTATAAAAACGAGTAGGATCTTCTCCTCCTTCACCAGAATTACTTTTTCCGCCTATACGATTCATTGCTACTGCAAGATTCTCGTGAGCTTCTTTACTAATCGATCCGTAAGACATCGCTCCTGTTTTAAAACGTTTCACAATTTCTGTCCACGGTTCTACTTCTTCTATAGGAATAGGGTCATAATTAGAAAACTCTAGTAACCCTCTAATGGTCATTAAACTTTTAGACTGTTCATTAATCAAGTTAGCATATTCCCTGTATGTCTTTGGGTCATTATCCCTAACTGATTTTTGTAATTTAGCCACAGACATTGGATTAAACTGATGTTTTTCTCCATTACGTCTCCACTTATATTGTCCACCAAATTCTAAATCCAGCGTAGCATCTACTTCTCTTTCAATATATGCTCTCTTATGACGTTTTCCTATTTCTTTTTCTATCTCATACAATCCAATTCCTTGAATACGTGTGGCTGTATTAGGAAAATACTGATCCACCACCTTAGTATTGATACCTATACATTCGAATAACTGAGAACTTCTGTAAGAATTCAAAGTAGAAATACCAATTTTATTCATTACTTTAAGCACTCCTTTACCAACAGCTTTATTATAGTTTGTTACTGCTTCTTCTCCGGATAAACCAGAAATATTCTGCTCATCAATCTGCTCCTTTATAATCTCATTGACCATATATGGATTGATTGCACTAGCCCCATATCCGAATAGTAGCGCAAAATGATGTACTTCTCTAGGTTCTGCAGATTCTATAATAAGACTCACTTTGGAACGCTTACCCAATCTTTGTAATCCACTATTAACATAAGAGCAGGCTAACAAAGCAGGAATCGGAGCTCTGTGCTTACTAACGTTTCTATCAGATAAAATTACAATATTACTACCTTCATCAATTGTGTCTGAAACATTTTTAAGTAATACTTCCAACGCATCTTCTAAGCCATTTAAGCCGCGATTTACATTATAAAGCATTGGTACAGACGTGGCTTTAAAACCATTTTCTGTATATGTTTTTATTTTATCCAAATCCTCTTTAGAAATAACAGGATTTTGAATCTTTAATTTTTTACAATGTTTTTCATTAATATCAAAAATATTATGATCAGACCCTAATGTCAAACTAATATCAGTTATTAATTCTTCACGGATACCATCTAATGGCGGGTTGGTTACTTGTGCAAATAACTGCTTAAAATAATTATAAATTAATTGTGGACGTTCAGAAAGTACAGCAATTGGGGTATCAGACCCCATAGATCCAATAGGTTCCTTTGCCGATTGACTCATGGGAACGATAATAACATCAATATCTTCCTGTGTGTATCCAAAAATCTCTTTACGAGTATCTATAGTTTCTTCGCCTAAGAATAAAGGGCAGTCATTATATGATATGTTTTTTAAATGAACCAAATTAGCATTAATCCATTTACGATATGGATGTTTTGCTGCTATTTCTTCTTTAATTTCTTCATCGTTAATAATACGTCCTTCACCCATATCAACCAGAAACATCTTCCCTGGCTCTAATCGTCCATGAAACTCTATATTACTTGGTTCGATATCTACAACACCAGTTTCTGAGGACATTATTACATATCCATCTTTAGTCACCGTATAGCGAGAAGGTCTTAATCCGTTTCTGTCCAGAACAGCTCCTATATAATTACCGTCAGTAAATGGAATTGAAGCAGGACCATCCCAAGGTTCTACAGCACAAGAGTTAAATTCATAAAATGCTTTCTTCTCATCAGACATATTTGGATTTTTCTCCCAAGCTTCTGGTACCATCATCATCATTACTTCTGGTAATGATCTCCCTGTCATTAACAACAATTCAACAACCATATCCATAGAAGCAGAATCTGACTTCCCTTTTAATACAACTGGTAATATTTTTTTAATATCTTCTCCAAACCAATCACTTTCTAATAGTTCTTCTCTGGATCGCATTCGGGAAACATTACCTCTTAAGGTATTAATTTCTCCATTATGACACATATATCTAAACGGCTGTGCTAGATCCCAAGTGGGAAATGTATTTGTAGAAAAACGCTGATGTACTAAAGCTAATCTTGTTACCACCTTAGGGTCCATAAGATCTGTATAGTACAATTTTATATCTTCGGGCATTAAAAGCCCTTTAAATATTAAAGTCTTCGTAGATAAACTTGGTAGATAGAAAAATTTGTTTTCAGATAATTTAGAACTATAAATAGTATGTTCTGCAATTTTACGTGCGCTAAATAATTTCAAATTAAAATCAAAATAGCTTTGTTCCGGATTACTTTTACCAATAAAAATTTGTTTGATAAATGGTTCTGTAGTAGCAGCTATTTCTCCTAAATGAATATGATCTACAGGAACATTTCTCCATCCTAACAAAACAAGTCCCTGATCTTCTACACTCTTCTCAAAGGTATCAATACAAAACTGTCTCTGATTATCTTTTTTAGGTAAGAATACATTACTTACAGCATATTCTCCAGCCTCTGGTAAATCAAATGTGCAGTTTTCAACAAAAAAATCGTGTGGTATATCAATCAGTATTCCAGCACCATCACCTGTTTTTCCATCCGCACTTACCGCACCTCGATGCTCTAATTTCTCAAGAATCTCTAATGCTTTATGTATGATATCATTCGACTTCTTCCCTTCCAAACTACATATAAATCCGGCACCACATGCGTCGTGTTCGAATTCTGGTAAATACATTCCTTGTTTCTTCATATTATTTCCGATCTAAACGATTTCTAGATGATGAAATTAACAAATCATTAAGGAAAGAAAAAGAAAATCGCTCCTTATCTCATTACTTTTCTTTGCTCTTTAAAAAAAGACCATAATCAATAAAATAATCACAAAATATAGACTTTTCATTACGAATTTGACAACGTGTTTTTTGTTAAAAATGTAAATATGACAAGGGATTGAAGCTTTTTATTCATGAAAATTGAGTAATTCAAGATTTTGAATAAAAAAATTGATATTTAACTAAGGAATCATCAGTTTTTGACCTTAAAAATAAATACCCCCCATTTTTTTAGGGGTAATTCTTTAAAAATGATAAAAATTATAAGTTTACCCTTTAAAACATAGATGTTAAAAATTAAATAACATATTTTTGAAACAGATTTAACATTAATTTTAACTTTTAATCTTTATGAAGAAAATAGAAGCAATCATCAGAAGATCTAAATATCGCGTTGTAAAGGAAGCTTTACATGACAAAGGCGTAACATTTTTTTCTTACTGGGATGTTACGGGTGTAGGAAACGAACAAAAAGGAAGTGTTTATAGAGGTGTTTCTTACAGTACAACAGATATTCAAAGACGTTATCTATCCATCGTTGTCAATGATGAATTTGTAGAAGGTGCTATCGCTGCGATTTTGGAAGCGGGTAAGACAGGAGAAGTAGGAGATGGTAAAATCTTTATTTCTGACATAAACGAAGCTTATAGAATACGCACAGCAGAAAAAGGTAGTGATACATTGTCTTAACAGTTTATCATTATTACACATTACTAACTAAAACGAAAACAATTAAAGATCAATTACACAATGGAAATGTTAACTATAAATAATGTATGGATGATGGTGTGTACTGCACTTGTCTTCTTTATGCACTTAGGTTTCTCTTTTTTAGAAATTGGATTAACCCGTCAGAAAAACACAATAAATATTCTGTTTAAGAATGTTTTTATTATCTGTGTAGGATTATTATTATACTACATCGGAGGATTTAACTTGATGTATCCCGGATTCGAAGCAGGGGATGCTGGATTTTTAAAATTTGCAGGATTTGGGATTGAGGCTCCGGCAAACGGAATGACTCCAGAATATGCAAGTGCAGGTTATACCTGGTGGACAGATTTCTTATTTCAGGGTATGTTTGCTGCTACTGCTGCTACCATTGTTTCTGGAGCTGTTGCTGAAAGAATTAAACTTGGAGCATTTATGACTTTTACCGTAGTATACGTTGGGTTAATTTACCCAATTGTTGGTGCTTGGAAATGGGGAGGCGGATGGCTTCATACCCTCGGAAACAAATATAATGCTGCTGGAGAAATTATATCAGAAGCTGGTTTTTATGATTTTGCAGGATCAACACTTGTACACTCTGTAGGAGGATGGGCTGCATTAGTTGCTGTATTTTTATTAGGATCAAGAATTGGGAAATTTAATGCTGAAGGAAAGCCTCAAGCAATTCCAGGACACAATATACCATTAGCTACCGCAGGTGTACTCATCTTATGGCTAGGATGGTTTGGATTTAACGGAGGATCTGTATTATCTGCTGATCCTGCAGCTACATCACTTACACTAGTAACTACTTGTCTTGCAGCTGCAGCTGGAGGAATCGGAGCTTTTATTACTTCTACAGTATTATATAAAAATTATGACTTAACTATGTTCTTAAACGGAATATTGGGAGGTCTTGTAGGTATTACTGCTGGAGCTGATCTTATGTCACCTAATGAAGCTGTTATTATCGGTATCATCGCTGGTGTTATTATTGTATTAGGTGTTGCATTAGTAGATAAATTAAAATTAGATGATCCTGTTGGAGCCATTGCTGTACATTTAATTTGTGGTATCTGGGGTACATTAGCTGTTGGAATTTTTGGAACAAAAGCTGGTGGGGATCAACTTTTATATCAACTAACAGGAATCGGAGCAATCGGAGCATTCTGTCTAATATCGGCTTTTATCATACTTTTTGCTATTAAGAAAACAGTAGGATTAAGAGTATCTGAAAAAGAAGAAATCGATGGTTTGGATGGTCACGAACATGGGATGGATGCATATCCTGATTTCAGAACTAATGAACATTAGAAAACAAAACTAGTTTTATTGTATATAAAAAAAAGAGGGCGATTTTGATAAATCGCCCTCTTTTTTATTTCAGGATAGGATACCTTATTTTATAATTTCTAAGGATAAAGGATAAGAAGGACTTTCCCCATCATTTACTTTAATGGCATTTATGATAGGAAATACAATACATAGAATTCCTATCACAGCCAATCCCAAGGCACCCAGACCAAATAAAAATGTCAAGGGAATACAAATGATCCCATAAATTAACATACTGAGTTGAAAGTTGACGATTGACTTACCATGTTCATCCATAGCTAATACTTTATCTTTTTGAGTGATCCAAAGAATTAAAGGAACAATAAATCCCCCAAAACCGGTAACTACATCTAATAATTGCGATAGATGAGTAAAAACTAATAATTGCCTGTCTTTTTTCATAATTTATTTTTTTGATTGATGAATGTAAATATGCTAATTTTATTAGCATCTATATTTATATGACGAAATACAGACTAAAACGTTACAATTATTAAAAAATACGAAGTGAAACACATTAAAAAAGGTGTCTTTGAAACTTTCCAAAGACACCTTTTTCTTAACTAAAAATAGAATTTTATACGATTAAAATAGATCCCATAACTACTATTTTATTATAACATTATGCGTAGTTATAGCACCTTGACTATTAACTCTTAACAAATACATACCTGAGCTTAACGAAAACTGAGAAGTCTTTACTTCGTTATCACCTTCTTTTAAATAAATTTCACCATGCTTCTTACCTAAATACGAATAGATAGTTGCGACCGCATTGTCAAACTCTTTTCCTACCTTAATAGAAAATACTTGGTCAGAAGGATTTGGATAAATAAAAACAGCATTTTGTGCTAAAACTTCTTCTTCGTTTATACTTTCGATTTCGCCAGCAACTGATTCCGAATTGTCTGCGGATTCGCTCAATGGTATAATTTGCCATTGTAAATTTTGACTTGGATTACTAGATGTATATAGATTCACATTTTGACCATTGGCACCATTGCTTCCTCCATTAATAGAAAACCCAGATGAATTTCGTTTTTCCAACTTAACATATCCTCCACCAGCATTCACCTTTCTCCAGTGCTGATTATAATTATTTGCATTGTATGTCCATAAATACACATTTTGTCTAAGTGAACCTCCATTACCCCCATCAATTGCATAATTAGTCCCGTTTTTTATATAGGAGTAGTATCCACCCCCTTGATCGATTTCGATCCATTGTTGATTGACATTACCTGGATCACTAGACCATAAATATAAATTTTGCCCATCAGCACCACCATTATTACCATCTAAAGCATACCCAGAGGCATTTCTTTTCACTATTTGCACAAGATTAGTTGTGGTACCCGGATTATCGAGATCCATTGCATCCCAAAAAGCAGAAATAGTAGCTCTTTCTCCAAAATTGGAACCATTGATTGACCTACATCCTCCATAGGCATGCACACCAACTGCATTACCTGTAGCCTCATCAATGATAGGACTTCCAGAATTCCCTCCTTCTGTATCAGTCTGATAGTACACATAATTGGAGTTCGTACTTGTCATTGGACCGGTATGAGTTTGTTGAGTCTGATTATCACTACCACTATCTACTCCATATCCAGTTATTCTTATAGTACTGCCGGGCGTAGCTTGTGTTACATTATATGATTTTCTTTGTGCCTGAATAGGTGTTTGACCCGTTTCAGAATTAGAACTTGCCGTAAAAACAGCCCAATCAGTTATTGAAGTTCCTGCATAAGGAGTTATAAAATTACCTATAGGATATTGATCTTCTGGTCCTGGATGCACAATACTTCTATCTGAATTAGAAGGTGGGACATTAAATTCGATTATAGTTGCTCTACTTGCATCTGCACAATGCCCTGCAGTTACTAATTTTCCATTACGTATAATCCAGCCCGTACAACCTATAGGAACGATTCTTCCAATTGCTGCATCATTAGATGATACTCTGTCATCTGTAGATCCACATTGAGATTTAGTTTGTTGGGCACGTTCTCCAACACCGACTTTATGAATCGTAAAACCTACATTTTTTTCGTCATTTACTACCTGTAAGGATACAGTTACTTCATCGCCATTAAAATATGCAGAGCTATTTTGCCAATTTTTAATCGTTTCACCTGTTAAAGTTTGAGAATGACCATCTAGAGTAGAAGTTATTGTTAAGGTACTTTGCTCTCCCAGATTAATATCAGTAAAAAATAAACGTAGCCATTCAGCATTTTTTTCTGAAATTTTTTCTGAAATAATTTCGGCGCTTTTGGTATTCAATTTATTATCTTCTGATTGAAAAACAAGATCATATTTTACATAATGCCGTTCCAATTCGTCTTGTGCATTACCTATAAAAGGTGATAACAAAGTTAAAAAAATAAGAAAGAGTACTAATTTCTGAAAACGATAGCCAATAAAAGAGTAAGATTGATTTGTGTCTAAATACTTCATAAAAGTAAGATTAAAAAGGTTAATAAATATCTATTATAAACTGCAATTTCTTGAAAACACTTTCTCAAAAAAACACAGGTCTTATACAACTCTATATTGTATATGTACTTATAACTACACTAAACCTTTGTAGTTTATTTACACATATCTAATATTTTATTATTCCTTTTTTCCCTCCCTAAATTGGATGACCAATTTAGCAAATTATTTTAAGTAAATCAATATAAATCAACAACTTAAAAAGTTTACAATAAAAACACAAACTACATACGGATAATACTTACTTTTGTTCCTTTATATATTATTATGATTCCACAAGATACTATTGTTGCATTAGCAACTCCATCTGGAGCTGGTGCAATTGCAGTGATTCGGGTATCCGGATCTCAATCGATAACTATATGCTCCTCTATATTTAAATCAATAAGTGGTAAAAATCTTGCTAAACAAAAAACACATACAATTCACCTGGGACACATTATTGATGGAGAACGCATTCTGGACGAAGTTTTAGTTTCTATTTTTAAAAACACTAACTCCTATACAGGAGAACCCACTGTAGAAATTTCTTGCCACGGATCTAGTTATATACAACAAGAAATCATTCAATTATTACTCCGTAATGGTTGTAGAATAGCGAATGCTGGAGAATTCACCTTACGCGCTTTCATTCACGGAAAGTTAGACCTATCACAAGCAGAAGCCGTCGCAGATTTAATTTCTTCAGATTCAGAAGCTTCACATCAGATTGCTATGCAGCAGATGCGTGGTGGTTTTAGTTCTGAAATCAAAAAATTACGTGATGAACTTCTCAATTTTGCATCTCTTATAGAGTTAGAATTAGATTTTGCTGAAGAAGATGTTAAATTTGCGAATAGAGGTCAATTTCAAGAGTTGATTTCTAAAATCACTACCGTATTAAAACGGCTCATTGATTCATTTGCTATAGGAAATGTAATAAAAAACGGAATTCCTGTTGCGATTGTGGGAGAACCAAATGTTGGGAAATCTACATTACTCAATGCATTGCTTAATGAAGAAAGAGCAATAGTATCTGATATTGCCGGTACTACACGCGATACTATTGAAGATGAAATCATTATCGGTGGCATTGGTTTTCGATTTATCGATACCGCAGGAATTAGAAAAACAAAAGATGTAATTGAAGAACTAGGAATTCAAAAAACTTTTGAGAAGATAGCACAAGCTCAAGTTGTCATTTACTTAGTTGACAGTTCTGAAATGATAGAATCAGTCAATACTCCTATCATCTCTTCTAAGGGCAAAGAAAAGGTTATTGAAATCAATCAAATAAAAAATAAGTATCCTCAAAAACCAATCATTATTGTAGCTAATAAAGTGGATCAACTTGAAGAAAATCAAATTATACACTTACAATCCGAAATTTCAACTATTCATTTATTATCTGCTAAAAAGCATATAGGAGTTGAATCATTACAAAATAAACTTTTAGAGTTTGTAAACACAGGTGCCCTCCGCAATAATGATACTATTGTTACCAATTCAAGACACTACGATGCTTTATTAAAAGCGCTAGAAGAAATCCAGAAAGTTCAGTATGGATTAGATGCTGGATTATCAGGTGATTTAATGGCAATAGATATTAGGCAAGCGCTATTTCACTTTGGAGAAATCACTGGAGAAATTACTTCAGATGATTTATTGGGAAATATTTTCGCTAATTTCTGTATCGGGAAGTAAGCCAACAAAACAAACAAATACCAATCACATAATAACCTATGTAAACAATTGATTTTAAATATTAATTGTTAATAATTACTATATTTTAGTTAATATCTATTACCTGTTTCTTACGCATCTATTTGTACCTTTGTTGTACCTCGAAGTATTTGAGGTACAAATTTTAAGTATTAAGGCGAAATTATGGCACTTATTTCTTCTTAATACTACTTAATGATACTTAAGACTTCTTAATTTATGAGTACAAATATTAGAGTACAACGGATTTGCCAGCATTGTGGGAATGATTTTACCGCTCGTACTACAGTAACAAAATATTGTGGAGACAATTGCGCCAAAAGAGCTTATAAGGTTCGTAAACGCAATGAGAAAATAAATAATAGTAATAGAGAGACTAAAGAAATAATCCGTAAGCCTATCGAGCAGATTAAAGCCAAGGAATTTCTTACTGTAAATGAAACGGCAATTCTATTAGGTTGCTCCAAAAGAACCGCCTACCGATTGATTGAAAAAGGAACTATAAAAGCAGTAAACCTTTCGGAAAGAATGACAAGAGTGAAACGTGAAGAACTTGACAGGTTACTAAGTTGAAAATATTTTATTTTTAAAGGTACACCAATTACACTTTCTACACGATTAATAATAAAAGACAACGAATAAAAGACAGATGGCAATTAAAATTAGCTTAAGAAAAAAGCCTATCTCAAAAGGTAGACACAGCTTATACCTTGACTTCTACCCTCCTATTACTATTGCCCAGACAGGCAAAAAAACCCGTAGAGAGTTTCTAGGGCTTTATATTATAGACAAACCCAAATCACCACTAGAAAAACTAGATAACAAAAACACCTTACTACTTGGTGAACAAATACGTCAAAAAAGAGATAATGAATTGAACAAGCCCGAAGTGTATAATGCATTCGAATTAGAACAATTGAAGGCGAAAGAAAAAGGTAAACATTCCTTTATTAGCTATTATGAAGAACAAATGGAAAAGAAAATCGGAAAAAACTACGCTGTCTGGATTTCTTCTTTTGCGTATCTAAAAGACTTTACTGCTAATAGTTTAACATTTGCCGACCTCAACGAAAAGTTTTGTAATGATTACCGTGATTATCTACTTACTGCCAAAAGTAAGAGAAGTAGTAAAACTACCATTTCACAAAATACCGCTCAAAGCTATTTTAATAAATTCAAAGCTACATTAAAGCAAGCATTTAAGGACGATTTATTACCCAATGACCTCAACGGAAAAATAAAACCAATTAAGCAAGCAGATACAAACAGGGTGTTTTTATCTATAGAAGAACTAAACAAATTAGCTAATACGGATTGTGTAAATCCAATATTAAAAAAAGCATCTTTATTCTCTGCTCTTACTGGGTTGAGGTTTTCAGATATTGAAAAATTACAATGGAGTGAAGTAGTTCATTCCCCAGATCGAGGATATTCTATTCAATTTCAGCAAAAGAAAACTAAAAGAAATGAATACTTGCCAATTCCAGAACAGGCTTATGCTTTAATGGGAGAACCAAAAGAAGCTAATCAAAAAGTATTTGAAGGATTATATTACTCTGCACATCAAAACTCGCAATTATTAAAATGGGCTATCAGCGCAGGAATACAAAAACACCTAACTTTTCATTGTTTCAGACATACGTATGCCACCTTACAACTTAGTAATGGTACTGATATCTACACTGTATCCAAGATGCTCGGACATAAGGATTTAAAGACTACTCAGATTTATGCTAAGGTGATTGATGAAAGTAAAAGAGAAGCCGCTAGTAAAATTAAATTGGACTTAGAATAAGAAAAGTGAAGAAATGAATATAATTAATCATTTAAACTATCAATTAAGCAAAATAGAAGAACTTCTAAATAAAGACTTAGAAAACAAGGAAGTTACTTACAACTATTTGATTTGCGAAGACGACTACAAATTTTTAGATAAATATGAACTGCAAACATACATAACGGAGACTAAAATAGAAAATTTAGGATTTCTCAATACAATTAATGAAAGATGTTCTAATATAATTAAACTTTGGAATATAGATTTCGAAACTCTACCAAATAAAACACTTGATAAACCATTTATTTATAACGATACCGAAACTGGGAATTATTTCAATTCCGTTTTAGATTTCCACGCTATTTATTTAAATGAGGAAAAATGGAAGTTTTACAATACCGAACTAGGTAAAACATATTTTATTAAAAATTATGAATATGAATTATATTCGATAGCGGATATAGCTAATAGATGTTATTTAATATTGAACTGGATCACAGGTACTTTCCCAGACAGTAAATCTGAAGTGCATCCTGATGTTTTTTTTCAAAACTATCTGAAGCACGGACTTTTTTCTTTACAATCACCAATAAAACCATACGATAAAAATAATTTAAAATTAGTTCTTAAAAGAATCGAAGAATATGAAAGTAGATATAAATACATTTATAATAAACTTAATAGTAAAAAACAATTAAAACTCAAAGAACAAGTTTTAAACCATCTTAAAGAAATCAAAAAAGTTCAAACTTTTCCCATCTACGAAACAAAATTAAACGAGCTAATTGAAGAGATTATTAATCTTTCGGAGGATCATTTAAATTATAAAAACGTTGATAAAGAAATACCCTATAGAGATCGGGGATATTGGATTGAAGTTTTTAATGACATTGATACCTCCAAAAAACAAAAAGTTATTGTAAGACTTTTAGGTTCAAAAAACTTAGAACGTGGTGCTTATGATGAAGGGTCTTTTAATTTAACCGTTGAATACTTAAAAAGATTCAAAGAAGATACCGAGTTTTTATCTAAAGAAAGAACTTTACAGTACATCGGTCAACTTAATATTAAAAAACCAAAGAGTCCAAAAACTGACAGTGCTTTATTTAATCAAACTGTTTTCAACGCAGAAAATAGCTATTATGAATTTATTGAAGATTATAAATTACATCTTGAAGAAAATAATCTAATAGAAGAACTACAAAAAGTCTTAAATAATATTGGTAGTATAACAGAAAAACTTGACTATTTAGAAGAGCAAAAAATAGATTTTAAAACTCATAATTTAATTTCTCCATTAAAAATTCCCGAAAGTATCTATAAAGATCATTTTCGTGATGGTTTAAAGTTGCCAGAATTCACTTATTGGTTTTTAAAATTTAATGCTAAAGAACTTTTTAGCTATACCATAAACAGTAAGGATTTTACTAGTAAATTAAACTCAACACTGAAAAAAGAATTTATACAAGCAGAACTAAATGA
This sequence comes from Aquimarina addita, assembly GCF_039539305.1. Lineage (NCBI taxonomy): Bacteria > Pseudomonadati > Bacteroidota > Flavobacteriia > Flavobacteriales > Flavobacteriaceae > Aquimarina > Aquimarina addita. The sequence goes on along the minus strand of NZ_BAABCW010000011.1, from coordinate 126,894 downwards.
GCTTAAAGAAATTGAAACAAATGCTAAAGAATTACTTCTAAAAAAAGAAGTTGATATTCATAATCAAAATCACCCTAATAATTACAATTATCGCAGAGAAATTACACTATTAAAAGTGTTAGATGGCAATTACTATCAAGAAAACATAATTAACTCTCCTCATGCCTGGGGTAGTTTAGAAACACAGTATTATTTTAAATATCATCTTTTGAGACCTTACTTGGAGAAAATTAAATCCACAAAAAAGGCATTAGAATCTGTGAACAATGCCGATGATCCTTTATATTCTTTAGAACAAATTGATCCTAAAACATTACGAAAAACAGACTTATACAGAATACATAAAGATCAAATAAAATCCAATGGGTATTTATGTGTTAATCTTGATGATGGCAGTCAGACTAAAATCTATACACCTGAATTAGCCATAATATTAACTAGTGGTTTTATTAAAGGAAAAAAACGGAATAGTGATACTATTATTAATATTGAAGAACTTGACTTCTTAAGAGATTATAATATAGGGTTCAAAGAGGGGCAAGAATATTTTAAAAAAGAATTTAATCCTACATTAGAAATACTCTATGGAATAAATAGCACAACTTATATTAAGAACCTTCACTATAATTATTTTCATTTCAATTTCGGTTCTTTTAAAATAGGTTGGAACTATATTAGACATAATTATCCAATGATTATAAATCGTAAAACAAGTAAGGAGTATGGATATTATTCAGGAATTGTATCGGAAATGGAGTTACTTATTAAAAAACATCCTGAATTGTTTAAAGATTTTAATAAATGTGGTTCTGAAAAAGATTATAAGACTATAAAAACCAAACACTCAAGTACACTGAGCGTAAACGTTGAGTCTGAAGTCCAAAACTTAGAACAAGAAAAAGGAATCGAAATACCTAGAGAAACTCTTAAAGACGATGGGAAGCAAAATATTACTATTGAACAGAAAACAAAAACTAAACAATCAGAAAACATTCAATTATTAACAAAAATATGGCTCGCTGAACCTAAACTTGCAATAAAAGATTTAATTGAAAAAGGCATTGAAAAAGGAATGTGGGATAAAGACCTTATTTTAAAACTAAGAAGAGGTTCATTGTATGGCTCTGAAAAAGTTTTTCTAGGTTCTTTATCTGTAGCTCTAAGATCATATTCTATCAATTCTAACACTGATTACAAATTAATTGGAGAAATATTTTGTAAAGTTTTTAATGTAGATATTAAAACAGGTACATCAACTCCATACAAATCCTTTCAAACTGGTAATTCAAAATATATCGATCAAATAAAAAGAGCTTTTAATATTAAATGATTATTCTTCAAAATTCCTAACCAAAAAATAATAATAATTTTATTCTAGGTTTATTACAGGTTCTCTGCGTTCTTGAAAATTCCTGAAAATTCTAACTTCAGAATTCTGCCTTATTGTACTCGAATTTAAAAAAACAGTACAATGGAAGCATTGAAATTTGAAAATCTGCCAAACGCAGTCGCTGAGCTTCAAAAAGGACAAAGCGAATTAAAAGCCTTATTACTTCAAAAGGCACAACCTCAACCTGAAACCGATAACCCTATAACTATACAGGGAGTATCAGAACTCACAGGATTAACAGTACCTACATTATACGGGTATTGTCAACGTAATGAAATACCCTATAGCAAAAAAGGGAATCGACTTTACTTCTTCAAATCCGAAATCATTGATTGGATTAAAACAGGAAAAAGCAAAACACTGAAAGAATTGCAGTTGGATGCGGAGGCGTATTTGTCTAACAAAAAGAAAGGGCTGAATTATGAAAAATAATCACAAAAACAACCCTAATAAAAGACAACGTAAAGATAAGGTTTCTGTGTTGAAATACATAAAAGCTAGGGTAGAAAATGGAACAGGTTTGGTACTGTCCGAACTTAAAAAAGAGTATAACGAAGAGCAACTTTTTTTTATAGCTTTAAAGTATATCACCACAACAAAAAAAGCACTTTGCAAAGCTCTTGACATCCCAGTTGAAGCAGGTTGCAGATACAAGAGAAAATATGAGAAACAAGGACTTCTTGTAGAATCTATTGAAGATATTGTATGTCCCTACACTATGCATCCTGCAAAACGTTTAAGTACAAATCCTGATGAATTTGACGATTTGACCCACACTAACCAATTAACCTTATTCTAATGAAACAGACAGAGATAAGTAATATTGATATAGATGATATTTTGGAAGAAACCACTAAACTTCTGGATGAGGTTAAAATTGACAAAATATCTCTTAAGCAAAATAATGTATCAAATATTCTGGATGAGATACTAAATCGCATAGACTATGTAGATTTTAGGGAGTATTGTAAATTAAAAGGTGATAACGCTAAACTAAAAGGCAAACACTTCTTGGTATCCGTAGTAGAGATTCTATTACAGGTTACGAACGAAAACGGTTTTAGCCTTTGTAGAAAAGACGGTATGATCTATTTATTTAATTCTGAGTATTGGGAAAATATAGATCAAGATAGGTTTAAAGATTTCTTAGGTAAAGTTGCTTTAAAAATGGGAGTAGATAAATTTGATGCAAAGCTGCATCTCTTTAAACACGAATTACTAAAGCAATTTATATCAGACGGTGGATTAGAAGAAATTAAAACCATACACGGAACTACATTGATAAATCTTAGCAATGGTACATTTGAGATTACTCCCGAAAAGCAATACTTGAGAGAGTTTAAGAAAAACGACTTTATAACGTACCAACTACCTTTTGTTTACGATCGTGCAGCAAGCGCGCCAATTTTTAAAGGGTTTTTAGACAAAGTACTTCCCGAGCCAGAATTACAAGATATTCTAGCAGAATACTTAGGGTATATCTTTGTTAGGAATAACGTTCTCAAGCTCGAGAAAGTTCTTTTACTCTATGGTACTGGTGCTAACGGAAAAAGTGTCTTATTTGAGATCATAATGGCTCTATTGGGTAGTCAAAACGTTACAAATTATTCTCTACAATCACTTACAGCAGAAAACGGATATTCTAGGGCAATGCTTTCTAATAAGTTATTGAATTATGCAAGTGAGATTAATGGTAAATTAGAAGCTAACATTTTTAAACTTCTAATTTCGGGAGAACCAGTTGAAGCAAGACTACCCTATGGAAATCCTCACTTGATAACAGACTATGCTAGGTTTATGTTTAACTGCAATGAGTTACCAAGAGAAGTAGAAAATACTAATGCATTTTTTAGACGCTTCATTATTCTCCCTTTTCGCGTTACTATACCATCGCAGGAGCAAGATAAAACATTAGCTAAACGAATTATTGATAATGAGCTTTCGGGTGTTTTCAATTGGGTTTTAGATGGTCTTACTCGTTTATTTAAAAAAGAAGGTTTTACAGAAAGTAACGTAGTACAAAATGAGGTAGTACAATACCAAAAGGAAAGCGATAGTGTATTGATGTTTCTTGACGACGAGACTTATCAACGTTCTACCCTAATGGATATGCCTTTAAAAACAGTCTATAATGAATACAAATCTTATTGTATCGATGGGGGTTATCGGACTTGTTCAAATCGTACTTTTTCCAAAAGATTAAAAAAAGCAGGGTTTACTATCGAAAGAAAGAATTATGGAATGGCAATCTACATAGAGAAAGCTCCCAATAGTGTAGAAAGTGTATCAAATGTAGGTTCTAAAACAACAAAATTATTTTGAAAGACTATAGATACATACTAGAACCATACAACGGGATGAAGACCAGGTATCGTTGTCCTAATTGCGAAAAAAATGGCGTATTTACTCGTTACCTTGATCAACGTACTGGAGAATATTTGGACGACAAAACGGGTAAATGTTCCAGAGCAATTAAATGCGGATACCATTTTTCGCCGAAACAATACTTTTCTGAGGGTGGTATTTCAATCTCTGAAGTGCAAAAAAAACCATTGATATGGAAACCAAAACTAAAGGTTAAACTAGAACCCAACTATATCGATAAAATAGTTTTAGAAGAAAGCATTGATAACAGACTGTCTAATAACTTTTTGCTGTACCTATCTCATATCTGGAATGATGAGGTTGCTGTTCATTTAGCTAATGAGTATAATATCGGCACTTCTAATCACTGGAGTGGAGCAACCATTTTTTGGCAAGTAGACAATTTCGGCAAAATTAGAAGCGGTAAAGTTATGCTATACAATCCTGTGACTGGAAAACGTATAAAACAGCCATACAATCACATTAATTGGATTCATAAAGTATTAAAGCTAGACAACTTCCATTTGCAGCAATGCTTCTTTGGAGAACACCTACTCCATAAACACAAAGAAAAGCCAGTCGCCATTGTGGAAAGCGAGAAAACAGCTATAATAGCTAGTGTGTTCCTACCTGAATTTGTCTGGTTAGCTTGTGGTAGTGTGCACAACCTCAACAATGAAAAAACAATGGTTTTAAAAGGTAGAAGTGTTGTGCTTTTTCCAGATTTAGGATGCTTTGACCTATGGAATGATAAAATACATAAGCTATCAAAATTAGCAACTTATCGAACTTCTACTCTATTAGAAGAAAAAGCTACCGATAATGAGCGCAAACAAGGTTTTGACATTGCCGACTACCTAACAAAACCTAATATTATAAATTACATTACTACTAACCTTCCTTAAAGATTTAGGTTTCAAAAATTCTGAGATATGCCAAAACCTTATACAGCTCCTTTACTAATCGATCAACAAAAAACACTCTCAACTGGTTATTTGTCTAAGCGTAATTACTTTCTGCCTAACTATAAAGTTACTGGCTCAACTGGTTGGACTTCTAACAAATCTAAGGATTTAGATATTACAATAACTACAATAATGAAAAAGGGCAATGAGGTTGTAATTCTAAACTATTATGATTTTAACAGCGAACCCGTAGAGCAAGTTATTTACTTACAATCAGAACCTTCTAATTTAGGTAAAGGATTAGTTTGGTTTTTTATTTGCCCATTTTCTGGTAAAAGGTGTAGAAATTTGATATTTGTTTATAATCGTTTTATGCATCGAAGTAACATACCCAAAGCTATGTACACCGTGCAATCAGAAAGCAAGTATTGGAGAAAATTATTTCAACTACAACCTAACATACCCAAAACTCAGAAGATACTTAATGAGCCTAATAGAAAGTATTATAAAAAATACTATTGTGGTAAAATAACAAAACGCTATAAAAAGTATTTAGTCATCATTCAGAAATGGAATACTAACAGGGATGAACGTATTGCTTTAATGAATAGATAAAACGATTTACAATGCCAAAACCACATACATTTCCTTTCATATTTGATCAAGTAAAAAGCATTGATATTTCATTACTTAGAAAATGGGGTTACTTAAATCACTGCCATTATAAAAGTGGTACACTTACTTGGAGTACAAATGGAATAGAAACTAGTAATATCTCTATAGCAACAAAGATGAATACCATAAAAAAAGTATTAATTCTTAGCTACAATTGTAATGACAAATCTTATAAATATGAAGTGCCATTAGTTTCTTTGCCTTCTAATTTAGGGAAAGGTATAGTGTGGTATTTCCTTTGTCCTTTCACCAAAAAACGATGTAGAAAATTACATTTTATAGACCAACGTTTTATTCACCGTTCTGCGCTACCTAGTGGGATGTATGAAAAACAAATCCAAAGTAAGAAATGGAGACAAATGGACAAGGCTTACGGTTTCTATTTTGATTCAAATCAACACTACCAAGAACTTTACGGAAAGTACTTTAAAAAGTATTACAATGGTAAACCAACGAAGAGGTATCTAAAATTGATGGCAAAAATAAATAGATCAGAAAGCATCCCCTATCAGGAAATCGAAAAAGCAATGTGCATTTGAAATTTCAAGATAATTTCTTAACTTTTTCAATACCATAAGTTTTATTTCTAAGATTCTGCGATTTTTTTAAATGACTTCAAAAAGAAAGCAATATTCTGCTGCTGTTTTTGAGTAAAATAATCTCGATCTATGTGATTTAATAAATACATCAAATCATCTAAGTCATCAATTAACTCCTTCTTACTGCCATAATTTAGTTTTAAATCGTCCGCTATTCTAATCAACTCTCCTTGATTTAATTCTTTCATAATATTTTTCTAGATAGCAAAATTAAAAAAAACCGTATAAATAAATACACATTTTGTGTAAATATTTACACGGTTGAATCAATTATGTTTCTTGAATATTGTTTTATGAAAAATATTGATGATAAAAAATTAAGGGCAATTGGAAAAAGAATCAATGATTTGAGAATTGAAAAAAGAATGTCAATTCAAGAGCTTGCTGACAAAGCAAACATTGAGAGATCAAATTTATCTCGAATTAGCACTAAAGGATCTAATTTCACATTATTAACTTTATTGAAAATTATTACAGCGTTAGAATGTGAACCCAATGATATAATATTATAACCCTATTGGTATATTCAGCCTTACAATTGATAGTTTTTCAAAACGAATCCTATCAATATTTTGTTTACAATATCTAAAATATAAGAAAAATTAATAGACTAATGTCATCTCATTTTTAATCAATTTAATCATTCTAATCCATTTAATATCTTGTCTATAACAAAACAGAATAAACAGAAAACAATCAATATTGAGAATAGTATTAAGAGGTTATATCTATGCGAATAAATATTAACACACTCAAAATCAGTTCTTTTTACTTTTTCAGGAGTGATTTCGAAAAAATCGAGTAATAACAATAATGGAAGCCAAACCACAATTGACAAGTATACAAACAGCATTACCACTCCATCCAAAAAGGAATCATTAAAATGTTTTATTGTTCTTTTCACTAGATACCTGTACATAATTCTAAAATACCAGTTTGTTTAATAATTTCTTTGAATATTCCCCAAATTAACATAATTTAACCAAACTCAATCTGAGAATGTAACAAATCCTCTCTATTTTTAGGTAAATCATATTTCTAATTTCACATATTACTATTTTTATCAATCTCATATTTAATACTTTATGATAGAAAAACTAATTCGATTAACAAATAAATTCTTGCTATTTAGCAGGAGGAATTTCAGAATTTGCGTAATATGGGCAATTCTTTTTTTAGTTTTTATTTTATTCGAAAATAGAATTTCTGATTTATTAATATCCTACAGTTTCCTAGCAGAAAAGGAAGTGAATGGTGAAAATTTTGAAACTATTTTTATAGCACTTAATATCATAATCATCATTATTATTATTTGGTTCTTAATAAAGAATTATCGCATTTCAAAACAGTTTAACTTTTGGTTATTACTATTCGCAGTTTCCTATTTGGTCTTGAGGATAAATCAATTAGATAATTTAAAATTCATTAAGATTAAAAACATCACATTTTCAAATCTTTACTATACTGATATTTTTTTATTAGTTGGAATCGGTATTATTGTTCTTTACATAAGAAATTTCTTTAAGGATTTTAAACCTTATGATCATCTAAAAGCTATAATCGGTAGATTTTTATTTATTGAACAGGAATCCATAAATTCGATATACAAAGAGGATTTACCAATATCAGGAAATAAGACAATAGACAATGAAAAAATCATTAATAAATTATTACCTAAGATCATTCAATTAAACCCACTTAACGCTTTCATAATAGGCATAAATGCAGAATGGGGTCACGGAAAAACAAGTTTTTTAAAAAGGTTAGAATACAGATTAAAATATGATTTAAAATTTAAAAACCATATTCCTATCACCTTTTGGTTTAACGCTTGGCAGCATCAAGATGAAAAATCAATAATTAATAATTTTTTCAATCAGTTAAAAAAAGAGCTTTCTAGATATTCGGGAGATGCCAAAACTTCAATTAATCAATATTTAAGTAAGCTTTTTGCTATAATAGATAAAAGTAATGGAATAAAATTTTTAAATAACGATATACTTAGCACGGATTCCAGTATAGAGGACTATTACGCTAATATTCAAAATTTAATCAATCGTATTGATAAAAAAATAATTGTATTCGTTGATGATTTAGATCGCTTGAATAAAAATGAAATTTCTGAAGTTATAAGAATTCTAAGGAATGTAGCCAATTTCAAAAACACTGTGTTCGTTTGTGGTTTTGATAAAAACTATGTAATAAAGGAAGGAGGTTTTGATCATAATTATCTTAATAAAATTTTTAATCTCGAAATAAATCTACCTAAACTACCTCAAAATGGACTTTGGATATATTTGAAAGATTTGATTGAAAAATCCTCTGTTTTAAGAAAAAATGAAGCGATTATTAAAGAATTTAATAAAATTTTCGAATACGATACCGAAGACCATCCTTGGATGGATATTTCGTTAGATAATCTACTAATTAATAATAAAGAGTTGGATGAAAATGATCTTAATTCAATTCCTCTAACTCCTTTATTGTTCTTTGACACACGGAGAGATATAAAAAGATTTTATAATAGTTTAATTACAAATATAGACACACTTGAAAAAATCGATGACGTAGAACTCAGAGATTATCTAGTATTCAAGCTACTAATTTTTAAATATTACTGGTTAATAGATAGTTTTAAAGGAAAGCTTTTGAATTTTTGGTTAGGAGATCAATCCACTCTTAAACTTCAAAAAAATAAGTTATATTTTTTTGAAAACAGAAAAGATATTCAAAATATTGATAAGATTACGATATTCTCTGTTTTAGAGTACCTATTTTATGATAATGAACAAAACCTTAATCAAGAAGGTTCTAAAAGAATGAATCAAAGAAGATACTTGCCTCTATATCTAAACAATAATATTTATAATCAATCCTTCTCTTATTCAGACTTACTTACTGCTCATAAAGAACATAACATATCTTCATTAATTGATTCTAGAGTATTGAACGAGAGTAATAAGAACTCTTTATTAAATGATATAAAAAGTTATATTTTAAGGGAAGATAACCTTAAGAATATTCAAGATTTTGATCAAGCGATAACTGTTATCAAAAAATACCTATCCATTCAAATAAGTCATACAGAGCTTCTTCATCTCCTTCATTTTGGGGAATCTATTGACGGTTTTAAAGAGCTTTCAAATACTAAAATCTTTATTCAAATTGATGATGTATTTGGAAATTTTCTAGGTCAACTCAATGAGTTTTATTCTACTGGCATTAAAAATATTTCTTACCCTAATGATTTTTTTGGAAGCTACTTTAACAAAAATGACATAGAAGGGTTAGATATCTTAAATCGTTCCTATGTAAAAGAAAAAACAATTAAACTTTTCCAGAAATTCGCGAATAAAGAAAGATCAATTCAAGAAATTTCGAATAAATTATACGATTGTGCTGAATATCATTGTAAACCTTTCTATTTAAGATTATATTATGATGAAATATCAAACATTTACAAGGAGTATTTAAAGAACAACTTTTTCGAATTTTTTATTAAATTAGAACCTTTAGAAATAGTGAGATTCTTTGATGTTAAATCTTTAGCTTCTCTTTTTGTCACAAAAAAAGATAAAGAGGATATAATCCAGCAAGCCAAAGAATTAATAAAAAATAAAACTCAATGGACTGAAACAGATTTAAACGACAACCCTTTTTTAAGAAACGGTTGGATAAATTTCTTAAGTTACATAGAGAATATATCTAAAAATATAGATTTAACTGAATCTGAAATAGAAAAGAAAAATTACCTAATTCACTATATTAGAGAGTACATTAAAAATGGCTTTATTATCCCTAACAAGTCGATATAAGGTTTTATAGGTCATAAAAAGAGGAGTTCTAAACACAAGAAGGATAATCCTGAATAATGAATCACTTGTACCCTATTTGTACCTAAACACATGTAAACACCTTATTTTATTAATATAATAGATTTTGTATCGGGAAGTAATCTAATAATACTTATTATATAAAAACTGAATTTACAAAAGATAGTATTCAACTTAAATCTTGAACTTATTGCTATTATTGATGCAATACTTCATAGACATTAATTGGCAGGAAATTAGGTCGTTGTTCATTATCTTCTCCATTTGAGGCATTATACAAACTTTTAAAAAAACGAAAAGCTCCTACCGAATAATTCACTTTATCCATCCACTGATAGAAATATCTTTCTTTACTTTCTGTAGTAGCATACTCAAAAACTTTTGTTTTCAACTTATCAAAACCTTCATCAGTCATAATAGGACGTGATGGAAACAACTCGAACTCTTTTTTCTCAGTAATATCGAGCATTGATTTAACCCATTCTACATCAGATCGATAATCCTCTACTAATTTATTTTCCATAGAGAGGTGCATTTCTTTCTCAAATTTAATTCTGAGTGTACTTTTTGTACCAACCATATCAGCAGTCTTAAAGGTAAGACTTCCATTACTAGCCAAATGATATTGACCGTCTATTTTGCTTCCTTCAAAAATAATAGTATAAGGAACACCCGTAAGACTTCTTACTTCAAATTCCTGTTGGTTAATAGGTGAAACTGCGATCTGCTGATCTTGTGCACTTACGTAAGTATAAGAGCACAAAAGCACTAACAAAATTGTTATTATTTTTATATTACATTTAGATATTTGGAGCATCATGATATATTATTTTTATATGGTTAAAGTTATAATTTCATAGGTAGTTTTCAAAGTGTTATTACTGTGATTTTTTACTATTTTCAAGATTTATTATGACAATAAGCTCTCTTTTTTCAGTACATTCTAAAAATCAACTACTTATAACAAATTTTCCCTCTTTTTATTTAACGAAAATCAGATATTTTCACTTTTAATTACTTATTCTATTTTGTTATCAATATCTTAATATCAAAAGTCGTGCTACATTTTTCATATTTAATCTATTAGTGTAATTTTTATTTCAATTTCATAATAAAAAGCATCATGACACTTCATATCTCACAAGAAGATTTACTAATTCATTTAGGAAATATAACATTCAGAAAAAAAGATTTAAAAAGAGAAAACAATAAAATAAAATTATAAAGAATAGAGGTAAATTGCTTACTAAATAGTAATCCTATCACGTTTTAAAAAACCAGTTCAAATATTGTTTTATAAAAAAATAAATTTGTAAATCCAGAAAATCAATTATGTAACCCAGTAACCCTATCTATCCAAAAATAATCAGAAATTGTGGGATCTATATGGATTTTCTCCCCCGTAATTCTATTTTCGAGCACAACAATGTCGTGATTTTTAAAAAAGGAGGAGTCAACATAAGCATGTACGTTCACCCCAAAAAAATATAATTCTCCTACATACACTTTTGCTCGCCAATGATTCGATATTTCTGTTTTTTCAATTAAAAAATTACAGATAGATGCATAAAAGTGCGAATAGCCTACACAGTTAGTACTTTGCGTATGTATTAATTGATTAGGATTTATATCACACCTGGAAAAAGTAAATTGCAGTTTTTTATTTGTAAGTTTATTTGTGGTATCTACTATGGATGTTATAGTAAAAAGATTTTTATTACTTGCAGAAGATTCTATATAAGTGATAAGTTTTGAATCAAGTACCTTAAAGGTTTTTCTTTCTTCTATCAAATCATATTTTATAATCAAATTATATAAATAACTTCTAAGAAAACAAATCAATATGACAGATGTGATAAGAATATATATATTTCGCGAAACTTTCATATACCATCCTTGCTATAAAACGCTTAGAATTCTAAGATATCAATTATATTGACTTATAATCATAATATTCTGGATATTCGTTTGTAACTAAATTAATAATATACGATTGATAAGAGATCTAAAGTTATGTTTTTTCTTATTTAATATACTTTGTTTGATATTAACATAATAGCGTTTATTTTACTTGTTCGACTTAAAAAGCTAAGTATGTATCTATTTTATTAAAGATACCGTTCTTTTATAATATCCATATGCCAAATTTCATGGCCTAGCATAATAAAAGCTGCAGATCTTGCTGATAAAGCCCCTCCGTTAGCATTGCCTACATATTCTAACTGAGAATCGGGCACGCTATTTAAAAAAGAAATAAAAGCATCCCTTAAAATACTATATTCTTCAATTAGAGCTTGTAATGGTTTATGATCAGCACCTGAGGGTTCTATGTAAATATCCTGATCAAACCCAGTTAATGCAGTCTTATCGTTTCTAGCGATTCTAAAACATCGGTACATAAAAATTCTTTCTGTATCAATGAGGTGTTGCAATATTTCTTTGATGCTCCATTTCCCTTCATCATATTTATACAGTAATTTATCTTCAGGAATGTTAGAAAAGAACTGAATCACATTCTTTTTTCCTTCCGCATACCCTTTTCTTAGATCAAGCTCTGGTGCTAACTTGTTAATATAAATTTTGTAATACGGATCAAATTCTTTTTGACTTAAACTACTTGTTTTCATATTTCTTTTTTAACAATACAATAATACATAGAAATTAGTTTTCATTAATAGTCCGGTTTTAAAATAATCCTTACACCAGTTTTTTATAATAGTTATCATCGAGATCTTACAAAAAGCATATTTTACAAATTTACAGTAAAGAATTTCACACAGCTCAAAAAACTGGTTATCCCGGAATTGTAAAGTAAAATGTGGTTCCTTGCCCTTCTATTGACTTTAACCAAATCTCACCACCATGAGCTTCCACTATTTTTTTACAATGTGCTAAACCAATTCCCGTTCCTTGATACTTTTCTCTGGAATGCAATCTCTGAAAAATAGCAAAAATTCTATCCTTATGTTTTTCAGGAATTCCGATCCCATTATCCTTTATAGCAAACTCCCAAAACTGACTGGATACGTTATTAATTATCTTTGTTTTTTTAACTGCAGAAATAGTAACTTCAGGAACTACATCCTCTTCTGTAAACTTAATCGCATTACTTACCAAATTCTGGATTAACAATCTCAATTCTATTTCAGATCCCTTTACAACAGGTAATGTATTTACTGTAAGCTTTGCATTTGTTCTTTCTAAAATCGAAGTGAAATCTGCTTTCAGTTCTTCCATAATTTTAGTAAGATCAACCTTTATAAAATCTTTAGACCGACCTAGTCTGGAATATTCTAATAATGCATTAATAAGCTTTTTCATTCGTTTACTTGCATCTTGTATAAAAGTAAGACTATCTTTTCCTGCTTCATCAAATTTATCACCATAATCTTCTGCAATCAAGCCTATAAAGCTAGAAATCGTATTTAAAGGTTCTTGTAGATCATGGCTTGCTATGTAAGCAAATTGTTCTAACTCTTTATTCTTTGATTCTAACACCTTAGATTGATGATAAATCTCCTGGTTTTTTTCTTCCAGGGACGCATTCAATCTTTTCTTGTGTAAATAACTTCTATATATAAAAAAGCTGATCAAAATAATAAATACAGCAAGTATGATAAGTAATATATTAATCTTTTTCTGGTTATTAATTTCTAAAAGCTGTTGCTCTAAAATAGCTTCCTGATCTCTAACCTGAGTATTTAATTCATTTTGATACTGGTGTTGTCGATCAATTTCCTGTGCACTAACCTTAATCTTTTCTTCTTGTATTTTTATAAACTCTAATTGTTTCTGTATACCTTCTTCGAGTTCTTTTTTTATAAGCAGTTTTTCCTCATATTTCTTTTCACGTATTTTACCTTCTGAAAAAAGCGCTTGTATTATTTTGTTTCGTTCACTTACCTTTTCTTGTATATTATCTAATGCTTTTTCTTTTGTAAAAATTTTTTCTTCTTGTTGTTCAATCTTTTCTTCTTTATTTTTAATAACTATTTTTTGTTCCTCATTCTCTACCATCACCCGTTCTAATGACTTTTCTGTGGTACGAAACAATCCTTTCCATTTTTCAGAAGAAGTGATTCCGTATTTTTTTAGGGATGGTGCTATTATAAAACCTTCATTTTCAATACGTGAAGTATTTATTTCATATTCAAAAGAATTCCCTACATGTATCATATTAATCATCGAGGTGTTATAATCAAAATCTTCTGTCACTAATAAAATATGCTTTCCTTTTATTTTATTAAAAATATGATCCATACTATAATTGTATTTATTATTTACATACAATAGCTGAATATCTTTTACACTTTTGACTGATTGAAAATTATAAACATTAACAGGTTTTCCAAAGACTTTTCGCTTTTGCGCCATCGTCTTAAGATTTATATAGGTATCATCAGGTCCCAAGACCCCGATATTAAAAGTCTCTAATGTAGTATCAGACCAACCTATTTGTTGCGCTAGATTAAATATAAAAATAGCACGTTGTGATTTCTCTACTTCTTTATCCTCTATTTCCTGAGCATTTATTATTGTTGAAATATTTGAAATAAAAAAGAAGGTGATGAAAAAATAAATGTGAACCCTGTAGAAAGAGATACGCGAAAAGTTACCCAATGTACACATCATAATCTTAACAAAAGCCTAAGATAATAGTTTGCTCCATTAACTCCAAACTGTTGAACTCTTCTACTATATAAAAAATTACCGTCACTGGTATTAGCAGCATGTGTATGTTTATCTGGATACACATTAAAAATATTATTTCCTCCAACGGTACATTTTACAAAATCATTTATCTGATATGAAATTGCCATATCAGTCACTAGTTTTGAAGAAAATGTTTGATCCCTTGTTTCTATGAGTCCATTGTATTCATTGACAACCCAATTAGCCTGATCTCCATCATCAGGATGAACATAAGTTACATCTCCAAAAAATGTATTTCCCATCTGAATCCTGAACTTATTAAATTCATAAGATATCATAGAGTTCATTTTGTAGGTAGGTTGGCCAGATTCTACCCTCCCTATTTCTTCTCTATTAAACAATACATCTTCTTGCCCTACAAGTGAGGGAGATACTTTTATCCCTCCAACAACTTTGGTATTCGTTATGTTTATCCCTAAAGTAGTATCAAATTTACCAATTCCCAGATTTGTTTTAAATACGATAGCGGCGTCTGCTCCTGATGTCCTGGAATCTATCGCATTTGTAAAAAACTGAGCTGCACCTACATTAAAAGGAGCAAGAAGGTCCTCATACCCTTCTGCAAACCTCCCCGAAAGTACAATTCTATCCTTAATATCAACAAGATAATAATCAAAGGTAAAAGTGAAGTTTTCATTTATTTTACTGCTGATACCAGCACTAAAATGATTAGATAGTTCTGGTTTTAATTTTTCAATTTTAAATGCTTCTGTTGCAACTGCACTTTCATTATTAAATGTTCCAACTCTTATACTTTCTCCATTTATAAACTGTGTACTGATATTCTGGAAGAAAACCTGATGTAATGATGGCGCCCTAAACCCTGTAGAAAAACCTGTTCTAAAACTTAATCCTTTAGTGACCGCGTATCTACCAGAAAGTTTCCATATTGCCTGACCATCAAAATCATTATAAACTCCATACCTAGCTGCTGCTTTTACAACTAATTTCTGTGTTAAATTAGCCTCTATATCCATGTAACCAGAAGTATTAGTTCTAAAACGATTCAGTTCATTTTCTGGTTGGAAACCAGGAAAAACCTGTGCTCCTGCTACTCTGGAAAGCTCTTCTCCAGAATCTGATATATACGTACTACCACCATTGATATATGAATCTTCTTCTCCTGCCTTAATCTGATAATTTTCTACTCTTAACTCTCCTCCAAAAGCAATATTAACACCATCTAACCAGTCAAAAGTTCTAGAAATGTCTAAGTTTGTCGTATTTTGCTGATACTCAAATCCTCCAACATAAAATGTGCTTGGTGAAGCAACACCTAATGAGGCATTATTGGAATTATTTACTGTAAAATCCAGGGAGTTTGTGCCAATTGCATGACTAAAATCTACATCCCAGCCATTCTTAATCCCTCTGATTCCACCTGTAACAGCATCATCTTGTATGTCAGTAAGTAACTCTGGAGAAAAACCATTTGGAAATAATTCTGGTACTATTAGATCAAGATCTTTTGGAAAGCGATAAAATCCAGCTGTTTTCCCTTCTCTATAATTTCTCCCTCCCAGTAGATAAAAGGTAGCGTTATCTGACATTGCAATCTCACCATTAATCATCAATGATAAATTCTGCGTCTCTGCACTACCGATTTCCATTACCCTATGATTATCATAACCGGTCTGTCCAAAAAAATTATTCTGTAGAATTAATTGTTGATCTTCTATAGGGTCTTCGACATAAACAGTACCTGTATAATCGCCAGCTCTATTCACCGATTCTTTATCTCTATACTCTGCTGTAACATTAACAAACCCTCTATTTCCTATTTTTAATCCAAAATTAGCCGAAGAATACGTAGTAAACCCATCTCCTGCTGTTGTGATACCTACTCTATTATTTACATCAATAACATCTGTCTGTGTTTTTAAAATAATATTAATAACACCAGCAATCGCATCCGATCCGTATTGTGAAGCCGCTCCATCACGTAATACTTCGATTCTTTCTATTGCAGCAATAGGTATTGCATTAAAGTCTGTACCCACTGTTCCTCTTCCTATCGTGCCATTAACATTTAGTAAGGAACTATTGTGTCTTCTTTTCCCATTAATCAGAACTAAAACCTGATCAGGTCCTAATCCCCTAAGAGAAGCTGGATCAATATGATCGGTTCCATCAGCAATGGTTTGATTAGTAGCATGAAAAGATGGAATTAAATAATGTAAAATATGACTCAGTTCTACCTGAGATGAATTGGATATATCTTGTGGAGATATAATATCAATAGGCACAGTATTTTCTAATAAAGATCTAGGTTTACCTCTAGAACCAATCGAAATAGGTTGATCCATAGAAAACCCCGTACGTAATACAAAATCATTATTAATCGTCTCTCCCACCTTTATAGTAACAGACTTAGAAAGAGAATTATACATAACAAATCCAGCGGTAACTACATACTCACCTTCTTCTACCTCTAATAAATAATTACCATTGATATCCGTAGTGGTTTGTAAATCCATTCCTTCAATACTTACCTTAGCTCCTGGCAAATTACCAAATTGATCAGAGACATTACCTGTAAGTATTGCCCGAGATTGCGAGATTGCTTTATGAGAAATAAAACAACATACTAAAATGGCTATAATATAGGTTTTGTGAGGAAGTTTCAAGATATACGTAAATTTAAAAGTGGTTGGTCTTTCTAGTTTATTAATTGAATAAGCAAGGTAATTAAAAATACTTTTCTTAAATATTTTACTACTGGTTTTGCATCAAATAATAATCAATAAATTAATTACTAAACAAAAACAATTTCTTCATTAAAATGTTTATCCACAATATTTAAAACCTTATTCACCGTGAGCATTTTTTCACTAAATTCATGCACACCAAACACCTCTACTGCTTTTCTTTTCTCATCAATGGTAATCTCTGCGCCAATCATTAAAACAATGATTGGTTTTTTACTACCAATATCATATTTTTTTAAGTTTTCTAAAAAATCCCAACCATTCATAACAGGCATATTTACATCAAGAAACAAAATATCAGGAATATTGCCGGATACTATAATATCTAATGCTTCTTTTCCATCTCTTGCAATTAAAACTTCATCAACACAATTTGTTTTTTTAACAATCATTGTGTTAAAAAAATTAGTAGCCTCACTATCGTCTATTAATAAAATTTTATTCAATTTAATTTCCATATTATTATCTCTTAAAGGGGTTGTTATTGATATAAACTAAGCTTAAAAACATATTCATTTTTTCATTCAATATTACAGGTAACTCATAAAGTTATGTTGTGTAAGTTATCCATGACTGCGAATAATTAAAACTCAGGAGTGTGTTTTAAAATCTTATGTTAATACTTTAATTCTTAAACTTTCCAATTGATTTTTTTTACATCAGGCTAATGACGTAAACAATTATCAATTTCCAATCAATCAGGAAACAAACCTATCACAAAAAATCGATTAAAAACGAATATATTCGACAAAATACTTGTTTTTTATAAATAAGTGGTAAAGAACTATTATTTACAAACATTAATATGTGTCTATGCGTTTTCTAAGATTTGATAAAATTATTTAAATAATGAGTGACCATTATTTAGAAATAACCTCTGGGAAATGTATAGATATAATCTGGTGAAGTGTATCCTTTGTTAACATTTTTTCTTTAAATCCTTTAACTTGAGAAATACATTCTAGTCGTTTCTCTTCTTCTTTAGTTAATGAGGCGCCTAGCATTATAATAATTACAGAATTTCTCAATGAATCTTCTAGCATCTGATAGGCATCAAGAAACTCCCACCCATTCATTACGGGCATATTAAGATCAAGAAATATAATTTCAGGGAGGGTTTCTTTTTTGATATATGCTAATGCTTCTTTTCCATTAGTAGCAACTAATACTTCGTCTACATAATTGGTTTTTTCTATAATAGTCTTATTAAAAAAATTGGTAGCACTACTATCATCTATCAAAAGAAACCGTTTTAATTTATTCATACAATTATGAAACGCTTTACCCACAAACTATTTACTAAAAAAACTAACAGTTATGAGAAGTAATTATTGAAAAATGTTTTTCTATTACTTTATCTAACACTCCTAGCGATAAGGGCTTATTAATAAAATCATCTACAGAATGGTTCTTCAAAGATTTGTGTACATCATCGGGATTAGAAGATGTAGATAATAAAATAACTTTAATCCCTTCTGTAGTTTGCTTGTTTAATTTAGAAAACTCAATAAGAAACTCCCATCCATTCATAGCAGGCATATTGATGTCTAAAAAAATAAGATTTGGTTTAGTCGTTTCTTGACTTTCTACTTTATCTAAATATGCTAATGCTTCTTTTCCGCTCTGCACCGTATAAATACAATCAAAGCTATTATGCTTGGTTACGACTCTTTCGTTAAAAAAATTCGTAGCCTTATCATCATCGATCAATAAGACACAGTTTATCAATTTCCCCATAAGCTTCTGAATTGAAGTCAAAAAAACTAAACTTAATTGACATAACCTGCATAAACTTAAACTTTATGAAAGGGTTTTCGTTTAAAAACCTTATTTAACGATAAAAAAAACTTATAATTAGTAAATCGGCCTTAGATAAAGAAACTATATATTTCTGAGAACTTTCTAATACTCTTATTTTGTTTATTTTTCAATTGATAATGGTTTAACAAGTTACAAATAAAAAATAAAATGTAATTTTGGTATTCATAACATTCAATTATTTAATACGATCTTTTAAATATTTATGCTTAATAAAATAAAAAATTGTTATAAATCAAATCGGTTACTTTATAAATTTTATAATAGCACAGAAGATATACCCTCTTCTCAGTGGGATATTGTAAACTCAAAAAACAATCTTTTTCTAACGTTGAATTATTTACGTACTTTAGAAAAATCATTGGCAAAGACCATTCAATTCAGATATATTATTTTTTACGATGATAAAGTTCCTGTAGGTATAGCTGCTACACAATATATATCTTTTAATACTAATGAATTAAAACTTCACGAGTTTCCTTGTAGTATAAGTGGTACAATAACGAATACACTATTTAAAAATACTGACATAAAAGTGTTAGTCTGCGGTAATTTATTTTCTTGCGGAGAACATGGTTTTTCATACACTGACCGCTTAACTGCTACTGATGCTTTTGAAAACTTATCAAATGCGTTGCGTGAATTGAGCAAAATAGAAACCACTGACAAGCCTTCTTTTATACTTCTTAAAGAATTTTGGCCCGCATCATTCAACAACAGTGATTCTATAAAAAAACAAGATTTCAGAGATTTCAAAATTGATGTTAATATGGTACTGCCTATAAGACCAGAATGGAATGATTTTAATATGTATCTAGGTAGTATGAAAACCAAATTTAGAACAAGAGCTAAGAAAGTTTTTAAAAATTCTTCTGAAATTATCGTAAAGAGTTTTAACCCTGATGATATTCTTTTTTATGCTAAAAAAATAAATTCATTATATTTATCTGTTATCGAAAAAGCGGATTTTAAGGTTGAAAAACTAAACGCTTCTATCTTCCAAAATCTCAAGAAAAACCTAGGAGATTCATTTATATTTAAAGGCTATTTTCTTGAAGACAGATTAGTGGGCTTTAAGACTGCATTTATTCTTAAAGATGCATTAGAGGCTAATCATATCGGTATTGATTATGAGTATAATAAAACCCACGACATTTATCAAAAAATGTTATATAACTATGTAGCGTTGGCTATTTCTAAAAAAGTTCCTGAGCTACGTCTGGGTAGAACTGCTGAAATCATAAAAAGTAGTATTGGAGCAGAACCTGTAGAAATGAAATTATATGTACGACATTGTAATTCTATATCAAATGCTTTATTAAAGCCATTAGTTGATCTGATCTCACCAAGCGACTATGAAATAAGGCATCCTTTTAAACTTCAGGTTCAATAATAATATGGATTCGTTAACACAAATTGTATTAGGTGCCGCTGTAGGAGAAGCGGCTATCGGAAAAAAAATTGGTAATAAAGCAATGTTATGGGGTGCTATCGCTGGAACGATTCCAGATCTTGATGTTATAGCAAAACTTTTTGTAGACCCCGTTACTGCAAATGAAGTACACAGAGGATTTTCTCATTCTATCTTATTTAGTATCATCATGGCTCCTTTATTAGGATGGTGTGTTGCTCAATTATATCGAAATAAAGAAGCAGACTGGAAAGACTGGACAAAATTAATGTTTCTGGCCCTTTTCACACATCCTCTCCTAGATGCTTTTACCACGTGGGGAACTCAACTATTTTGGCCACTAGAGTACAAAGTTTCTTTCAAAAATATCTTTGTTGTCGATCCATTATATACAATTCCTTTTTTACTATGTGTACTTACTGCCATGTTTTATCAAAGAACAAATCCAAAGAGAAAAAGAATTAATACCATCGGAATCTTAGTGAGTAGTTTTTATCTCTTAATCACTCTGGGAATGAAATGGTATACATATCAAGTTTTTAAAATCAGTCTGGAGAATCAACATATTTCTTATAAAGAAATTCAAATTAAACCTACCCCTCTCAACAGTTTATTATGGACTGCTAACGTAGAAACTGATCGTTCTTTTTTAATAGGACACTACTCAGTTTTTGATGCAGACAAAATAATAACTTTTTCAGAATTCCAAAAGAATCATCAACTATTAGAACCTATCAAAAATTCAGCATTAATCCCCAGATTAATTAACTTAACAGAGGGTTGGTATACTATAGAACAGAAAAAGGATACACTGCTATTTAATGATCTTAGATTTGGACAAATGGGTGTCGGAGCTCACACAAATCGTTTTGTATTTAGTTATGAACTTTTTACGGATACTGAGGGTCGTCTAAGTGCAAGAGAAAGAGAAAGAGAAAGAGATCCTGAAAAAGCAATACCTTTATTAAAAACAATTTTCAAAAGAGTTTTTGGCAACAAATTATAGAAAAGATTACTTAGCTTTTTTTGAAAAATCTTTCTCTATTTTATATTAAAATGGTTAGGCAAACTCACAAATCACCCCTCCCATTAATCCAAGACAAACCGTCCAATACCCTACATTAATAAGAATATAGGTAACGCCTTTTCTTTCAAACAAGGCATTAGTACCTAAAACTGGCAATACAAAAAAGATACCTGATAAAACACCATGAAATACACCGTGTCTAAAAGTTCTGAAGTTAGTCCCATACTTAGCCATAAAGTCCTGAGCATACAAATTAATTTCTGTTCCTTCTTTTAGTAAATCAGGATCACTCATTAAACTAGAGAAAAATCCATATTGGTGAATTACTAAAATAGTAACCATTGTAGCAAGAAAAAAACTCAGGATATAGCTTAAAATAAAAATCTTAAGCATGCTCGCTCTTTTTAGATCCTCTGTAGTAAATCCACACGACTTCATCCATGCGGATCCAAAAACTTTTGGGTTGTACCAAATAAAACCCAAAACCATCGGGATAAGTGCAGCAATAGCGGCTACAATAAAATTAAACTCCATATCAGTTTGTGCTTAAAGTTGTTTATCAAATATAATGAAAATCAAACATATAGAACCTTTATTACTGTTTCATAAGACAATATAAAGCACACGAATAGAACAGAGAATTAATATGACACCGGTAATTCTAAAAAAAATCTTTAACCTCTTTGATGTTATAAATTTTCTTAATTTTTCTGAAAGAAATACCTTTAATATGTCTGTTACTAAAATACCCAAAAGAACTGTTACTAAAAACCATAACATTGAGACCTCATTAGTATACTTTAATTGTCCATACTTATAGATTCCTACCCACACTATAAATACAAAAGGATTAAAAAAATTGACGCTAAAACCTTTAATAAAAAAAGAATACAGCGCCTTAGATTTAATCTGTCTTGTATTAACAAAAACGGGCTTCTTCAATACATAAGAAATTCCTAATCCGAATAGAATAATACTTCCCACTATACCAAGCCAAAATTGATATGCAGCTGTTACAAAAAGCTGAGAAACTCCAAAATAGCACAACAAAACACAAACAATATCACTACTAATAATACCTAGAGCAACGATTAAACCAGCTTTCACACCTTTTTGCAAACTAATGTTCAGTAATAAGAAAAAGACAGGTCCTATGAAAATAATGGTCCCTAATCCAATCACAAATCCTTCTAGTACATACATAGTGAGTATTACTATAATAAAACAAAACCTTCAAGATTTTCTCCTGAAGGTTCAATTAAATACTACTAATTAATCTATTTCTTAATAAATCGCATTGTTTGCGTTTCTTGTTTATCAGAAGCTAGCTCTCTGGTATTTGCCTGAATCAGATAAATCCCTGATGGTATTTTTGATACATTTTCTTGTATTGTATTTTCTCCAGGAGCTAATGATGCATCTGTCAAAGTTTTTATTTTTCTTCCTGTGCTATCAAATAGTATTAATTCTAACCATACTGCCTGATCATTTTTTATGATTACATTAATATTATCTGTATTAGGATTAGGAAAAACTCCCATATACATAGACGGCGTAGATACATTAACCGGAGTGTCAACAGATAATAAAGGATTAAAATAAGAAGGTCCTGTATTACTGGCTGTTGCGATAGGTTGGATTATGGCAGTGTGTGGAAACTCTACACTACCTATATCCTTTGATGTAATAGCTGCTGGTCTTGCTTCTTTCATTAAATCAAAAAGGATGTCATCATCTATGTCTAACCCTGTATATGAAGCTATTGCAGTATATCCTGTCTGAGCCGCATCAATAGCAGGACTATCAGAAGCAAGACCATAGAATCCTTCAGAATTAATTTCAACTTTTGGATCTACAACGGTAATTCCAGAAGCTGGAGTAACAATGCCTAAAGAACCAAAGGCAATATTTCCTATCCAGGTTTCAGTACCCGTAGCGTCTCTAAAATGGTCATCCATAGGTTGAGTGAAAATATTATTAGCTAGTGTTATATTTGTCGTAGGCATTGTACCAGAGGCATCTAATCGAACCTCTTCTGTATCTATAAAAGTATTGTAAGCAATGGTAATTCTATCTAATCGATCATCTGTAGAATCGCCATCATTATCATTTAGATATATTGATCTGGATGTTAATCCACTAAAATAATTATTGAATATAAAATGATCCTTACCTTCTCTTATTCTGATACCTCCCAACCCATTAAGAAAGAAATTACCATATACTGTATTCTCAGAACCATGACGTAGTACCAATTCTGCATTCGGATTATTGTCAAACGTATTATATCTATAAACATTTTGTCTTGCTTTATTGGAAATAATTTCTCCATCACCATTACACTGTGTAAAATAACAGTATTCTACAATAGATCTGCTAATGAAGGTTCTCTGTGAGCTAACTCCTATTCTGATAGGCTCAACACCAGCATCACCTATATCCATTCCGTCATCGTCAGTAAAATTTTTAAAAGAGCAATAACGAATCGTATGATATCCGGGCTCTGTATCATCTACAAGTATAGAAAGAATATTTTGATCTTCATAATTCACTCTATTTTCAAAATTACAATAGGAAATATCAACATTTCTTGAATTTTCGTCTACTATTAAATATTTAAAACAAGTATAGTCAGCAATATTAATATCCGTAAAATCAACATCTTCGGCTTCGATCGATATCACATTACTTGATCCAATATTACCACCTACAAACTGAAACCCACTTATTACCGAATCATCTGCAGTAATACTCATTCTCGAACTTCCATTAAATATTACATCTCCAGCCACCTGAGCTCTTATTATTAAACCATCTTTAGTTACATTCATTACGATATTACTATAGGTGCCTGATTGCCATTCTATAATATCGCCGGCTACGGCACCGGATTGTGCTGTATTAAATTCTGTTTGAGATGTGACTACAAAAGTGTCAGCAAAAGCTGAGATATGTACAGAAATCATTAAAAGAATTGCATAAATTGAGGAGGATAATTTTATCATATCGATATGTAATTAATTAGTTAGTTACGTATATAAAACAAGAATATTAAAAAGAATACCCAAGAAGCTGAAACAGATATTGATCAATCCTGGGATACGTTAGTTAACACCTTTTAAACTAAGGTAGAAAATAATATTTAAACTATAAAAATTAATCTTATTTATTAAAATTAATTTTGAAGCAATTGATTTTAAAAGGCTATTTTTTACTTTTACTAACCAAATTAGTTACACTTTGATGAATAAAAGACAACTTACTAAATTTGCTATTTACGCAATTGCAGTTCTTTCTGCTACTTTGATTAATGAATTTGTGATTAAATATGTAAAAAAACATATCCATGAACAGGGCTATTTAATGGTACTCATTGACATGGTAATTGTCATTTTAATTTTTGCTCCTGCTTTTGCATTTGTCTCTAAATATACTAAAAAAATCTCCTCTGCCTATCTTAAAACTTCTAAAAAAGTAGCTAGTAATAAAAACGGAAATCTATTAGGATTCTCTGTAGCAATAATCATTTTATTCATTCTTTTTGCTTACCTCAGACATCATATTAATGTGGTTTCGGACATTAAAACTTTTATGCAATAGAAAAAACAATCCCCGATGGTTAACTACTCCTTCGGGGATCTAGATTGAAGCTAAAAATTAAACTAACTCAACTTATACTCAATTAAAATGCTTCAATTTTTCTTTAATCTCATCAAGACATAAATTGTTAATACTACCAATATGAGTATGTGTTGTATTCTTCTCTGGTTTATAATTTCCGTTTTCTATATCTACACCTATTTTAACATATGCATCTCTAAACGACATTCCTTTCATTACCAGTTCATTTAAGGTATCAACACTAAATAAATAGTCATATTTATCATCATTTAGAATATCATTATTTACTTTAACATTTTTCAATGCATATATTGCCATCTCCAAAGAGGCTTTTAAGTCCTGTATAGCTGGTACTATACCTTCTTTCAGTAATTGCAAATCTCTATGGTATCCGCTAGGTAAATTATTTGTAAGCAGACTTAACTCATAAGGTAATGCCTGTATCTTGTTACATTTCCCTCTAATCAGTTCAAAGACATCAGGGTTTTTTTTATGAGGCATGATACTAGAGCCTGTAGTGAATTCTGATGGTATGCTCATAAAATCAAAATTCTGACTCATATATAAACACACATCCATAGCTAACTTTGATAAGGTTCCAGCCACACTACTCATTGCAAATGACGTAGATTTCTCTGATTTACCACGACTCATCTGGGCTGCTACGACATTATATTTTAATGTAGTAAAGCCTAATTCTTTTGTTGTAAACTCTCTATCAATCGGAAACGAGCTACCATAACCTGCTGCACTTCCTAGTGGATTTTGATCTACTACTTTTAATGCAGCTTCTAAAAAATATAAATCATCAGCAAAACTCTCTGCATATGCAGAAAACCATAATCCAAAAGATGATGGCATCGCAATCTGCAAATGAGTATATCCAGGAAGTAAAACCTCTTTATATCTATCTGCAGATTTCAATAAATCATAAGATAATTCTTTAACTTGAGATTTGATCTCTGATAATTCATCTTTTAAATATAAATGCATAGCAACTAATACCTGATCATTACGAGATCTGGCTGTATGAATTCGTTTTCCTGCATCTCCAATTTTTTCTGTAAGTACAAATTCTATTTTAGAATGCACATCTTCAAACTGATCTTCGATTATAAATGTTCCTTCTTTAATTTCTTTGGCAAGATCATTTAATTCATTTTCTATTTTTAAAATATCCTCATCAGAAAGTAATTCTATACTATGTAACATTTTGGCATGCGCCAGCGTAGCTCTCACATCATATTTAGCTATTACTAAGTCAAGCTGTCTGTCATTACCTACAGTGAACATATCTATTTTTTGATCTGTTGGTAATCCTTTATCCCAAAGTTTCATCTTATTGTCTTTAATACTTGATATTAAACTCTTACTACTAATTTATACAATTCCTTCTAAAATCTTAATATATAATGCAACTCCTTCTTTGATTTCATCTATAAAGATAAACTCATTGGCTGAATGTGATCTGGTCGAGTCTCCGGGTCCTAATTTTAGCGATGGACAACTTAGTACCGATTGATCCGACAATGTTGGCGACCCATAAGTTGTTCTTCCTAACGAAATACCAGATTGCACGACAGCGTGATCCTTTGGTATAGATGATGAACCTAAGTGTAATGATCTTGGTTTTACCTCTACATGAGCTGGCATCGCCTCTCTGACAATCTCTAAAATCTCTTCATTCCTATATTTATCATTCACTCTGATATCAACAACTATGTCACAATGAGAAGGTACTACATTATGTTGTTTTCCTGCTTGTATTTGTGTCACAGTCATTTTTACATTACCTAACACTTCAGAATAATGCTCCATTTGATAAGTTCTAAACCAATCAATAACTTGTAATGTGTTATAAATAGCATTATCATCATTAGGATGAGCTGCATGGCTGGCAGTTCCATGTACCGATACGTCTAATACTAAAAGTCCTTTTTCTGCTATTGCCAACTGCATTAATGTAGGTTCTCCAACAATAGCAAAATCAACATTTTTAAGATATTTTAATATACTTTTCAATCCTAATGGACCACTATTTTCTTCTTCTGCCGATGCTGCTATCACAAAATTATATGCTAAATCTTCTCGTTCATAGAAATATGTAAATGTAGCAATCAGAGAAACAAGACATCCACCAGCATCATTACTACCTAATCCATATAATTTACCGTTTTCTACAAAAGCATGAAGTGGATCATTAGTATAATTACCATTTGGTTTTACAGTATCATGATGAGAATTTAATAAGATAGTCGGTTTACTATCATCAAAATATCTATTATACGCCCATATGTTATTATGTTCTCTTTCAAAAGCAATATTCCTTTCAGTAAACCACTGCTGGATCAATAACGCAGTTTCTTCTTCTTCAGAAGAAAATGATTGAGTAGTTATCAATGCTTTCAAAAGTTTGATCGCCTCCTGTGTTAGTTTTTCTATCATCATTTATAAACTTAGCGTCGTATGCTTTATATTCTTATCTTTTATAAAACTGGCATTAGCAATATGAACAGTATTTACATTTTTATGAAGTGCATCAAAACAATTTTGAAGTTTTGGCAACATCCCATCCGCAATAACTCCTGATTCAGTAAGTTTTGCATATTTCTCTGAATCAATATATTCTATTATAGAATTTTTATCATTAATATTTTCTAAAACCCCTTGTAATTCGAAACAATAAAATAAAGAAACGTTGTATAAATTAACTAAAGAAGCAGCTATTTCTGACGCAACTGTATCCGCATTTGTATTCAGTAACTGACCATTTCCATCATGCGTTACAGCACAAAAGACAGGTGTAATCCCTAGTTCTATAAATCCATTAATCACTTCAGCATTTACTTGTATAACGTCACCTACATATCCGTAATCAACAAATTGAACAGCTCTTTTCTCTGCTAAAACAACATTCGCATCAGCTCCAGTTAATCCAAGGGCGTTGCAATTATTTTTTTGTAATTCAGCAACTATTTTTTTATTTATTACCCCGGCATAGGTCATCACAACAATATCCAAATTCTCAGCAGATGTAATCCTTCTTCCATCAATCATCTCTGTCTTAACATCTAATCTAGAAGCTAATTGTGTTGCAGACTTACCTCCTCCATGAATTAAAACCTTAGGTCCTTCAATTCTAGCAAAATCTTCTAAAAACGAAACTAATGCTTTTTTATCTTCTATAATATTACCACCAATCTTAGCTACTAATATTTTTCTCTTCTTCATACTTACAATATTAAATCAGTATATCCAGATCTTTACCTCCGTTTTTATTGACAAAACTCAGATATTTTTTAGAATCTTTTTTAAAACTAACTGTGCCGCATATGTTCTATTATTAGCCTGCTTTATGACTATTGAGTTTTCACTATCTATGACTGCGTCGTCAATTACAACATTTCTACGCACAGGAAGGCAATGCATAAACTTAGCATCTTTTGTCAATTTCATTTTATTCTCTGTAATTTTCCAGGAAGAATCATCTGTAAGTGGTTTACCATAATCCGTATAAGAACTCCAATTCTTTACATATACAAAATCTGCATCTTTAAATGCGTTTTCCTGGTTGTAATCAATAGGCACCTCATTGGTAATATGACTGGCTAACTCAAACCCCACCGGGTGGGTAATTACAAAATCTGCATCCATTTGCTGCATCATCTCTACGAAAGAATTTGCAACAGCCTGTGGTAAGGCTTTAGGATGTGGTGCCCATGATAGTACAACCTTTGGTTTATTTGTTTTTTTATGTTCTTTTATAGTAATTGCATCTGTTAATGCTTGTAATGGATGACCTGTAGCACTTTCCATATTTACAATCGGAATTGTCGCATATTTCATAAAGCTATTAAGCACTTTTTCCTGATAATCATCTTCTCTGTTTTCCAGTTTTGCAAATGCTCTGATTGCTAGCACATCACAATACTGAGAAACTACCTGTGCTGCTTCTTTTACATGCTCAGAAGTATTCTGATCCATGATGGTTCCATTTCCATATTCTAACGACCACCCTTCACCTGTAAAATTCATTACAATTACATTCATCCCTAGATTCAATGCTGCTTTCTGAGTACTTAAACGGGTACGAAGACTAGGATTAAAGAACAAAAGACCAATTGTCTTATCTGTACCTAAATTTTTATCTGCTAATGGTGTTTTTTTCATCTCAATAGCTTCATCTACCCATTGTTCTAATGAATCAATATCTTGAATGGAAAAGTAGTTTTTCATTTTATTCTTTTATAGTACCTATATCGTTTTTGATTATTTTTGTGATAGCTATCGTACCTTCAATAGCGTCTACCACAAAATTATCGTTTAATCCATTAACAATCCAAGTCTCTATCTCGGATTGCTGTGCTATTCTGGCAGCTTCTATCTTAGACTTCATACCACCAGTACCGTGCGTCGATGTTAAAGTTACAATCTCATTTTCTAAAGCATCTATATTTTCTACCTGATTGATTGTCTCATATGTATTATTTTCAACAGATTCTTTAGTACAAACTCCATTTGTATTTGTGGCAATCAATAACAAATCTACATTTAGTAATGAAGCCGTCAATGCAGCCAATTTATCATTATCTCCAAACTGAATCTCATCTGTAGCTACCGTATCATTTTCGTTAATAATAGGGATGTAATTATTAGCTACCAGTACATTAATAGTATTAACAATATTGTTTTTAGACTGTGCTCTCTCAAAATCAGAATACGACAATAAACATTGCGATGTTAATAAGCCAAGATCTCTAAAACTCTCTTGAAAAATACGCATCAAATGCGGCTGCCCAATAGAAGCCAGCGCTTGCTTTACATTAATTTCTTTACCATTGCTCTCTAAATTGACAAATTGTTTTGCTACAGCTATCGCCCCAGAACTTACAATCACAAACTCATACTTATGCTGTAGAGCAACAATCTGGCGACCAATATCCTCTATCTTTCCTCTGGAAATATGATCGGTTTGCTTTGTCAAAACATTAGACCCAAGCTTCAGTACAATCCTCTTTTTATCTGATCTGTCCACTGCCATGTATATACCATTTATTAGTTACAAGATGCTGCAATCCGATAGGACCACGTTGATGTAACTTATCCGTACTTATCGCTAACTCTCCTCCTAGTCCAAGCTCAAAACCATCTGTAAATCTGGAAGATGCATTGTGATAGACAGCTGCACAATCAACTGAAGCCATAAAAGTATCCGCAACTTTCTGATCCTGTGTAATGATAACAGCAGAGTGACCTCCACTATACGTATTAATTTTTGTAATTGCTTCCTGAGAATTTTCTATCTCACCAATAACTATTTTAAAATCTAAAAACTCTTGGTACCAAATTTCATCTCCTGATATCCCTTCTACTCCATCATATCCCGATATCGTATCATCACCCAAGATCTGAACATTATACTTTTGTAATGCTATAATAAGACTTTCAACAAGATCATCTTTATTCGGTAAATTACTATCAATCAAAACTTTATCTACCGCATTACAAGCAGAAATTTTATCTGTTTTACCATTCAATATATTATTTAACGCTAACTCTTTATCAGCTTCACTATGAACATACACAAAATTATTACCTCTACCACTCACAATTACCGGACAGCTTGCATGTTTTTTGACAAAATCAATAAGTTTTTCTCCTCCTCTGGGAACAATTAAATCTACCCGCTGTGTTGGTTTTTCTAAAAACTTTTGTGTTTCTTGCCTGTTATAATTCAGGTATTCCACCCAATCAGTAGCAATATTATTTTCTTCTAAAGCCTGATGCCATAATGTTACTATTGCAAGATTAGAATGTAAAGATTCTTTTCCTCCTTTTAATAAAATTTTATTTCCGGATTTAAAAGCAATTCCCGCTGCTTCAATAGTTACATCTGGTCTTGATTCATATATAATCAAGATGGTTCCAAAAGAGGCTGTTTTATTATATACCTGCATCCCATTATCATGCATAAAACTGAATCGTTCTACTCCCACGGGATCCTTTTGATGTGATAACTGCTTTAATGATAAAATCATCCCATCAATCTTAGTTTGATCTACTTTAAGTCGATCCTTCATTGCTAAATCCTCATCCTTGTAAGCCTGCATATCTTTCAGATTAGCAGCTATAATAGCTTCTCTTTCCTGATCCACTAGTGTCACCATTCGTTGTAACACGGCGTTTCTTTGTGATATATTTAATGTTATACTCATTGTTATAATATACGTTTCATTTACTGGTATATGCTTCCAGTTTTTTGTGAAGAATTTTTAATTCCTTTGATTCTAAATCCGAATTTTGTTTAAAAACTAATCACTGTCTGTTTAGCACTTAACAACATCTTCTTCACATTTTTATTTTTACAATCTTCTATCAGATGTTTTACAATTTCTTTTCTTATTCCTTTATTTTTAAAATCTCCAGCGACTGCCTTTTTAAAAATTACTCCTTCATTATTGATAAAATTGTAAGCTACCCATTCCTTAAAACCTGTTTATTATTTCTACAAACCAAATGCAAGCTTTTTTGTTCAAAATTATCTTCTATTTGCGATGTAGTATGATGCATTCCTTTAAAAAACTGTTCTGTTCTAATAGACACACTTTGCAAGTAAAGAGTGCTGTTACAAGTCATAAATTCATAGTTCATTTACTTCTTTTTCTAATTCTAATACGGTTTTCAAGGAGTTAATAAACTGATCTATTTCTTTTTTTCCAGCCGTTAATGGCGGGAGTATTCTTAAAAGTTTTTTGTTCATGGCTCCTCCTGTAAAAATATGTTCTTTATAAATTAACTTTTTCCTGAGTTCTCCTACTTCAAAATCAAATTCTACACCAAGCATTAATCCTTTTCCTTTTACCTGTTTTATTCCAGGTAAACTAGTTGCCTGAGAAATAAAATATGCTCCGGTAAGTGCTGCATTATCAATCAAATTCTCTGTTTCAATCACTTCTAAAACCGCCAATGCTGCTGCACATGATAAGTGATTCCCTCCAAAAGTAGTACCCAACATCCCATACCACGGTTTTATATGAGGGGCAATCATAATACCCCCGATTGGAAAACCATTTCCCATTCCTTTAGCTATAGAAATAATATCTGGTGTTATCCCATGATGTTGATGGGCAAAGAATTTACCTGATCTTCCATATCCAGATTGTACTTCATCAAGTATCAGTACTACCTTATTATCTTTACATAAGCTTTCTAAGCCTTTAAAAAAATCAGTCGTTCCCTGATCCAATCCTCCTACACCCTGTATAGGTTCAATGATAACTGCGCAAACATCCCCTTTCTCTAACTCTTCCTTCACCAATTCTAAATTGTTTAATGGTAAAAAAGTAACGTGTTGTTGTTTATTAAGAGGTGCATTAATTTTAAGATTATTAGTAGCGGCAACTGCAGCAGAAGTTCTACCATGAAATCCATTATCAAATGCGATCACTCTGGACTTATTAGTATAAAAAGATGCGAGTTTTAATGCATTTTCATTAGCTTCTGCTCCAGAATTACACAAAAACAACTGATAACTATTATATCCAGACATATGCCCTAACTTAATAGCTAATTCTGATTGTAAACTATTCTGAACAGCATTAGAATAAAAGCTAATTTTATCCATCTGATCTTTCAATCTTTTGATATAATGAGGATGCGAATGACCAATAGATATTACTCCATGACCTCCATACAAATCCAGATATTCGGTTCCATTTTTATCAATAACAATACAATCATCAGCTGCAACAGGTTCTACGTCATAAAGTGGATATACATCAAATAGTTTCATAATATTGGTTGTTTATTGTTTGTAATTGGGTATCTGTAAAATGGAATTAACAGATAACTAAAAACAAGCAATTATTTTATCGTATTTATTTTCTCATAAGAAGCCATCACTCCTTTGATCACTGAAGAACTTAATCCCTGATGTTCCATCTCATTCAATCCTTCTATAGTACATCCCTGTGGAGTGGTAACTTTATCAATCTCACGTTCTGGATGCGTTCCATTTTCAGCTACTAAGGTCGCTGCCCCTATGGCAGTTTGCACTGCAATAATCTGCGCTTCGTGGGGATGAAACCCCATCTGAATACCACCCTGAATCATTGCTCTCAAAAACCGTAAAAAGAATGCTATCCCACTGGCACCCAAAACTGTGGCAGCCTGCATTAATCGTTCTTCTATTAGTAACGTTTCTCCAATAGTATTAAACATTTTCTCCACAGTCGCTAATTCCTCTTTTACGTCTTCATTAGCAGCAATACAGGTCATAGAAAGTTTTTTTGATGCACCCGTATTTGGCATCACCCTAACGACCTTATTATTTGGAACTGTTTTATTAATTTCTTCAATAGAAGTTCCTGTAACTGTAGAGATTAATATCTGATCAACGGTAACGATATCTTTGATCTCTTTTAAAACATCATCTAATTGCCTTGGCTGTACACAAAGTATCAGCCACTTCACATTTTTTATAGATGCTTCAATATTTTGTGAAGTAGATACGCCAAGTTTTTCTTCAACTTCTTTTAAATTATATTTTGATTTATCTACAACGGTAATATCTTTTGCCTCAAATAAATCGCTACTCGCCAATCCAGAAATTATAGATTTTCCAAGATTACCACCACCTATAATCGTTATTTTGTTCATTTCTTATTCTATTTTATTTATCCAAAACTGTCAAGAATTACCAATTACTATGATAAAACTTAATTCGTTTTATTCTAATACCCTCTATTTCCTTAAAAAGCACTTCCTTTTAATGCTAATCCTGTTTGCTCTTCTAACCCGAACATTAAATTCATATTATGAATTGCTTGCCCTGATGCTCCTTTTATCAAATTATCAATAATAGATGTTACCAATAACATTCCGTTCTTTTTACTGATATGGAGTATACATTTATTAGTATTTATCACTTGTTTCAAATAAATCTCTTCATCAGAAATAAACGTGAATTTAGCATCTTGATAAAATGCTGTGTATAGTTGTTTAGCTTCTTCTTCTGTCCCGTCATATTTAGTATACATGGTTGCATAGATTCCCTTACTAAAATTCCCCCTGTTCGGGATAAAGAAAATTGAAGATTGAGTATCCTCTTGTAATTGCAAAAGGCTTTCCTGAATCTCTCCTAAATGTTGATGCGTAAATACCTTATAACTTGAGAAGTTATTATCTCTCCAACTAAAATGTGTAGTACTACCCGGCATTACTCCTGCCCCCGTACTTCCTGTAGTAGCATTTACATGTACCGTATCCATAAGTTTACCAGAAGCGGCTAATGGTAATAACCCTAATTGTATCGCTGTAGCAAAACACCCTGGATTTGCAATATTTTTTGCAGATCTAATCGCTTCCTTTTGTAATTCTGGCAGGCCATAAATAAATGATCTTCCAGAAAAACAATGATCATCTTTTAGCCTAAAATCATTTCCTAAATCAATTACTTTTACATTTTCAGAAAAATGAGTATCTTCTAAAAAAGCTCTTGACCTTCCATGACCCAAGCATAAGAATAACACATCTATATCATAGTTCACTGAATTAGAAAAATCAATATCAATCTCTCCTATTAAGTCTGTATGCTGCTTTGATACCGGATTTCCGGCATTGGTCGTACTATACACAAAATCAATAACAACTTCAGGATGGTGCACTAATAATCTCAACAATTCTCCTGCTGTATATCCCGATCCTCCAATAATTCCAACTTTAATCATTTTTCACCTGGATTAACGTTATGGTAAATTTTATTTGCATTTCCATAGATCTTTATAAACCCTTTCGCATCCTCTGATGTCCAAGAATTATTCATTTCTCCATATTGTCCAAAATCAGACTTCATCATATCAAAATCAGACTCAATCCCTTCTAATGTAAAGTGATATGGTTTTAATTTGACTATGACATTTCCAGTTACTGATTTCTGTGAATCCTCTAAAAACACTTCTATATTTCGCATTACGGGATCCAAATAATTACCTTCATGCAATAACATTCCATACCAATTAGCTAATTGTTCTTTCCAATATTGTTGCCATTTTGTCAATACATGCTTTTCTAATAAGTGATGTGCCTTAATGATTACCATAGGTGCAGCAGCTTCAAATCCCACTCTTCCTTTAATTCCAATAATAGTATCTCCTACGTGAACATCTCTACCAATAGCAAAAGCACTTGCTAATTCTTCTAATTTCTGAATATTAGTGACAGGAGAATCTTTTACACCATCTAAACCTATGAGTTCTCCTTTTTCAAAATTAAGAATTACTGTTTCTTCTTTATCCTTTTGTAACTGACTAGGATACGCACTCTCTGGCAATGAACTATGAGAGGTAAGTGTTTCTTTACCGCCTACACTAGTCCCCCAAATTCCTTTATTTATAGAATATTGCGCTTTTTCCCAACTATAATGCACTCCATGTTTTTCTAAAAATGTTACTTCCTCCTGACGTGAAAGTTTTAAATCTCTAATAGGAGTAATTATCTCAATTTCTGGTGCTAATGTTTGAAAAATAACGTCAAATCTAATCTGATCATTACCCGCACCAGTACTACCATGAGCGATATATTTTGCGCCAACGGCTTTTGCATAGTTTATGACCTCTATTGCCTGAAAAATTCTTTCTGCGCTTACAGAAAGAGGATAGGTGTTGTTTTTTAAAACATTACCAAAAATCAAATATTTAATTGCTTTTTGATAAAACTCATTCAAGATGGTTTTATTCACATGAGAAGAACTTCCTAACTCATGAGCTCGTTCTTTTGTCTCTTCTAATTCTTTCTCCGTAAAACCACCTGTATTCACTAAAATTGTGTGTACATCCAGATTTCTTTCATGAATAAGATATTTAACGCAATAAGAAGTATCTAATCCTCCACTATATGCTACTACTACTTTTTCCATAACAATAACTGTTTATTATTTGTAAGCATTGTTTGCTTTATATTTTTTAATCTGTTTAATATCATTTTATTAAACCATTTCTCCTTTTTCTTGTGCTCTTTAGAAGGATCATACAACATTCCGGTACAAAGACACATTTTGTGTTCTTTAGATTTAAGAATTGTATAATTTGTGCAAGTTTGACAACCTGCCCAGAATTTTGGGTCATCGGTAAGCTCAGAAAAAGTTACTGGTTTATAACCAAGATCAGAATTTATTTTCATCACCGCTAATCCTGTTGTGATTCCAAAAATCTTTGATGTCGGATATTTTTTAAGAGAATAATTAAATGTAAACTCTTTAATCTTCTTTGCTAAACCTTGATTTCTATAATCAGGATGCACTATTAATCCAGAATGTGCCACGTATTTTTCATGTCCCCATACTTCTATATAACAAAATCCAGCAAAACTACCATCTGATAAAGCGATAATAGCGTTTCCATTTTTCATTTTTGTTTGTATATATTCTGGAGTACGTTTTGCAATACCCGTTCCTCTTACCTGAGCGGATATTGAAATTACCTCACAAATTTCTGGGGCAAAATCAAAATGGTTAGAATTAGCTATTAGTATTTTTATTTCTTTCATAAACGAAATACGTTTACCAAAAAAGGTATTTAATTAATTTAAATGATATTTTCTTTATTTGAAATGTCACATTATTAAAGATAGCCTTATAAAACATAATACATATATATTAATGTATATTATAAATCTAAGAAATAATAATTATGACGCTGTAACTGGAAGAAGGACGCACCTGCTTCAAAAGAATTTTAGAACCCCAAGGGGCGGCGCACGGAAAAGATGGGTTTGAAGAAATCAAACAATAGGCTCAAGAAATGAGCGATAATTTTTGTAATAAAATAAATTGCATTTTTCATAATAGTAACTCTAAATCGTCGGCCTTAGCCCCTTTCGTTAACTAACTAATGCAATATTACATAAAATAAATCTTTGAAAACAAAGAAAAAATCATAAATTAGAATAAAATTATGATTTTCATAAATTTACACATAGTAAATCTAACTAATCATAATTAGAAAGTCAATAAAATAGTATAATGACTAAAAAGACAAAATATGATTACAGTATTTTAAGAAAACAAATTATTAAGAAGCTAAATTAGAATTTAACAAATTATGGTGTATTTTTTGATTAACCAATAAATGATGAATAATTCATAAATATTCATATATAATTTATATGTATTATCAAATAAACATCCTTTTGAATAATTTAAGTAGTTAAAAACATTATTATTACGTTTCAAAATAAGACCAGATACGATTTTAACTAAAAAAAAGATGCTTTCTTAAACTTTCTTAAAAATTTTAACATATAAATTTTGTGAAAGTAAAAAAAAACAATACTTTTGGTTGCCCAGATTGGTCAACCAGACAATGTCAAAATTGATTTATGAGCGTTAAAGTGGAAAAGGGAACAGACCTTATATATGATCCAAAAAAGGGAACAGAAGAATTAATAATTTCTAAAATCAGGGAACTAATTAATTCCAGGCAATTGGGTCCTGGAGATAAGTTACCTGCTGAGCGGATTTTAGCTGAAAACTTAGGAGTAAGTCGTAATCAATTACGGCAAGCTATACAACGGTTAGAATTTTATGGCTTAGTAAAAAAGTTTCCCCAAAGTGGTACAAGGGTATCAAATATTGGAGTTACTGCTCTTAATGGAATGATGTCAGATATCCTTCAATTACAAGAGCCTGATTTTAAATCTTTGGTAGAAACAAGATTGATAATAGAAACAAATGCTGTGCGCTTAGCCGCGTTAAGAAGAACTGAAACACATTTGGATCAAATTAAAAAAGCGCACGAAGCATATAGCGAAAAAGCGATTAAAGGATTGAATGCGGTAGAAGAAGATTTAATGTTTCATTTAAAATTATCTGAAGCTAGTGGTAATAGTGTAATTAACTCATTAATGTTAGTTATAACACCAGAAATTATCACACACTTTGTTGCTAATAAAGTGTGTGATAAAGATGAAAATCATCTTTTAATCAAAGAGCATCAGGGAATTATTAACGCTATCATTGAAAAAGACCCCGATAAGGCAGTAGCTAAACTTGAAGAACACTTTGTGGATTTATATAATTTTTGCTATCAAACAACTAATAACATAAAAATAAATAAACATTAAACCATAATGAAATGTAACATAAAATAATCAATAAAAAAATAGAGGTCTGTTCACAATGTTCACCTCTTAATTTTCGAAACTTAATATGGTATTAAAATAAATTTATAGCTAATAATTACTTACATTACAAATAGAACCATACACCAACTTTAAGGTATGTATTTATTTTTTAAATAGTAGTTATTCTTGCTTTATTTTTAATTCGAAAATGTCAACATTAGTATTCTAAACTAAAGCATTATTAAACAAAAAAACTACTTATGTATTTAAAAAAGATGTTCGCGATCGCAATGATTGTTCTATGTCATTATACAGTACTCGCTCAGGATACTGTTACTGTAGAAGGGACAATTACTGGACAAGAAGATGGTATTCCGATACCAGGTGTTAATGTATTTATCCTTGGCACAAAATCAGGTACTACTACAGACTTTGATGGTTATTACCAATTAAAAGTTGAAAAAGATGCTGTTCTTTCTTTTTCTTTTACAGGAAAAAAAACAGTAACCACCGATGTAGCAGGAAGAACTACTATTAATGTTCAATTAGAGGAAGAAGCTTCTGAGTTAGAACAAGTGGTTGTTATTGGATACGGTACTACAAGAAGATCTTCTCTTACCGGTTCAGTTGCCAAATTAGAAAATAAAAATTTAGACGAACTTCCCTACACTGATGTTTCTAGCGGAATTAAAGGTAAGATCGCGGGGGTTCAAATTCGAAATACATCTACAGAACTAGGAGCGGATCCAGAGATTGTCATTAGAGGAACAGGTTCTATTAGTTTGAGTTCTGCACCTTTAGTTGTAGTTGATGGTTTTCCATTTGATGATGGATTACAATTTATTAATCCAAGTACAATTAAATCAATCGAAGTTTTAAAAGATGCGAGTTCTACTGCGATTTATGGTTCGCGTGGAGCAAACGGTGTAATCCTTGTTACAACAAAAGATGGAAAAGAAGGAAAGGCTAAATTCGAGTTTAAAACGTATACCGGTTTTAAAAGAGCTTTTAGAGAAGTTGATATCTTAGATGCTGTAGAATATTCAGATTTAGATCTTGAGCGTAACCGAGTAGTTGGTATTGATGATTATAGTGCTATTCAGGTAGCAAAAAGAGAAATTGCTATAAACAGTGGAGGTCCTACTAACTGGCAAGCTGAAGCTTTAAGAGATCCTGCTGTAATACAAAGTTACTTATTAAATGTATCTGGAGGTGGAAAAGATAATAAATACTTTATATCTGGTCAGTATGTTACTAATGAAGGTCTTTTAAAAGATAACTTCTTAGATCGTTTAAGTTTATCTGTAAAATTTAAATCTAAACTTTCTGATAGAGTTTCTTTAAACTTATCAGTAATACCATCATATACAGAAAATAGAAGATCAGGTATTAATTTTACGGATGTACTACGTTATGAAACTTGGATTCCTGTGAGACATAACGCTTATACTTCTGCATTAACCGGAAGAGAAATTGGAAGTTATGCACATAACCCACATTTTGACTTTCCTACCGGTCAAAATTTTGAATATATTAATGCATCAGGTGAACCTGATTTAGCAACTGTTACTGGTACATTATGGGGATCTAACAATTTTAACCCTATCGCTGCACAAATAGAAACTGAAGATATTCAGCACGACTATAGATTAGTTACCAATGGAAGTATTACTTGGGAAATATTAAATAATTTAAAACTAAGATCTTCTGCCAATGCATTATTACACCAAAGAACAAGAGAAACGTTTGAAGGTAGATTAGGTAATAGATCTAATACAAATCTTGGTGCAGCTAATGATCGTTTAAGAACTAAATATGTTTTTGAAAACACTTTAACATATAATAAAAGTTTCAATAAAAGTGAACTTGCTGTATTATTAGGAACAACTTATGAAAGGGATTTATTCAAATTTACCAATATAGAAGCAACTGGATTTGCAGTAGAAAATGTTACTACATTAAATAACGCAGGTAGTTTAGTTCTTGAAGATACAAATACCTTGAAATACGAAAATATTTTATCTTCTTATTTAGGTCGTATTAATTATGCATATGATGATAGATATTTATTTTCAGTAGCTGCCAGAGCGGATGGTTACTCAAAATTTGGAGAAAATAATCAATACGGATTATTCCCTTCAGTTTCTATTGGATGGAATATTGGAAATGAAAAATTCTGGCAAGACAATATTAGTTTTATTAACAGGTTCAAATTAAGAACTAGTTATGGTATCTCTGGTAGTAACTCTATAAATGTTGAAGATTTTCCAGCACGAAACCTTCTTTTCCAATCCAATTACCCGCTTGGAAATTCAACAGTTGGTCAATCTTCAAATACAGGGTATGGACAAATCAACAGCTTTATAGGAAATCCTAATATTAGCTGGGAAACCGTTGAGGAATATGATACTGGTATAGAGCTAGGCTTTCTTAATAATTCAATCAGTTTGACAGGTGATTATTATTATAAAATATCACAAGATTTAATTTTAGAAGAACAAATTCCTTTAGTAACAGGATATGATACTTATTTTAACAACACAGGTAAGGTTCAAAACTCTGGTTTCGAATTTGAATTATCTACTAATGTAGGTAATGGTAAGTTTAATTGGCAGGCAAGTGCTAATATATCTTTTAACGAGAATAAATTAATTTCTTTAGGAGGTCAGGAACAAACAATTAGTACAGGAGAACGTACTGATCAATACTTATCCAGAGTAGGAGATCCATATATTCAATTTTTTGGATACCAGACAGACGGAATATGGCAGACACAAGCAGAAATTGATAGTAACGTATCTTTTGCTAATGATGTACCTGGTGCGTTGCGTATTGTTGACGTTAATGGAGATGGTGTGTTAGATGCTGATGATAGAACAGTAATTGGTAATCCTTTTCCAGATTTTAACTGGGGATTCACAAACAATTTTACATATGGTAATTTTGATTTAAATATTGCGTTACAAGGATCACAAGGTGCTGAGGTACGATATGGAGATGCATTCTATATTGAAGTACAACGTTATCACAAAAATTATGCTGTAGGAGCTTGGTATGACGAGTCTGTTATTGCAACAGAACCTCAAGAAAGAACCGGAACTCCTTGGTTAGAAACTGACCGCGGTATACAAGATGCTTCTTATATTTCTTTAAGAGAAGTTATCTTAGGATATACTATTCCTGCAGATGCTATGAAATCAACAGGATTAGATAAAGCCAGAATATATATTTCTGCTCAGAACCCTATTTATATAGTATCTGATGACTACTACGGATTAAATCCTGAAGGTATTTCAACACCTACTGCTATTTCTGGTAATCCTTTTATTACAGGTTATCAAAGAGGTGTAGCTCCGATAGAACAACAACTTTTAATAGGATTAGATATCAACTTTTAAAAAAAACAAAAATGGAAACCTATATAAAATATAATAGAAAGCCCTATATCATTTTTATGCTTAGCTTGCTAGTAATAGGCTTTACTTCTTGTGATCTTGATGTAGAATCAGAATCAGAAGTTGACTCTGAAGTGTTTTACAGAGATGCTGAAGAAGTAAATCTAGCTTTAATCTCTGCTTATAACAGCCTTCGTGATGTTATGGATGTAGAATTTAGTGTAACTGAAATTAGATCTGACAATACTTTTCTTTCTCCTGATTCTTCAGTGGAAAATGATGTTGATAATTTCACCTTAGACAGAGGTACTATGGTATCTTCAAATTTAACAAACGAACAATATTATAGAGTATGTTATTCAACAATTGGATTAGCTAACGATGTAATCGAAAACGTTGGTAATGTTGAAGATTTAGATTTACGCAATCAATATGAAGCAGAAGCTCGATTTTTAAGAGCACATTGCTACTTTAACTTAGTACGATTATATGGTGCTGTTATTTATGTTGATGGAAGTTTATTAGGTGATGATGCCCTTTTATTAGAAAGATCTCCTGAAGCTTTTGTATATCAAAAAATTAAAGAAGACCTTATTTATGCAAGAGAAAACTTACCTTCAGAATACGGTGAAGATGAAGTTGGTAGAATTACCCAATATGCGGCTAAAGGAATTCTTGGAAAAGTATACTTAACGCTTGGAGAATATCCATTAGCAATTACAGAATTTCAGGACATAATTGATTCTGGAAGATTTGGTTTAGTTCCTAATTATGCCGATATCTTTTCTACTAATAATGAAAATAACGAAGAAGTAATTTTTGCGGTACAATATATTAGTGGAAACCTTGGTCTAGGATCACCTTTCGCTAACTATTTTGCTCCAGGAGCCACAGCAGAGCTTCTAGGTATTATAGGAGATGGTGATGAATTAAATATTCCTA
Source organism: Aquimarina addita (assembly GCF_039539305.1). Lineage (NCBI taxonomy): Bacteria > Pseudomonadati > Bacteroidota > Flavobacteriia > Flavobacteriales > Flavobacteriaceae > Aquimarina > Aquimarina addita. The sequence continues at coordinate 84,374 of NZ_BAABCW010000011.1, read as the reverse complement.
CATCGGGAATAGTAGACGCTTATGAAGATGGTGATCCAAGAAAAGAGGCATCATTGGCTGAGTCCTATACTGATTCACAAGGAAACGAAATCTTTTTCAATTATATTACAAAATATTTTACTCCTGTAGATAACGAATTTGATTCTGATAAAGATTGGATTATTCTAAGATATGCTGATATTAAATTACTACTTGCTGAAGCATACTTAGAACAAGGTAGAAAAGATGAAGCAGTAACACTGATTAATGAAATCAGAACAAGAGCAGGGCTTGCTAATTTAACTGCTACAGATATTGCAAGTACTTTTTCAACGAAGCTTGCCTTAGAAAGAGAAAGAAGAGTTGAATTTGCTTTTGAAAATCATCGCTTTTTTGATTTAGTGAGAACAGGAAGAGCACTTACCGTTATTAATCAAAATTTTATATCAGAATTTATTTATAACGATCCTAATAATCCTCAAAAAGCTGCTGCTCCTATTTCGGATTATCAACTAAAATTACCTATTCCTCAACGTGAGATTGATATCAATCCTAATCTAGCTCAAAATATAGGATACTAAATGAGTAACACTAGATTACATATAACTCTTTTGTTATTGTTAACACTAACAATAAATTCACAATATTGTGCTGCCAAAGAAATTTTGGTAGCCAATATTGATGAATTTAACGTTGCCATAAAAGGAGTATCTCCTGGTGATCATATCATTCTTAAAAATGGAGAATGGAAAAATGTGAATCTTATAGTTCATGGTCAGGGAACGTTGGAGTTACCAATAACTATTGAAGCAGAAGCTTCGGGTAATGTAATCATTAGTGGAGATTCTAGTCTAAAAATGACTGGAACTTATCTTATTGTAAAAGGATTATGGTTCAAGGATGGGTATACTTCTGGTAATGCTGTTATTTCTTTTAGAAATAATTCTAGTGAATTTGCTACTAATTCCCGAGTTACAGAGTGTGCGATTACCAATTATAACCCTACATCAAAAGATCAAGAATACAAATGGATAGATGTTTGGGGTAAAAATAATCGCATTGATCATAATTATTTTATTGGTAAAAACAACAGCGGTAGTCTTTTAGTAGTATGGTTAAAAGGTGATCAACATATTGAGAACAATCATTCCATTGATCACAATCATTTTGCAGGAAGACCTCCTTTAGGAAAAAACGGCGGAGAAACTATCAGAATTGGAACCAGTAAAACTTCTATGTCTTCTTCTAAGACATTGGTAGAAAACAACTTGTTCGAGAAATGTAATGGTGAAATTGAAATTATTTCTAATAAAAGTGGTGATAACATTTTTAGAGATAACTTATTCTTAGAAAATGAAGGAACATTGACACTTAGACATGGTGATAATGCATTAGTAGAAGGAAACGTTTTTATTGGTAACCAAAAATCCAAAACAGGAGGAGTTCGTGTGATTAACGCTAATCATATTATTAGAAACAATATGATGATAGGACTTACAGGATCTGGATTCAGAGGACCTATTGTAGTCATGAATGGTGTTCCAAACAGCCCATTAAACAGGTATAATCAGGTACAAAATGTAGATATACAATACAATACAGTTATTGATTGTTCGCCTGTTCAATTTGCAGCGGGAAAAGATGATGAACGTACATTACCTCCTATCAATACTACTTTTGCCAACAATATTATTTCGAATAGTGGTGATAGTGATAAAGTAATTGAAGTTTCTGATGACATCAAAGGATTTAATTTTTCTTCTAATATAATTGATGCAAATGCAACATTCGCAGCTAAAGGCTTCACTCAATATAAGGTTGAATGGAATTTATTTAACAATGCTGTACTGATACCAACATTAGATAATGGAACTAAATTAAAAGCTACCAAAATCAATGATTACAATCCAACGGTTGATATCACTGGAGCAAAAAGAAATTCTTATACGATTGGAGCTTATAACATAGAAAACAAAGCATTACCTAAAGCTTTAGTAATAAAGACTGGTCCGACAACCTGGAAACCCAAAGTGGAACCTCTTATTGAAATTACAAATACTATTATTGAAGTTGAACCGGGAATTGGAACACTAAACAAGGCAATGAGTAAAGCGGTTAAAGGCTCTACTCTAAAGCTTAAATCGGGAATGTTTATTCTTGAAAAGGGGATAAAAATCAAAACTGATGTTAGTATAATTGGAAATGATGCTGATAAAAAATCTGTTATAAAAATACAAGACAACTTAGAAAAAACATCTAATTATATTTTTAGACTTGACTCAAAAGCTATATTAAAATTAAAAAATCTTGAATTAACCGGGGAAAATAAAACACCGATTAAATACGCAGTAGCTTCATCGAATACAAGTGAAAATTCACCTTTTTCAGTTTTTATAGACAATTGCCTAATTCATAATTTTAACAATAGAACAGGAGGAGGATCGGTCTACAAATCATATAAAGGTACATTTGCTGATACGATAAGTATCAAAAACTCCAGAATAGAAAATTCGTATAGAGGATTAAATTTATCCGAAAACAAAAAAGGTTCTGGACAATCTAGTGCTAAAGTAGTTATTCTTGAAAATTCTATATTTTCAGAAATTGAACAATGGGCATTAAACTATTTTAGAGATGAAACATTATCTAATGAAGATCAAGATGCTCAGTTATACATAAACAATTGTATATTTAGCCGAGTTGCTGATTACGAAAAGGGAAGAATACTAAAAACAACTGGTATATCTTTTGTTAAAATTGAAAATTCAGTTTTTGAAAAAAGTTATAAAATTCAAAACCCTTTAAGTTTATCAGGTCAAAAAAACTTTATTAATAATTGCTTATTATTTAATGCTGGTCAAATAAAGTTAAGTAATAACGCTAAATCTGATAACATAATTTATAAAAATCCTAAATGGGAAGATTTTAAAAACTTTATTCCAAGTTCAAAATCTCCATTAGTTAAAAATGATCAAAATAAACAAATAGGACTATCCTTTAAAAACAAAAAATAAATACTATATACTATGAAAAAAACAATAAAATTTTTCGGTAATATATTAGTAGGTTCAAGTATGTTTGGACTCATGCTAATATTCCTTGCGATATCTGCTTGTGATGCAGAGGTAGAGGTAGAACAAACCCTAGAAGATATTAACTCAGTAGAGCCTACAATCACTGGTTTTTCTCCATCTTCTGTTAACATTCTTGAAACGGTAACGATTGAAGGAACAGGGCTTCAGTTTGTAGATAGTGTGTATGTTGGTGATAAACTAGCAACTATCTCATCACTTGCCAGTAGTTCAACATTAACATTTATTGTACCAAACGACGCACCAACTGGAGAAAAAATCACGGTAGTAAATCAGGTTTCCAGACAAGGTCAAGATAACCTTTTGGTATCCGGAGTTTCATCTGAAAACCTAACCGTAAATTATCCTGATCCTGTAATCACAATTCCTGATACTTTTGTTAATGAATCATTTGTGAATCAACCCGTAACTTTTGAAGGTGCTAATCTTTTAGGAATCACAAGTGTTACTTTTGCAGGTATAGAAGCTCCTGTAGAATTTCAAAATGAATCAGTAATTGTTGTTAATACTCCTGATATGAGTAAAGCAATAGGAGAAGCTGGTGTTGATATAGTAATCAATTACTCTACGGCTTCAGGATCTGCATCAGAAACAATCGTATCTAATTTTATAGTTAATATACCTTTATTAACCTTAAATGGTTTCCCAACAGTAATTTCTCGAGATAATAATGTAACAATTACAGGTGAAGATCTTCAAATCACTGAAACTATAACCGTAGGAGGTGAAACCGTAACGATTATTGAAAAAGAGTCTAATGAAATTGTTTTCTCTCCACCTACAACATTAGTAACAGGGTTATATGATGTACAATTAACGGATCAAGAAGGTAATGTTACCACTCAAGAAAATGTAGCATATGTACATGCTAAATATATAGAATTCTTTGATTTTGCTAACTATAGCACTACAGATGTAAGAGATGATGGATTACTAAGTATTTCTAAAATTAATGATGTAGATAGTCAACCTAAAATTGACGGAGTTCCTTTTGGTACCGAATATTTACAAATGGAATATGCAAGCTTAACTGGTAGTACGAGAGCTCGTTTGTATTTTGGCGAAACAACTGCAGGAGGTGGATTTTCAGGAAGTTTAAATAAAAGTCAATTATCTGAATTAATTGGAGCTGAAGCAACGTTTGATAATGCTTATTTACATTTCTGGGTAAGAACTGTCGGAAACCCAAATATTAAGTTATACTTTGGAGATAGTCCTAGAAGAGAACTAAGAATTACAGATTCTACGCCTCCAGGTGAATGGCAGTTAATTGCTGTTAATTTAACAAATTTTGTAACCGGAGGTAGTATTGAAGACTTTCATGTAAGATTTGCACCGGGAAGTGGTGGAGAATTACCAAAACGACATGATGTAAATTGGTTTATTGTATCTGATCAAGTGCTTACTGAATTTGGCGCTATTGATACTTCTGATACGATTTCAACAGACGTTTTTTGGAAAGCACAATAGATAATATAGAATTATAAAAACATCTTAATGACCCACATATTCTTAAATGCTAAGAATGTAAGACTAGGCACTTTTTGCCTAGTCTTATTACTTAGTATGACTTTTATCAGCTGTAATAAAAAAGAAATTAAAGAAACCGGTGAAACGGTAACCACCGATGTACAAGAGGGTCCTGTATTATCATTATACCCTAAGGATGCAACGGAAATAAAAAAATTAAAAGACTCAAATGATGTTTTGAAAATTTCTTTTGATGAACATCAAAAGAAAGCTGACAAAGCAATCACTAATGGGATAGAAGTACCTGTACCTAAAGATCCAGGAGGCGGATATACACACGAAAAACATAAGCAAAATTATGGTGAAATGTACGCCGCAGGTATTGCATATCAAATTACAAATGATAAAAAATATGCCACGTTTGTAACCGATATGCTACTAGAATATGCCAAAATGTACCCTACCCTACCACTACACCCTTTCAGTAAAGAAAATCATCCTGCTGGAAAACTTTTCTGGCAAGGACTTAATGAAAGTGTATGGTTAGTAAACTCCATACAAGCCTATAATCTAGTAAGTTCTGCTATATCAGAAGAAAATAAAAAAATAATCGAAACTGATGTATTCAGGAAGGTAGTTGAATTTGTAAGCGTTGATTCTAAAGAAACTTTCAACAGAATTCACAATCATGGTACTTGGGCAGTTGCTGGAGTAGGTATGACTGGCTATGTATTGGAAGATCAAGATATGGTTGATCGTGCATTATATGGAAGTAATAAGGATAAAAAAACTGGATTTCTAAAACAAATCAATGAATTATTCTCTCCTGATGGGTATTATTCTGAAGGGCCTTACTATCAAAGATATGCGATGATGCCTTTTATGCTGTTTGCACAAGCAATAGAAAATAATCAACCAGACCTAAAAATATTTGAATATCGCAATCAACTCTTAGGAAAAGCAGTCACTACTGTTTTACAGCTTACTGATGAGAATGGAGCTTTCTTACCCTTTAATGATGCTTTAAAAGAGAAAAACTATCTAACCGGTGAGCTAATATTTGCAAGTAATATAGCATACGCTTATTATAAAGATGAAGCATTACTTCCGGTAATCCTAAAGCACGGTAAAGTTAGTATTTCCAGTGCAGGATTAAAAGTAGCGCAAGCTTTAGATAATTTTGAGCTAACAGCATATGTTAAAAAGCCTATGTTAATTCTCGATGGCAAAGATGGCAAGGCTGGCGGACTCGCTTTAATGAGAATGTCTAATGGCAAACAGGATGAACAATTGACATCTATCTTCAAATTTGCATCTCAAGGAATGGGACATGGACATTTTGATAGGCTATCTATTTTTATGTATGATGGTAAACAAGAAATCTTACAAGATTACGGTGCAGCACGCTTTCTTAATGTAGAATCTAAACAAGGAGGTCGTTATTTACCAGAAAACAAAACTTGGGCAAAGCAAACTATAGCACACAATACTGTTACTGTAGATCAAAAATCTCAGTTTGGTGGGAATGTCAAAAAGTCTAGTGCTGTTAACCCTAAACTAATATTCTCAAACCTAGAAGACCCGAATCTTCAAATTGTCAGTGCAGTTGAAGAAAATGGATATGAAGGAGTAAAAATGCAACGTACCATTACAATGATAAAAGATGAAAAATTAGAAAGACCTCCTTTTTTAATAGATGTCTATACCATTAATTCTGAGAACGTACATCAGTATGACCTTAATTTCATGTATCAAGGTCAGGTAATGGAAACTAATTTTGATTACAAAAAAGAAACCACGCTATCCCCACTTGGAAAAGAAAACGGATATCAACATTTATGGAAACAAGCAGAAGGAAGAAGTGAAAAAAATCTAGCTACATTAACCTGGTTAAATAAGAACAGCTTCTACTCTATCTCTAGTTTAATCGATGCTGATAGCAGAATGATCTTTTCTAGATTAGGTGCTAATGATCCTGATTTCAATCTTAGGAACGAACCCTCTTATATGATAAGAGAGAAAGGAAAAAAGAATCATATTTTTGTGAATGTAATTGAGCCCCACGGAAATTTTGATCCTAAATTAGAATCTGTTCAAAATCCGCATTCTAGTGTTAGTGAAATAAAGGTTTTATTATCAAATAAAGAATATACTGCTATATCAATCATATTAGATGCTAAAAAGACATATACCCTTGTCATAGCTAACAATAGTAGCGAATCTAATAAACAACATAGCGTTACCATTGATGAACAAGAATATGAATGGACAGGTAATTATAATTTAAAAATCAACTAAACTAGAATAATGAATTACTCAAAAACAAAGAGTGAGGTTTTCTTTGAAACTAAAGAGAAGTCATGGGAAGATACTGCACCAGGTATCAAAAAACGAATGATCGGATATGATATAAATATAGTGAGTGAAAAAGAATCTTTTGGTTATTTCTACAATCATTTTCATTCTCAAACTGCCAAAGTTGAATCAAAAAGTTTTGAAGCAATAGTCGGTAATCAGAAGAAAAACTTAAATGGTGGAGACGATTTCTTTACCCCATTAAACGTTTCGAACAAAGCAGTATGTTTAGAGTCTGGAGTATTAATTGATGTATTTAGTCCAATAGGAAAAGATTTCTTGGACATTTCACACACAAAGAATTAAGTGATGAAAAAAATAAAAGGTTTACGGTGGTATATTATTGTACTAATTTTTTTAGCCACTGTTATAAATTATATAGATAGAACTGCGTTTGCGCTCTTATGGCCAGAAATGGGTAAGGATCTGGGAATGAAAAATTCAGATTACGCTACAATGTTCAATTGGTTTTTAGGAGCATATGCAGTAGGTAAATTTGCTTCTGGTAAATTATATGATAAAATAGGTACCAGACTAGGTTTTACAGTATCCATTATCGTATGGTCTGTGGCCTCTGTTTTTCACGCTTTTGCTAGAGGGATAATATCTCTATCCATATTTAGAGTAATGCTAGGATTAGGAGAAGCCGGTAATTGGCCAGGAGCTGTAAAGAGCAATGCAGAATGGTTTCCAGTGAAGCAACGTGCCATTGCACAGGGTATTTTTAATGCTGGAGCATCTATTGGTAATGTTATTGCACCATTTATCATTGTGTTCCTCTATGCACTTTTTGGTTGGAAAACGACCTATATTATTTTAGGTGGAATAGGACTTATTTGGGTAATACCTTGGTTGTTTATTAATAAAGCAATACCAGAAAAACACCCATGGATTACACAAGAAGAAAAAGAATTAATACTTTCTAGTAGAATTGAGGATGATAAAAATGAGGATGATACTAAAAAAGAGAAAAGCTTAAGCATAGGAACTATATTAGGCCATAAAGAGTCATGGGGAGTATTACTTTGTCGTTTCTTTATTGAGCCAGTTTGGTGGTTTTTCGCAGCATGGATGCCTATTTATTTGAATAGTCAATTTGGATTAAGTATTTCAGAAATTGCTGGTACCATGTGGATTTCTTATTTATTTGCTGCTGCGGGAAGTATTGTAGGAGGATGGTTTTCAGGTTTGTTAATGAAATCAAGAACAGTTGATTTTGCCAGAAAAACTACAATAACACTTGGAGGAATTTTAATTTTCTTAGGATTCCTTTCTATCATACAATTTGTAGGTAATTCATCAGCTAATATAAAAGTATCAGAAATAAATGGCATAGCAGCTACAGTAGAGAAAAAAATAATTGTTGCAAAAGATACAATTATTTTAAATGAAAACGGTGCACTTAAATTCAAACCCGATTCATTATTTTCGGGAAAGAAAATAATCCCTATTACTATTTCGAATCAAGAACTAGGGACTAAAACTACATCTTCAATTGAAATTCTAGTGACACCTGTAGTAGACAAAGATGCTAAAATGACTGATATAAAGCTGATGTCTATTAACCTTGACCCCCTTAAAAATAGCACCGATAATTTACAAATTACAGGTCTTAAAGGTAAGCAGCTTCCTGGCAATGATATTAAGTTAAAAAATGGGACCGCAAAACTTACTAATGGAATCATTCAGTATACACCTAAAGCAAGTTTTAAAGGTCAAGAGACTATTACATATACAACAAAAAATGCAAGTGGTAGTATTACAGAGAATAGCCTTGATGTGTATGTAACACCACAGAATGACTCTTTAACAATAAATCCAACCGGAGAAAGTAATTTTATGCTCTTCATTTATTTAGCTGGTCTTATACTTTTTGGTTTCCAATTTGCTATTGGCAACATACAGACGATATCCAGTGATTTATTTAGAGGACCTTCTGTAGGTACACTTGCAGGTCTGGCGGGAACTGTTGCGGCAGTATCTCCTATGATAATGAATTGGTTTGTAGGTCAAATAACAACAAGCTCATATACCCCTGCATTTATAGCTATCAATGTTGCTGTAGTACTGGGTGTATTAGTGGTATTTATTTTTATAAGAAAAATAGGACCAGTTCGAACAAAATAATAATCAAAAATTAATCAACATAAATAAAAATTAATAAAATGAGTACAAAAGGAAAAGTTGCAATAGTGACTGGAGCAACAGGCGGTATAGGTTTTGCAGTTGCAAAAAGATTAGGTAAAGATGGATATACTGTAATTCTAAATGGTATAGAAGATGATGAAGGTGCTAAAAGAGTAGCTGAACTTGCAGATGATGGAATAACTGCCGAGTATTATGGATTTGATGTTACTAATGAAGAAGCGGTAACCTCAAATATAAAATCAATTGGTGAAAAATATGGTAAAATCGATGTATTGGTAAATAATGCCGGTGGATTAGGTGGAAGATCTAGATTTGAAGAAATGACCACAGAATTTTACAGAGGTGTAATGGCATTGAACCTTGACTCGACGTTTTTTGCGTCCAGAGCTGCCATTCCATTTCTTAAAAAAGCGGAAGGTGCTTCTATTATTAACTATACATCAAATGCAGGATGGACTGCAGGAGGACCTGGAGCTGGTATCTATGGAACATCTAAGGCTGGAGTTCATGCAATAACAAGAGCATTAGCAAAAGACCTTGCAGAATACGGAATCAGAGTGAATGCAGTATCTCCTGGTACAATCGATACTCCATTCCACAAACAAATTAAATCAACTAAACCAGAAGTTTTTGCTTCTTGGAAAAATAATATTTTATTAGGTAGATTAGGTCAGCCAGAAGATGTAGCTTCTGTAGTTTCTTTCTTAGCAAGTAATGACGCTTCCTTTATTACAGCTGAAACTCTTCAAATTGGTGGAGGACAAGCGTTAGGAATTTAAATAATGATTTTTATACTGCTGGAAACTACCTTTGTTTCCGGCAGTATATAATATTGATATTAACGATTAACATAAATTATAAATTAATGATCATAATATCAAAAAGATTACTAAACAACATATTGCTATAAGTAAGATCTGTTATTTAGAAATCTAATTGAAGTATCAAAAAATTATAGAATAAATAGTACAAAATGAAAAAAGTAGTAACTTTTGGAGAGATCATGTTACGATTAGCTCCTCAGGGATTTTTAAGATTTTCTCAAGCTAACAATTTTGACGCAATATATGGAGGTGGAGAATCGAACGTAGCAGTTTCTTTAGCAAATTATGGAGTACCCGTGGATTTCGTAACGCGATTACCAAAAAATGATATTGGTGAGTGTGCTATGATGGAAATGCGCAAAAGAGGTGTTGGTGTAGATAAAATTGTATATGGTGGTGATCGTTTAGGAATTTATTTCCTAGAAACTGGTGCTGTATCAAGAGGATCCAAAGTTGTTTATGATAGAGCACATTCTGCAATTGCAGAAATTGAATCTGGAATGATTAATTGGAAAGAAGTTTTTGATGGAGTAGAATGGTTTCACTGGACAGGTATTACTCCAGCAATATCACAAGGAGCCGCTGATGTTTGCTTAGAAGCGGTAAAAGCAGCTAGCGAACTAGGTGTTACTATTTCAACAGATCTTAACTATAGAGCTAAACTTTGGAACTACGGTGGAGACAGAGAAGCTATTATGACAGAATTAACTTCGTATTGTGATGTTATCCTAGGAAATGAGGAAGATGCAGAGAAACATTTTAACATCAAACCAGAAGGATTGGATATTACAACTCAGGGACATGACGTTAAGGCAGAAGCTTTTTTATCTGTATGTAAGCAGATGATGGAAAAATTTCCAAGAGCTAAAAAAGTAATTACTACATTAAGAGGTTCTATTTCTGCTTCTCATAACACATGGGCTGGAGTTTTATATGATGGTAAGAAAATGTACGAGACACGTCAGTATCAAATTACGGATATTGTAGATCGAGTAGGTGGCGGAGATTCATTTATGGGAGGTTTGATCTATGGATTACTTAAATATCCTGAAGATGATCAAAATGCACTGGACTTTGCGGTAGCTGCCTCTTGCCTAAAACATACGATTAAGGGAGATGCAAACCTTGTAACAGTTGCAGAAGTTGAAAAACTAATGGGTGGAGATGCTTCTGGACGAGTTGCTAGATAATAAAAAATAATTATAGGATATCGAGCATATAAAAATTCGATATCCTATTTTTTGAACTCTCATGAGTTCATTTAAAACAAATCAATATAATGGCACAGTTTTCAAGAATTGAAGTTGCTACAGCAATGAAAGAAACAGGGATGATTCCTTTGTTTTATCATAATGATATAGAATTAAGTAAAAAAGTATTAAAAGCCTGCTACGACGGAGGTGCTCGCTTAATGGAATTTACTGCTCGTGGAGATTTCGCTCACGAAATCTTTGGAGAGCTTACTAAATATGCAATTGCAGAATTACCTGGTATGATAATGGGTGTTGGATCCGTAACGGACGCTGGTGCTGCATCTTTGTACATGGCACTAGGAGCTAATTTTATTGTAACACCTGTATTAAGAGAAGATATAGCAATCGTTTGTAACAGACGTAAAGTATTATGGTCTCCAGGATGTGGTACATTAACAGAAATATCAAGAGCAGAAGAATTAGGATGCGAAATCGTAAAACTATTTCCTGGTGATATCTATGGCCCTAATTTTGTGAAAGGTATTAAAGGTCCTTGTAAATGGACTAGCATTATGCCTACTGGAGGTGTTGCTCCTACTAAAGAAAACCTATCCGCTTGGTTTGATGCAGGGGTTACTTGCGTAGGGATGGGATCTAAACTGATTTCTAAAGATATAATCAAGAATAAAGATTATGCTAAATTAGAGCAAGATGTAAAAAATGCACTTGCAATTGTTAGAGAAGTTAGAAAATAACTAGCTACCTAAAATACTCAAAAACGTTTCTCAAATGTTAAACGTTACAAAATATACCAATTAAATTTCACTTTAATTATTTTGAAATTTAATTGGTATTATTATAAAATCTAACTTATAAGTAATTAAGGAAACAAGGTGTATGTTATTTTAAATGCATCATATTAAATACAAAAAAGTTAATACAAGTTATTCTTTTTTATAAATCTGTTAGCTATAACATTAAAAAAAAATGATCCCATAATTCTGGGATATCTTACTTAAAAAACAAATTATTTTGATCTAAAAACGCTTATCTTCGGATTATTATAAAACTCAACTAATTTTTATCAAAAGATTGTAATTTTTACTAAAGCATATAAAAATGAGTAAAGTAGTAACTTTTGGAGAAATCTTAATGCGTATTACTCCCTTAGGTAATAAAAAACTAAAGCAATCCAACCAACTGGAATACTACTTTGGTGGAACAGAAGCTAATGTAGCCATATCATTATCTCAATTTGGTAATCAGACTCAATATATAACAGTAGTTTCAGACGATTTTATTGGTAGTGCTGTAAAGAGTTATTTAAAACAGTTAGAAGTAGATACTACCTCTATTATAGAGTTACATCACCCATTAGGATTATACTTTCTAGAAGTAGGTGCGGTTATGCGTTCCAGCACTATTTCTTATAACAGGGCACATTCTGCATTTTGCCATATTGAACCACATATGGTAGATTGGGACGAAGCATTGCATGACTGTCAATGGTTCCATTGGACTGGTATTACCCCTGCCCTAACCCATAATGCGTATCTAACCTTAAAAGAAGGATTACAGGTAGCCCATAAAAAGGGGATCACGATATCTGCTGACCCTGCTTATAGAAAAGATTTATGGAATTATGGTAAAAATGCTAAAGATATTCTTAAAGAATTAATTATGTATTCTGATATTTTTATTGGAGGTCCTAATGAGATTAATGAATTATTGGGCACCCATTTTGAATACACTAATGAAGACTTTATTGCAGCAAGTAAATTACTATTAGCAGAGTATCCTAATATTAAAAAAGTTGCAGATAAAACAAGGGTTTCACTAAATGCTAACTGGCATAAAATCATTTCCCGTATGTGGACTGGTACAGAATTTCTCGAAACCAAAGAGCTTGAAATCACTCATATTGTAGACAGAATTGGAACCGGTGATGCCTATGCAGCCGGACTAATTCATGGACTTTTACATTATTCGGATTTAAAAGCTTTAGAATTTGCAAATGCATCTTGTGCTATTAAACATACTATAGAAGGAGATGCTAACCTCCTTAGCGAAAAAGAAGTGCTTAATATTATAGAAGGCAATACAAGCGGTAGAATTATACGTTAATATTGTGTATAAAAATTAATTTAATATAACTTTAACCTGGGTTGATCATATTCAAAGGCTATCAATTTACGGTTTTCCCACATATACCTAAAAAACAAACCGTATCTAAAACAATAAGATCATCGATAAATTGACAACTTATTCGATAAAAAGTAAGTTTTTTAACAAAAAACATAGTGAAATAAAATAATTTATAATATATTTGAGAAACCAATTAGTGGTTAACCAAATTTTTGACACCCTTTTTATCAACATTAAACAAAAAATTAACAAACAAAAATTATGAAAAAATTAATACTATCAGTTAGTTTGTTGGCTAGTTGTGCAATCTTCGCTCAAGAGCCTACAGTAATAAATGATGAATTTGCTGAAATTCCTAAAAATTCAGGAAGTGACTGTGCTTGTGCTGGTTGGATAAACAAAGACTTAGGGGATCAAGGAGAAACATCATCCTCAGGAGGACTTGTTGCTCCAAATAAAGCAATAAAATTTGATAATTCAGAAGCTGATGTAGCTTATCAAGAAATTGCCGTTTTACCTAATACCGATTATAGATTAACGTACGCCTATAGATTACAAGATCCAACAGGTAATAATCCTGGAATGTCTGGAGATGATACAACTCTTGAAATAAGAATTTTATCTGCTGCAGGATATACTACTGGTTATACTCCATCTTATCCAGCAGAAACTGATGATCCTATTCCTACTTTTGGTTATGTTGATATTGCAGAAGTAGAAAATGCGGCAAATAATATTACAAATGTGACACATACATATCCAGGTAACCAGGATTATAATATTGCTACATTAGATTTTAATTCTGGTTCAGATGAAAGTATAGTTCTTTTTATGAGGGGTATTGGAGGAACTGGTGCTTTTGATGCTACTTACCTTTGGAAATCTGGAGAGCAAGAAACTCAAGTAGATTACATTACATTAGTAAATCAAACAGATGCTAACGCTCTTGGTGTATCTGATTTCACTGCAAATAACAACAAATTCAAAATGTATCAATCTGAAGATTTTTTAAATATACAGACTGATGAAGCACTTAAAAGTGCAACGGTGTATGATCTAAATGGTAGGTCTATGATTTCTTCTGATTCAAAAAGTATTAATGTTAGCGCTTTAGCAAGAGGAACTTATTTATTAGGAGTTGAATTATTATCTTCTCCTGGTGCAATTAGCACTCAGTTGTTTTCTAAGTAAAAACAAAAATATAGTTTAACAAAACCTCTTGTATAATATATACAAGAGGTTTTGTTATTTTTGTTTGTAATTAAATTAATGATAAATTTATATACCTATGAAATCTATCTATACTTCACTACTCATCATTTTTTCTTTTGGATTACATATCAATGCGCAAATAACTCTTGATGCTAATGGGTCTCAATACTTATGAAGATATTAATGCTGTATTAGCACCTATTAGTGGTGATGTCATAGAAGCACCAGGTGTTACTGGTACTACCTGTGATAATCATTCCACATATGTGGGTACAGATGGAAATCGCCATATAGATGAAGTTTTTGATGCCGATTTAGGAATAAATGTGTTTAGATTTATTATCCATGTAAATGAAGATATTGACAGAGATAAATGTAGTACTACAGATCGACAACGCAATGAAATAAAAACATATGATCAATCTCCTGATAACCTATTAGGTATAGAGGGTGAAACCGTACAATATAAATGGAAATTCAAATTAGATGCTGGATTTCAGGGTTCTGGAAGCTTTACACATTTACATCAACTAAAAGCTGTGGGAGGTTCTGAAGAAGGTACGCCTCTTATCACGCTAACAGCAAGAGAAAATAGTAATAGCAGACTAGAATTACGATATGCACAGCAAGCTAGCCAAGCAACAGAAACTAGTATTGAGTTATCCTTAATAAAAGGAAACTGGATATCTGTAGAAGAAACTGTTTTATATGGAGAAACCGGAACTTACAATATCGTTATGACTAACACAGCAACTGGTGTAGAAATCATGAATCATACGATAAATGATAGAATGTGGAAAACAGACGCAGATTTTGTCCGGCCAAAATGGGGTATTTACAGAAGCTTAAACAGTGCTTCTGACCTTAGAGATGAAGAAGTATTGTTTGCTAACTTTTCCATAGAAGAAAACCCTACATTGTCAATTGGTGACTTATCAAAAGAAACTTTATTTAATGCATCACCAAATCCTACTACAGGAAAAGTAGACCTAAAGCTTATCAAAAACATAAATAATTATAGTGTTACTGTAACAGATATTAACGGAAAAACAATTCGGAAAACATCTGTTTCTGATACTAAAACAGTTGATTTGTCTGATCAATCCAATGGAATATATTTTTTCACTTTAGTAGACAAAACAACAAACATGTATTCTGTGGTAAAAGTTTTAAAACAATAATATGATATATTGATATTACTTTATAACAAAATACTTAAAAATGATTTATAAATACATCATCGCTTTTATTTCGATAGTATGTTGGACTAATTCTTATTCTCAAGTAATTCTTGAGGCAGATGGTCCCGGAGACACCTATGAGTTAATTACCTCTGCACTAGCTCCAGGATACAAACCCATAGAGGCTCCTGGAATAAAAAGAGGGGATTGTGACAATCATTCTGATTTTAATGAGTCTCACATTACAGAAGTGTATGATGCAGAGCTTGAGAAAAATGTTTTTAAATTTGTTATCCACGTAAAAGAGGATAATGACCGCTGTAAAATGTTTGACAGACAACGTAATGAAATTAAAAGTTATCGATCTTCTCCTGATAATTTAAAAGGAACCCAAGAAGAAACGGTAGTATACAAATGGAAGTTTAAACTGGATAAAGACTTCCAACCATCTAAAAATTTCACCCACCTCCACCAACTAAAATCTGTAGGAGAAACAGAAAAAGCAAAACCCATTATTACGCTTACTGCCAGAAAAGGAAGTGTTGACAAACTAGAGCTAAGACATTCTGGTGGTAAAGATCAAAATACTTTAAAAAAAGTAGACTTAGACTTATTGCGAGGCAATTGGGTACAAGTCATAGAAACTGTCACGTATGGTGAAGAAAACAAAGGCTCTTATGATATAGTTATTACTAATATCAAAACAGGAAAATCTATTTTGAAATATAAAAATAAGTCTATACAATTATGGAACGCAGGTGCTGAATTTGTCAGACCAAAATGGGGAATATACCGTAGTTTAAAAAGCGCTGAATATCTTAGAGATGAAACTTTATTTTTTGCCGATTTTTCAATTATAGAAAACCAATAGTATAATACCAGTAAAAGGTATCAAACGAGAAACTGAAATA
Source organism: Aquimarina addita (assembly GCF_039539305.1). Taxonomy (NCBI): domain Bacteria; kingdom Pseudomonadati; phylum Bacteroidota; class Flavobacteriia; order Flavobacteriales; family Flavobacteriaceae; genus Aquimarina; species Aquimarina addita. Next base: position 67,864 of record NZ_BAABCW010000011.1, on the reverse strand, counting down.
AATCCGGTTTATCATTTAAATAATCACCATAAAAATTACGCTCCTTCATTCTATTAATTAAAGGAGCTAAATCTTTTCTATCCTTTAGTTCGATTCCTACTACGGCAGGACCATTTTCTCTACTGGATTTTTTAGAATATTCGAAATGGGTGATATCATCATTAGGTCCCAATATTTCTCCTACAAATTCTTTTAAAGCACCAGCTCGCTGTGGGAACCTAACAATAAAATAATGCTTAAGATCTGCATAAAGCAATGCTCTTTCTTTAATTTCTGCAGTTCGGGTGATATCGTTATTACTTCCACTTATAATACACACAACATTTTTACTCTTTATTGTATCTTTATAAAATTCTAAAGCTGCTAGCGTTATTGCACCTGCAGGCTCAACAACAATAGCGTCTTTATTATATAAATCTAATATTGTCTGACACACAAGCCCTTCTGGCACCGTAAATACATCTGTAAGATATGATTTACAAATCTCAAAATTCAAGTCTCCTACCTTTTGGACCGCAGCACCGTCAATAAACTTATCAATATTAAAAATTTGAGTATTCTTATTATTCTTGATAGAAGTAGTCATAGATGGTGCACCTTTTGGTTCTACACCGATAATTTTAGTTCTTGGAGATAAAGCTTTCAAAGCTCCGCATAATCCCGAAGCTAATCCTCCACCTCCTATAGCTACAAATACATAATCAATAGGTACTTCGGTCTGATTAAATATCTCCAGCCCAATAGTACCCTGACCCTCTATAGTCTTAGGATCATCAAAAGGATGTATATAGGTTTTTCCTTCTTCGGTACAGATTTTTTTTGCTGCATTAGATGCATCATCAAAGGTATCTCCTTCTAAAACAATAGTTACATAAGCACCACCGAACATACGTGTCTGCTCTATTTTCTGCTTAGGAGTTACAGAAGGCATATAGATAGTACCTTGAATCCTAAGATGATGACAAGCAAAAGCTACTCCTTGTGCATGATTGCCCGCACTGGCACACACAACACCTTTATCCATTTCTACTTTGGTCAACGAATTAATCTTATTATATGCACCCCGAATTTTATAGGATCGAACTCGCTGTAGATCTTCTCTTTTCAATAAAATATTTGCATCATACTTCTTTGAATACCGAATACTTTGGATTAATGGAGTAACTAATGACACTTCTTTAATTACAGATGCCGCCTTTTCTATATCTTCTAGTTCAGGAAAATATATAGTTGATGATGTATTCATATATTATTTAGTTTTTACTGCAATAATTAATCCTGTAGACCATTCCATTTTGGTTACACTAAAATCATTTCTTTCTTCCAGATAATCGATTAGTCTATGTACAAGATGTTGATGTCTCTCTGGCCAATTAGGTTGAATATTCATATCATCAATAACATAAAAACCTCCTGTTTTTACCAAGTTTAAAATTTCTTCAATCTCACTATATTTACCAGGCCAAGCATCTGCAAAAATAAAATCAAACATTACTCCCTGATACTCATGTATCCAGGTTGTACCATCTTTACAGATAATATCAACTCTGGAATCTTCTCCAAAAAAACTATGAGCAATTTTAATCAATTCAGGATCACTATCTACGGTTATAAGCTTAGAAAATGAATCCATCCCATCGATCATCCAAGACAAAGACAAACCGATCCCTGTACCTAATTCCAGAATATTAGCTCTAGGTTTTGAAGAAACTAAAGTTCTTAATAAACTACCAACAAGCAAATCGGAAGGCATTGTGAACCCTATTTCTTTTGACTTTGCTATTATTGCCGGATACATTTCAGGTATATCCTTAATATTAGTATTGAACATTGTTTTATTTTCTTTGCATTTGCTAATTTCTGAATCAAAAATCCTCTATACCTTATTACACAATTTGTTAACTAAATAGCACTTCACACATTCATAAACAGATAAATAATAATTCACTTATAATTCTAAACAATATGTTTTTAAACCTACTAAAAAAATACCACATATTCTTTCAGGAGTTTCTGGATCCAAAAGAATATGTGGTATAAAAAAATTGATAAAAAGAGCGTACTCTTTCTATTTCAGACTATACAATCGGCTTCATCGCGGTCATAGAGGCTCTTAACCTACTACCTACTTTTTCTATTGGATGATTTCTTAAAGCAGCATTTACCTCAATAAGTTTTGCATTATCTACACCATTATCTTTTCCTGCATCAAAAGCTTCACCAATAATACTAGTATTAACTGTTTTCATAAAATCAGCGAGTAAAGGTTTACAAGCGTGATCAAATAGATAACAACCATACTCTGCTGTATCAGAAATTACTCTATTCATTTCAAATAACTTCTTACGTGCAATCGTATTTGCGATAAGTGGTGTTTCATGTAATGATTCATAATACGCAGATTCTTCTATAATACCAGAAGCGGTCATAGCTTCAAAAGCAAGCTCTACTCCTGCTCTTACCATCGCTACCATTAATACACCGTGATCATAAAACTCTTGCTCAGAAATTTCCATAGCTCCAGCAGGTGTTTTTTCAAAAGCAGTTTCACCTGTAGCTGCTCTCCATAATAAGAGGTTCTTATCATCGTTAGCCCAATCCTCCATCATTGTTTTAGAAAAGTGCCCTCCTATAATATCATCCATATGCTTCTCGAATAAAGGACGCATAATATCCTTTAACTCTTCAGCAAGCTCAAATGCCTTAATTTTTGATGGATTGGATAATCTATCCATCATATTGGTGATCCCTCCATATTTTAATCCTTCTGTAATAGTTTCCCATCCGTATTGAATTAATTTAGAGGCATACCCTTCATCAATCCCTTTTTCGATCATTTTATCAAAACAAAGGATTGAACCTGTCTGTAATAAACCACAAAGGATCGTTTGTTCCCCCATAAGATCTGATTTCACTTCTGCTACAAAAGAGGATTCCAGCACTCCTGCTCTATCTCCTCCTGTACCTACAGCATATGCTTTAGCTTGTGCAAGACCATGACCTTGAGGATCATTTTCTGGATGTACTGCAATTAAAGTTGGTACCCCAAAACCTCTTTTATACTCTTCTCTTACTTCTGATCCTGGGCACTTTGGTGCTACCATAATTACTGTAAGGTCTTTACGAATCTGCATTCCCTCTTCTACAATATTAAAACCATGAGAATAAGCAAGCGTAGCTCCGTTTTTCATTAAAGGCATCACCGCTTTCACTACTTGTGTATGTTGCTTATCCGGAGTAAGATTAATTACCAGATCCGCACCAGGCACCAATTCTTCATAAGTTCCAACGGTAAACCCATTGTCTGACGCATTCTTAAAAGACTGTCGTTTCTCTTTAATAGCTCCTTCTCTAAGGGTATAAGATATATCCAATCCAGAATCACGCATGTTCAGTCCTTGATTCAATCCCTGAGCTCCACATCCTACAATTACTATTTTCTTCCCTTTTAATGCTTCAATACCATCAGTAAATTCAGACGAATCCATGAATCTACATTTTCCTAACTGTGTTAACTTATCTCTTAATGATAGCGTATTAAAATAATTGGCCATTTCCTTTTTAATTTGTTGTTACTTCCGACTGATCGGAAATCTATTTAATTTGAATTTTTAGTTATTTTCTTTTGAGTGCTTGATCATATTCCAGGAATTATATTTCTAAATGGATTATCTCAGCATTTTTTTTAGATCGTCTCCGGAACGAAGCTTTCTAAAATTTTAGAAATATGCATTTGATCTTTGGTCACAGCAATTCTCCCAGAACGTACAAATTGCATAAGTCCGTATGGCTCAAGTGCATTATATAGTTCTTCAACTTCACCGCGTCTTCCTGTTTTTTCCAGAACAAAAAACTCTGGTGTTACTGTGACAATATTCGCATTATTATCTTTGATTACATTTTGGATTTGCCTTTCTTCAAACAAAAGTTTTGAATCTATCTTAAACAGAGCAGTTTCCTGATAAATTGTTTGTTCATTCGTATGATAAAATGCTTTAATGACTTCGATTTGTTTTTCAATTTGACCTACCAATTTCTTTACTTGTTCTTCTGTTATTTTTACGACAATCGTAAAACGAAATACATCTTTGATCTCCGATACAGAAGCGGTCATACTGTCTAAATTGATATGACGCTTTAAAAAGATAGCTGATATTCTATTCAGCAGACCTATATTATTCTCAGTATATACTGATATAGTGTAACATTCTTTTTTCATGAATTAAAATTTTAATTCTAAAATTGTGTTTTTGACCTCAATAACTCGAGGATTTCTTTTTTTGCACACGGTTTGAAGGATATCCTACTTAGCACTTGTCTTTACTCTAACCTAATGTCAGAAACTGAAGCTCCGGTAGGAATCATTGGAAATACGTTATTTTCTTTCTCCACACATACTTCTAAAAAGTAAGCATCTTCTGAGGCAATCATTTCTTTTATAGCTTCTTTTAAATCCTCTCTTTTAGTTACTCTTTTTGCTTCGATATGATATCCTTTTGCAATTGTAACAAAATCAGGATTTATCATCTCTGTAGATGCATATCGCTTATCAAAAAACAGTTGTTGCCATTGACGTACCATACCTAGAAAATCATTATTTAATACAACAATTTTTACCGGTACTTTGGTCTGAAAAATTGTTCCTAATTCTTGGATTGTCATTTGATATCCACCATCACCAATAATTGCAACCACTTGTCTTTCTGGAGCTCCCATTTTTGCTCCGATGGCTGCTGGCAAAGCAAATCCCATAGTTCCTAACCCACCAGAAGTGACATTACTTTTGCTTTTAGTGAATTCTGCATAGCGACAAGCAATCATTTGGTGTTGTCCTACATCAGACACAATAACAGCATCTCCACCTGTCTCCTCATTAATTCCACGTAATACCTCACCCATAGAAAGTGATTCTTTAGAAGGATGTAATTCTTCTTTGATCACTTTATCATACTCAATTGCATCATAATCCCGAAATTGCTTAACCCAGTTTTCGTGTGATCCCGATACTATTAATGGTAATATATCAGCTAATGTTTTCTTTACATTACCCATAACCGCTACATCAGCTTTTACATTTTTATTAACCTCTGCCGGATCAATTTCAAAATGAATTACTTTAGCTTGTTTCGCGTATGTTTCCAAGTTACCAGTAACACGGTCATCAAAACGCATTCCTATGGCAATTAATAAATCACATTCGTTGGTTAATTTATTAGGACCATAATTACCGTGCATTCCTACCATACCAACATTTAATGGATGTGCTGTAGGTAATGCTGATAACCCTAAAATTGTCCAAGCTGCTGGTATATTTGATTTTTCAATAAAACTTTTAAGTTCTTCTTCTGCTTGACCAAGAATAACTCCCTGACCAAAAACAATCATAGGTTTTCTTGCCTTATTGATTAATTCTGCAGCTTGCTCTACTGTTTTGACATCGGTTTCAGGAACAGGTTTATAACTACGAACTCCCTTACATTTCTCATATTCAAAATCTAATTCTCCAAACTGAGCATCTTTTGTAATATCGACCAATACAGGTCCCGGACGCCCTGATCTTGCTATATAAAATGCTTTAGCTAATGCTTTAGGAATGTCTTTGGCTTTAGTAACTTGATGATTCCATTTTGTAATTGGCGTTGATATCCCTATGATATCTGTTTCCTGAAAAGCATCTGATCCCAATAAATGAGATCCTACTTGTCCTGTGATGCATACCATCGGAGTAGAATCAATCTGTGCATCTGCAATTCCTGTCACAAAATTTGTTGCTCCTGGACCAGAAGTAGCTATTGCTACGCCTACTTTACCGCTGGTTCTTGCGTATCCCTGTGCTGCGTGTGTAGCACCTTGTTCATGTCTTGTTAGTACATGTTGTAGTTGATCCTGAAACTTATATAATTCATCATATACCGGCATAATTGCACCACCTGGGTATCCGTAAATTAAATCAACACCTTCTGCCAAAAGGCAATGTATTACCGCTTCGGCTCCTGTCATTTTACCTTTGGTCACTTCTGCTTTCTTTTTTTCTATTTGCGTTTGTGTTTCCATACGCGATTTATTTTTAGAAACTAGACACTAGTTAAAAAAACCAGTTTCCAGATTTATTCATTCTTGTTAAAACTCATCAGTTACGCATCCTTCTGATGCCGATGATACTGTGTGGGCATATTTATACAAAACGCCTTTTGTGAACTTCAATGGAGGTTTCACCCAGGAAGCTTTTCTTCTTTTTATTTCTTCTTCCTCTATGGCTACAGTTATCGAATTGGTTTCTGCGTCGATGGTAATAACATCACCATCTTCTACTAACCCTATTAAACCACCTTCCTGTGCCTCTGGGGTAATGTGACCTACCACAAATCCATGAGTTCCTCCAGAAAATCTTCCATCGGTTATCAATGCAACATCATTACCAAGGCCCGCTCCCATGATTGCAGCTGTTGGTTTCAACATTTCCGGCATTCCGGGACCTCCTTTTGGACCTTCGTACCTAATGACGACTACATCTCCTTTTTCAACCTTACCATCTCTTATTCCATCATTTGCAGCATATTCTCCGTTAAAAACCTTTGCTTTTCCTTGAAAACGTAAACCTTCTTTTCCTGTAATCTTTGCTACACACCCTTCTTCTGACAGGTTTCCAAACATAATCCGAAGATGTCCTGTAGGCTTTATTGGATTTTCGATAGACTTTATTACATCCTGGCCTTCTGAAAGATCAGTAACCTCTAATAAATTTTCTGCCAGCGTTTTTCCGGTAACCGTAAGACAATCCCCGTGAAGTAGTCCTTTTTTAAGCAGATATTTTAATACCGCTGGGATCCCTCCTACTTTATGTACATCTTCCATAAGGTATTTCCCACTAGGCTTTAAGTCTGCTAGAAATGGAGTTTCATCACTTATTCGTTGAAAATCTGCTAATGTAAACTCTACATCGGCCGCTCTGGCGATTGCCAAAAAGTGTAATACCGCATTCGTAGAACCTCCTAAAACTGTAACTAATCTAATAGCATTCTCTAATGATTTCTTAGTAACGATATCAAGAGGTTTAATATCTTTTTCTAAAAGTAGTCGCATTGCGCGTCCTGCAGCAATACTCTCTGCTTTCTTATCTTCTCCTAATGCGGGATTAGATGAATTAAATGGTAATGACATTCCTAACGCTTCTATAGCAGAAGCCATCGTATTAGCCGTATACATACCTCCACAAGCGCCTGCGCCTGGACAAGCTTTCTGGATAACACTTTTATATTCTTTTTGATCTATAGTACCTGCTACTTTCTGCCCCCAGGCCTCGAATGCTGAAACTACATCTAATTTTTTTCCATTGTGACTGCCTGAAGCTATAGTTCCTCCATATACTAAAATAGAAGGTCGGTTTAACCGCAACATTGCCATTAAAGCTCCTGGCATATTTTTATCACATCCAACAACAGTTACCATACCATCATAAGACATAGCTTGAACTACTGTTTCCATAGAATCCGCTATTACATCTCTAGAAGGTAATGAAAAACGCATCCCAGGAGTACCCATAGAGATACCATCGCTTACACCAATAGTATTAAAAATAAGCCCTACTACATCTTCTTCTTTCGTTCCTTCCTTTACTAATTTGGCTAAGTCATTGAGGTGCATATTACAAGGGTTTCCTTCATAACCTGTACTAGCTATACCTACTAATGGTTTATTAAAATCCTCCTCTGTTAAACCAATCGCATGAAGCATCGCTTGTGCAGCTGGTTGTGTATCATCTTGTGTAACTTGTTTACTAAATTTATTGATGCTCATTCCGCTTTCTGAATGTGATTTCTTATTAATAATTTAAAATTTTAACAGTTTTGATGAAAAATCAATATTCAATCAACTAAACTATAATGTAAAACTATCTCCTACAGACTAAACACTTGATTTTTATTCAATACCCTTACAGTATCCAACGTATATGAATCAAAGTTTAATATTTGATTAACAGATACTTAAACTGTTTTTTTTTACAATCACTATTTGTTAATTTTTTATTATTCTTTCTTTTCTTTTAAAAATAAACCAATTATTCCTACAACTGATTTTAATTTTCTAATTGTTCTAAATACATTCTGTGTAAACTTAACAAACTTCTATTTTGCATAAATTGATTTGATTTTTTGACACAAGGAAACATAAATAAATGAAAGATAGACTATTTGGTAATAAACAAAGTGTTCTCTTGAAACGCCAGGTCAGCGCATTATTAAATCTTTTAAAATAATGAGAAAAGTATGCTATTGATATTTGCTAAGATTTATAGCTTAAAAAAATTATTTTTCATACAGTAAATAACTAATCCCACTCTGGTTCTTACTTGTAATTTTTTAAAAACCGATTCTCTGTAATTCTCTACAGTTTTAGGACTTAGTTCCATCTCACCCGCAATATCTTTATAGGTAAGTTCTGAACAAGCATATTTTAGAAATGTCCATTCTCTTTCTGTAAGTTTTTCTGCTAAATCTCTAGTGACTTCTTTCTCAGGTTGGTCAGAATATTGCAAAGCACTTTGGATCTTACTAGAATAATAAAAACCTTGCTCAATAACCATTTTCATAGCAAACTCAAAATTCTCAGGATGGATATCTTTCAGTAAGTATCCTCTTGCACCGGCGCGTAACATTTTAATAATAGTTTCTTCATCATCCTCCATAGTTAACACCAATACTTTTTGTTCCGTTTGATGCTCCTTAAGCCAGGTCATCGTTTGAACACCATCCATAACAGGCATTTTAACATCTAATAAAATAAGATCAGGTTTTCGTCTTTTGTGGAGATAGTACTGTGTAAGTTCTTTTCCGTTTTTAAGGATAGCCAACACTTCATACCCATCTAACTTGGTGATCAAACTTTCTAATGATTGTGCAAAAAGTAGGTGATCATCAACAATAACTACTGTTTTTTTCTTCATCCTAACTCGTTATTTTTAATATCCTCATTATTACTTTTAAATGGGTAGGTTAATCTAAGAGAAACTCCTTCTCCTGGAGCTGTTTCGTATTCAAATTTTGCATTTATTAAATCAGATCTACTTGCCATATTTAATAACCCTGAACCAGCTTTAGCATTTTTTTTAGAAAACCCAATTCCATCATCCTTTATAGATATTATTAAATTTTTTATTTGATACTCTATTTTAATTTCTAATGATGAAGCTTGTGAATACTTAATTGTATTAGAGAAAAACTCTTGGATGATACGATAAACAATAATTTCATCCTTAGGATGCAAGTCTGTTTTATCACCAGTAACTGAGAATTTAGTCTTTAAAAAATTAAGCTTTTCAAATCTTGTTAATTCTACCTGTATTGACTCTTTTAATCCAATATTTTGGATCACTTCATTATTTAGTGTTTTAGACAGATTTCTTATCTCTTGCAAACTATCTCCAACCAGGCTTCTTACATCTTGTATAGAATTTGCTAATTCTGGATCTAAATTAGTGTTTAACATATTAATTTGCATCACTGCAGTAGAAAGAAGTTGACCAATATTATCGTGTAGTTCCCAACTTACATTTTTAAGCGTTTGCTCCTGTATTTCTATTTTAGACTTAAATAATGCGTCTTCAAATCGTTGCTGGTCCTTAAAGCTTTTAAGGAGTAATTTATTTTTCCTTTTTTGGAAAGCAATAAAGAACACAATTCCGAAGATTATAAAAAATAATATAATGACGGTAAAGTAAACTATTAATAAGATTTGTTCTTTCTCGAGCATAGAATAAAACCAAGAGTATAACAAGTATACACAAAAATATTCGCTGTAGTAATTATAATCTCATAAACCTTTGTAAAATCAGGACTTTTTGTTTCACTAAAATATTTAGAGTAAATAAAAATTGGAGTAGAACTTAAATGATATATCACTACCCCAATTCCTATATAAAAAGGTAATGTTTTATAAAAGTCCAGAATTTGATCTCCAAAAAGCATTTGAAAAAAAAAGTAAATTACATATAGTAACAATAATAAAGAACCTACAATGAAATTAAGAGATACAATTGCATTAAAAAATTCACTTGATGTAACTAAATTAAATATCGAAAACATCAAAAAAAGTATTGTAAATAAAAAACCTATCTTTCTTACTTTTTTAGAATTAAATAAAGAAGTAAATAGAAAAAGGAAGAAAACAAAACTTATAGTATCATAGATATTATAAATCCAATTATTATTATTTAATAAAAAATAATGTTCTAAACCTTTTAAGGAATCTAAATAGTAGATAGCAGTCGGCATCCAACCAAAAACAATTTCTACAAATACTGTGAATAATAAAAAATATACGAAATATCTAGACAAAACTTCATCTTTGAATTTCATCACATACATTGTCCCACTGACTAATGCGATTATTTCAAAAATATTAATAACTATTTGAAAAAACATCTAGTAGATATGCGGAGGACGACCACTTCCCCCTCTGTTATAAGCGTCAATATCATAATTATTAGGTTGTTCAGCATTTTCTTTACCTAAACTTTTGGCAGGAGCTCCTGTAGGAACCATAAACAAAGTAGAATATCCTCTTTTCATTTTACACTTTGCCTTAGAATAAGCACCCATATAAATTCGTATACCCGGATGATCAATTCCTTGCTTATTAGATTCCGATTTTACATATGCAAGATATTCTTCTAATTCTTCTACACTCCACCAAAACTCTCTGGTATCTTCAAAACCAAGTCTTTTTTTCAAATGTCCTTCCCTTTGATTACACCAATTATCATGAAGCTCTTTGGCTTCCTTTTTACTAATACACTTTTTAGGTTTCTGCTTTTTAGCCGCCATAATTAGGAAAATTTTAAGTTTATACTGCTAATATATTCAAAAAACAAATCCCGATACAAATACGACTACCCTTTTCATTATAATTATTACGGTTAAGCCTTACTCTCAAAATACTGATTAACAGTTTTTTAATCATTTTACACAAATAGTCATAAAAAAAAATTGCTAGGGGGAAAAGCCCCTGATCCATCTAGGGGTATTTCACTTTCTAAATTAAAGCTTTTCAACTTACAAAATACCGTCAAATGCCTACACTAATAAGCTTATGCTACTGTTAATTTTACAAAAGTATTTATTCCCCTAAGAATGTTGATACACTTTATAAAAGTTATTACTAATACGGTTTTTTGTAAAACACACGAATTAAATAGAATCTATTAGAATACCACGGCTTAATTAAAATTATTTTTCATCATGTTAAAAGACTTTATAAATCATATTGGGTCAGATCTTGATATTTATATTAATGCATTATCTTCCATTACCTCAACGGTAAAAACAGACATTGCTAATATCGGAGATTACGGTACTGATAGTTTCTCTGGCAGTACCGGATCAAATGTATTTATCACTGTAGTAAAACTTGAAGAAGAGTCTACATTACGAAATTTTCCTAATAGTAAATTAATACAACAAAATAATGGAAATTTTGCTGTAGACAAACGTTTTCCAAAAATATTCTTAAACTACTTTCTGCTTTTTTCTGCGACATTATCTTATGACATGTCTATTGCGACAGTTCATAGAATTATAAAATATTTTCAAGCTCATAAGACATTTAATTTTACCTCGGATGAAAGCGATATAGAACTCTCCTTAGAACTGGTTTCACCCACGTTCGAACAGATGAATAATATGTGGGGAATTCTGGGTGGAAAACAATTTCCAAGTGTTCTATATAAAGGAAGAGTCACAGAATTGGAATTCTTAAATGAACAATTATCACCAGCAATCACAACGATCTCTGCAACACTACAATAATGAGTCACTTTAGCTATACATATGAAACCTTATTTACATTGGATATACAGCATCCAGATACTATTCCGGTGATTGGTAATGTAACTTTTGTACCTTCAGAATCAACAGCACTAATTCTGAATAAATATAAACTGATTATGAAACCTACGGTTACAGGTTTTGTAGTTGCATATAGAACCTCGACTACTTATGACGAAGTAAAAGACCCGAAAGGGAATGTTACACATACTCCCAATGGTTCTGTAGATTGGTTAGATACCAATTCGATAAATATCTCTTTGAATATTTTTTGTATCGCTACTCAAAAATTTATAGAAAATACCGCCTGGAAGGATCTGGGTCCCAGAGCAAAAAAGAATAATGAAGTAACCTTAGTATATCAATATATTTTGTATAGAGCATTATATGATGCTCCAGCATCAGCACCTGATATTGATAATGCGCCTATTACAAAGGATTACAGTTTAGAAAACAACGATTATAAGCGATTACAAGTTGCAGAATTAAATTTTAAGTTATCAGGTCATATTCCCAATAACACTCATAAAACAAATACAATAATCATATAAATCAATAATTATGGCAAGTACACTAAAATCACCTGGCGTATATGTAGAAGAAGTAAGTACATTCCCTCCTTCTGTAGCACAGGTTCCTACTGCAATTCCTGCGTTTATTGGGTACACAGAAAAACAAGGACTCAACAATGAACTAGGAATGGTTCCAAAAAAAATTCGCTCCTTACTGGATTACGAATATCTGTTTGGCACAGGACCTTCAGGAGGTCTTGACATCACATTGGACACCAACAACTCTGTTACAGACGTATCCACTGACGGACAGGAATATTATCTGTATAACAGCTTACAATTATTCTATAACAATGGTGGTGGTGACTGTTATATTGTATCCATTGGAGCATACGATAGTGGTATTTCTGCTACAAATTTTACAGATGGGATTACAACACTAAAAAAAATAGACGAACCTACACTATATGTTACTCCGGATGCTTCATTATTAAGCAGTATCGATGATGTCAAAGATGTGCATTCTAAAATGCTGGATGAATGTGAGATATTACAAGATCGTTTTGCAATTCTGGATATATATAACGGACATATTGATTTTACAGACCCTGCAGCTACTACTGATGTTATTGCAGATTATCGCAATAAATTACCTTCTAACAGCAACTTAAAATACGGGGCATGTTATTATCCGTTTTTAAGGACATCATTACCTATAAATTTCAGTTTCAATAATCTGGTTTTTAATAAAAATGGTAGTCCGGTAGCGCTAAACACATTAATTGATCAAAACAAATTTAGTGATGGAAAAAAAGAATTGTTAACTAAGCTGGGAGAAGTAAAAGAGGATTATGAATCCACCTTTAATGATCTTATCAAGGTGTATACTTCTAATAAATATGAGAACACTACAGATCCGGTTCAAAAAGATGATATCAATAAAAAAACGACCTTAATAAATGACATGTTCAGCGTAATAATTGCACTGGGTCCAAAATTAAAGAACCTTACTACCCTAACCAATCATACAGCAATAAAGTCAATTTATGATGATGCAATTGCCTTAGGAAGTTCTTTTAGTAAATTAAATAAATCCTTTTTGGATGGTATTACCAATGTGAATACCAAATTAAAATCAGGTCAAAAAATCGCTACAGTAACATCCACAGTCACCACTACAGAAACCGCAGGTCTATTTAATCTTGATGTATCAGGTATACCAGCTTCTTCTAATCTTGACGTGGCTTATGGTTTATTAAAAGATTATTTCTCAACAATTTATAATGAACTGTATAACATCTCAAATGACTTTTATGCTCAAGTTAATGCTGCTTCTAAAGCATTAGAGGATATTTTAAAAACAGAATCTCCACTTTATTCGTCCATACTTACAGGTATTAAACAACATGGGGTAGTTCTACCTCCATCCGGAGCAATAGCAGGAATTTATGCTAAGGTAGATAATCTTAGAGGCGTATGGAAAGCTCCGGCTAATGTAGGTTTAAACTCAGTAAATGAGCCTGTGGTAAAGCTGTCGAGTAAAGATCAGGAAGGACTTAATATAGATGAGATTGCAGGAAAATCTATCAACGTTATCAGAGCTTTTACTGGTCGTGGCAATCTCGTTTGGGGTGCAAGAACGCTTGCAGGAAATGATAATGAATGGAGATATGTACCCGTAAGAAGATTTTTTAATATGGTCGAAGAATCTGTAAAAAAAGCAACAGAACAATTTGTCTTTGAAGCCAATGATGCCAATACCTGGGTACGAATCCGATCCATGATCGAAAACTTTCTTACGAATCAATGGCGAGCGGGTGCATTAGCAGGTGCTAAAACTGATGACGCGTTCTATGTACGCGTAGGGTTAGGGCAAACGATGACAGCACAAGATATCCTTAACGGTATTCTCAATGTAGAAATCGGCATGGCGGCAGTACGCCCGGCAGAATTTATTGTGCTCAAATTCTCTCATAAATTACAGGAATCATAGAAATCATAAACTTTTAATTTAAAAAACAACCATATTATGGCAGCAGAATATCCATTAGCAAAGTTCCATTTTAGTGTAGATTGGGGTGGTTCAAAAATAGGGTTTCAGGAAGTATCCGGTCTCGATGTAGAGATAGAACCACTGGAATACAGAGATGGGGCAAATCCAGAATACAGCAAAACCAATATGCCCGGAATGATTAAATATAGTGATGTTACGCTTAAAAGAGGAGTCTTTAAAAGTGATAACGAATATTTTGCCTGGATGAATACCGTAAAGCTTAATACCATTGAGCGTAGAGATATCACGATAAACTTATTAGACGAAAATCACGACCCTGTTGTTACCTGGAAACTAAAAAACGCATGGCCAATGAAAATACAGTCTACTGATCTTAAAGGAGAAGGAAACGAAATTGCCATTGAGACTTTGGTATTAAAACACGAAGGATTGACCATACAAAACGAATAACTATGTTTTTATATCCGGCAGTTGGTTTTCATTTTGCAGTATATTTTCATGGACTTCTTCCTACTCCTATCGATGTTAGTTTTCAATCCGTAACAGGATTAAGTGTCTCCGTAGAGACCGAAAGTTACAAAGAAGGAGGAGAAAACAGATATGTTCACGACATTCCTACGGGACTTAAATTTTCTACATTAACATTAAAAAGAGGGCTTAAAAGTATTCCCTCGCCATTAACCAAATGGTGTGAAGGTGTCTATGAAGATTTTAAATTTAAACCTCTGGATCTTATTGTACTATTATTAGATGAAAATCATCTCCCGATTCATCGATGGAGTGTACTGCATGCATATCCCATTAAATACGAAATCGGAGAATTTAATGCCGAAACCGCAGGAATCGTTATCCAGACCTTAGAACTGAAATATAAATATTTTAAATCCATATAAGATGCCGGTAGAAATCAAAAATCTTTCTATAAAAGTGCAGGTTCATGGCAATGCATCACAAATACGTAATGACGCTGATGATCTCACGTCAGAATGGACGCAGGAAGAATTAACAGAGCTGATAGAAAAAAGTCTAAACAATAAAAAAGAACGGTAAACTATGTTTTCAAAAGGCACATTAGTCAAACTTATGATCACCGCTTATACTGATGAAAAATTCAAAGATCAGGTAGGAAATTCCTTAACAGCGCTCATTAATCCGGAGGGCTATAAAGAAACTTTTACTGTAAAGTATGATGAAGCACAGCCCGCCGGAAATCAAGGAAATGCTCCTAAGTTTAATAAGATTACTCCCGGAGAATTTACGTTTAGATTACTTTTTGACAGTACGGGTGTTTTTGATGAAATAGAAAATATTGATGATGCAATGGCCAGTATTTCAGAGAATATCAGTGCATTTGTGCCGTCTTTTTTAAAAAACGACGATGGTGACAAGGTAGATGAAGGCGTTTTTAATCAAATTGAAGAGTTTAAGAAACTTGTCATTGATTTTAATGGCAATACACATCAAAATAATTCACTGATTATCGCTTGGGGACCGTTGATTATAAAATGTAAACTGACCAAATTAGATATAGAGTATAAGTTATTCAATGCCTCAGGATATCCTATACGAGCAATAGCGACTATAGGATGCATTAAAATCATTAGTGATGAAGAGCGTAAAGCATTAGAAAACAAAACTTCTCCTGATCTTACGCATATCCGGTATGCAAAAGCAGGAGATACACTCCCATTGATGACCTATAGAATCTATGGAGACGCCGCATATTATCTGGAAGTTGCAAAAGTAAATAACCTTCAGAACTTTAGACGATTAAAAGCAGGTCAGAAAATCATTTTTCCACCAATACAAAAAAACTAGCACATGAATCTATTAGGAGACATTGAAGAAAAAACAGGAATCGTAACCTCTAGAGTATTCATAGAAGGATCTGAGGTTTCTACTCTATATGGTGTGCAATCTATTGGCATTACTAATGCTTGTAATCGTATCCCGACTGCTATACTAACTATTATAGATGGATCGCCAGCAGATCAGGATTTTAAAGCCAGTAGTGATGCTATTTTTGAACCGGGCAAAGCAATTGAGATAAAAGCAGGATATCAAGGAATCGAAGCAACTGTTTTTAAAGGAATTATTATAAAACAAGCTATTAAAATCACTAAAAAAAATAGTGTATTGATCGTAACCTGCAAAGATGACGCCTTTACCATGACATTAGGAAAAAAAAACAATATCTTCTATGATGCTACTGACAGTGATGCGATAGAAAAATTAATTAATGATGCCGGGTTGACACCCAATGTAATTGCCACAACTTTTACACATCACGAATTGGTTCAGTATCAAAGTACTGATTGGGATTTTATGATGTCTCGTGCACAGGTAAACGGAGCCATCTGCACGATCTCAGATGGCACTATCCATATACAAAAACCTGTATTAAATGACACTGAAGTCATGACTGCTACCTTCGGAAGTTCGATTTTTTCCTTTGATGCAGAAATAGATGCACGTCATCAATACCAATCTTATGAGGCAAATAGCTGGGATTATAGTAATCAGGAAATTATTTCAACAACAGCAACTAACGCAGGGCAGATAAGCACAGGAAACCTAACAGAAAGCTCTCTGGCTAAAGCCGCAGGAAATCATACCACTCGCCTGGATCATTCTGGAAATATTAGTTCTGAAGTCCTGCAGACCTGGGTAGATAGTAAAAGTACATTGCAACAACTTGCCATGATACGAGGTACGCTTCAGGTGCAAGGAAATAAAGCATTAAAAGCCGGAGTTTTAATCAAATTAGAAGGCGTAGGTGATCGATTTAACGGAAAAGTATTTGTAGGAGGTGTTCATCATACTATCACAGAAGGAAACTGGTTTACAAATGTACAGATCGGTCTGGATCCGGATTGGTTTACAGAACAGTATGACATTTCTGCCTTACCGGCATCAGGTATGCTACCCGCAATTAGTGGGTTACAGATTGGCGTAGTGACTGCACTAGAAGGAGATCCTGATAGTGAACATCGTATAAAAGTAAAAGTTCCGATTATCAATACTAATGAAGAAGGAGTGTGGGCAAGAGTACTTTCATTATATGCGGGTGAAAATTATGGGGTCCAATTTCTGCCCGAAATTGGCAATGAAGTATTACTTGGTTTTCTTAATGACGACCCTACTCAGGCAGTCGTATTAGGTGCAATGTATAGCAATACCCATACAGCACCCATTGAATTTACAGATGATAATTTTGAAAAAATTATTATGGGTAATAGCGAAATCAAAATATTGCTAAATGATGATACCAAAACTATTACACTAGAAACGCCCGCAGGAAAATCCATTATGCTGGATGAAGATGAAGGTATTATAAAATTAGAAGATGACAACAATAATATAGTGACCCTGAATAGTGATGGAATATCTCTGGAAAGCGGTGGAGATATCACGCTAAAAGCTACAGGAGATGTTACCATAGAAGGAAATAATATAGAAGCAAAAGCCAATATGAATTTCAAAGCAGAAGGATCGGCAGGAATCGAAGTTTCCTCTAGTGCAACAGCCGTGCTTAAAGGTTCTTTAGTACAAATAAACTAAAATAGAAAAACTAAAACGATGTCATTAGCAGCCAGAATAACAGACATGCATGTATGTCCGATGGTCACCGGAACCGTACCACACGTAGGAGGTCCTATATTACCTGCAGGAGAACCTACCGTATTGATTGGCGGTATGCCGGCAGCCAGAGTTGGAGATATGGCAACCTGCACAGGACCACCAGATACAATCGCTGCCGGATCAGGAACCGTCCTCATCGGTGGGATGCCTGCCGCCAGAATGGGAGATGCTACCGCACACGGCGGCACTATAGTCGCAGGATGTGGTACCGTAATAATTGGATGATTTTTTAAAAAGTAATGAGTACAAAGTATGAAGGCTAAAAGCTAAAAACTAAAGTTATAACGAATCAAAAAATACGAATGACAAATAAATAATTCAACGATTCAACTTTAAAACTATATAACCCGAAACCTAAAAACAATGAAAAATGAAACCCCATATATAGGAATTGGATGGAGCTTCCCTCCTGCTTTTAACAAGTTTACCAGTCAAGTGGAGATGACAACAGAAGATGATGATATCGAGGGCAGTCTGGAAATCATTTTGACCACCAAACTTGGTGAACGATTATTACGACCCTTATTTGGGTGTGACCTGAGTACAAAAGTATTTGAAACCATGAACGCTACTCAGGTAAACCTCATCAAAAATATGATCGAAGAATGTATCTTATTATATGAACCCAGAATTGATACAGAAGATATTAAAATCAATACCAATAACGCATTCGAGGGTATTTTTTATATACATATTGATTACACCGTACGTACTACAAACTCCAGAAGAAATATTGTTTTTCCATTTTACCTAAACGAAGGGACTGATTTATAATTTATGGCAACAAACTGTACTAATAGCGACACTACTAAAAATTCTGAAGGAACCACACAACATCAGCGATATCTGGATGCTCTACATCCAGATGGCTTAGAATTAATGGGATTCTCTGTAGAAGAATGGATGGATTTTGCATATAAATTTTCAGAAAAAGTAAACTTTTATAACGATAATGCCACTACTGCTTCTACTACCTGGAAATCATTTTTTGAAAAAACGAATGAAATCAAATCCATTGCCAAAGAATATACGGATGGTGATATAGATCCACATCTCACCTTATTTATATGTTTTCTTAAATTACTGGATACTTCCAAGCAACAATTTGATGGTATTACTAAAAGACATTTGGATTTTTATTATCAGGAGGTACTACAATTAAAAAAGCAATCCTATACACCTGATAAAGTATATGCGCTGTTTGAACTTGCTAAAAATGTAGAAAACCAACAAATCGCTAAAGATACTCTATTGGATGGGGGTAAAGATACAAATGGAAAAACCAGAAACTATGCTGTCAGTGAAGAACTGGTTGTCAATACAACCAATATTGCTCAGCTAAAATCTACATATCTGGATGCAACCGGATGGTATGAAGCACCCATACCTAATTCTATTGATGGACAAGGAGGAGATTTTGACAATGAAAGTAATAGTTGGATGCCCTTTGGAAACACCAGCTATGCAAATGCAAGTTTTGGCTTTACCATCGGTGCTCCTTCTTTAAAAATGAGCGATGGTCCCAGAAGTATTGTACTTACCTTTAAACTTGCAGGAAAAAACGGAACGATAACAACTACCGAAGACTTTTCTGAAAGTCTTATCTTTAGTATTACAGGAGCATCAGGTTGGATTACAATACCCGTTCCTAAAGAGAAGATAATGAGCATTAATGGAGAATTTTCATGCACATTAGAGCTTTCAGAAACGGATGATGCTATTATCAATTATGATGTAACTATACACTCAGAAAATTATAATGCCGTACACCCTCTCATCAAAATTGAATTTAACAAAACGACAAGAGAAGCCGCAACCAATAGTTTTAAACTCTATAAAAAACTAGTTGACCTTACTATCATTGACATTATCATTACCACCACCAGCCTGTATACTAAAAGTTTATTAGTAAAAAATGATACCGGAACCATTACTACAGAGAATGCTTTCTTTCCTTTTGGACCTCAGGCAAAAAAGAATGCAAAACTAAGAATCAAATCTGAAGAGTGGATCGGAAAAAACATTACTGAGGCAGTATTAAAAATGAACTGGAAAGATCTGCCGGACAGTTTTGCCACGCATTATAGCACCTATACAGAATCAACGGTAAACGACGGACTATACGATCCTATTTCGGATACAATTGTCAAAAAAACAATGGGAGATGATCGCTTTACTGCCACAACATCCATAATATCAAAAAACAGAAACACACAATCTGATCTTAAAACACCGGATCAAATTAATATTGATTATCAAGTATACTGGTTAGATAAGTTGAATTATTTAGAAGATGATAATAATAACCCGGTAGGTCTTAGTACTCCGGACAAAATTGCTATTACCGCTACAGAAGATACCACTATTGCCGATAATGCTTTATTCAAATCACCTGAACGTAGTGAATTTTCTTTTTTTGATGATGCTGCCGAATCATATATTCCACTGGCAACAGATGCCTACTTTTTACAAGTAGAATTAGAAGAAGATTTTTTTCAGGATGTATTTGGTAAGGTATTGACCGCACAGGCGATTGCAGAAAAAGCTGCTCCCAACGCCCCTTATATCCCATTAGCAGAGGACATCTCTGTAACCATTACTACAGAAGAGCATTTTAACACGCTGGATAAACATCTAGAATTATTTCATAATTATCCCTACGGTCAGATAAAGACGATTGCTTCTGCACAAGCAAGTCTGGTATCTTCTTTTACTCCAAAAGGCGCATTGTTTTTAGGCTTAGAAAACTGTATACAAGGAACACATGTACAATTTCTTTTTCAATTAGAAGAAGGAACAGAAAATCCTGATGCTATTATTTCTGAAGGATATCCAGAAATAGAATGGCACTATCTCCATCAAAATGAATGGATATTATTTACTAAAGAACAACTACTAAAAGATGAAACCAATAATTTCTTAAAAACAGGATTGGTAAAATTTAAAATTCCTAAAAATTTTGATACAACCAATACTTTATTACCAGATTCCTTATTCTGGGTACGAGCTTCGCAGAAGTCCAAAATTATAGGAACCAATTTACCAGATACAGTAAGTCGGTTTATAGAGATTCATCCACAAGCGGTACAGGCAGAATTTAGTAACCAGTATAATAGTCTGGATCACCTGCAAAACGGTATCCCATCCAATACAATTTCTAAACTAATCAATCGTATGGCAACGGTAAAAAAAGTCATCCAGCCCTTTGCCAGTTTTGATGGAATACCAGAAGAAGATGACACTCATTTTTACCGAAGAATCAGCGAACGTCTGCGACATAAAAACAGAGCCATTACACTATGGGATTACGAACATCTGATTTTACAAGAATTTCCTAACATCCATAAAGTAAAATGCCTTAATCACAGCAGTTTTAACTCTAATCAAAGTCCGGGTGATGTACTAATTGTAGTAGTACCAGATATCAAAAATCAAAATGTATTTAATGTATATGAGCCTCAGATGAGTGCTAATAAGCTAACAGAAATAGAAGAATACATTAATCAGCTCAACAGTTCACTAGTCAATGCCCGTGTAGTTTCCCCAGTGTATGAACCTGTACGTGTTACATTAGATGCCTTTTTCTATCCAGAATATGACATCAATTTATATACTAAGCTTCTTAAAGAAGACATCGCTAAATTTTTAGCTCCGTGGGCATTTGATACAGAAGCATCAATAGCATTTAATAACACACTCCATGAATCTGAAATGATTTTTTATATAGAAAACTTACAATATGTGGATTATATCAAAAATTTTAGCCTTACGCATAATGGCAACGCCAAACAAAAGGTATCCCCAACAGATGAAAAAAGTATTTTGACATCTGTAGCTGCATCATCTCATATCATACCCTCACATAACTAATAGTCAATATATGTATACTATAGAAGAACATAGCGAAATCCCAAAGAACATCAACTATCAGAATGATCTTGATTTTTCCTGGTTAAGAGATCAGGGACAAAAATATATTGAGGATCTGGGCAGAAAACTATGGACTGATTATAACATTCATGATCCGGGGATTACAATCATGGAGCTATTATGTTATGCAATTACAGATCTGGGATTACGAATTAATCAACCCATTGAAGATCTGGTAGCCATGCCCAATAATTCTGAATCACAGATGCATGAGCAATTTAAAAGTGCCTTAAAAATATTAACCTGCGAGCCAGTAACTCAGGATGACTATCGTAAACTTTTTATTGACATTGATGGAGTTAAAAATGTCTGGCTAATACCATACAACCTAACCATGCATCTGGAATGTAACCCTGAGGCTCCAAAAATAGATTTTAAACCCATAGAAAACACCATTTTTAATACCACAGAATTTAATGCAAAGGGATTGTATTGCCTGTTAGTGGATTATGATAAAAAGGCGGATCAGGTGCTTATTGATAAAGAAATTTTTGAAACATATCATCAAAACAGAAATCTATGCGAAGATCTGATTGAAATAAAAAAAGTACCTCAACAATGTATCAGTATTTGTGTACAAATTCAATTAGAAAACGGAGCTGATGAAGAGTGGGTACATGCTAAAATTCAGTTCGAAATTGAACAGTATTTCTCGCCATCCCTTCCCACCTATTCTTTACAGCAATTACAAGAAAAAGGACTGACAACCGACGCTATTTTTGAAGGTCCTGTATTGACTAACGGTTTTATAATCAATGAAGATCTGGAGCACACCCAACTACGTAAAGAAGTACGTCGCAGTGATCTGATCAATATTATCATGAAAATAGAAGGTGTATCGCTTATTGAAGAAATCAGTATGGATAACTGCCCTCCGGACACTAATAATCCATCATCAGATTGTGTACCTCCAGTAACTGCACAGAGCGATGCGTGGATTATTCATATTGAAGAAAATCATAAACCAGCGATCTGCGATAAAAGTACCTGGACCTATAAAAAAGGATTACTACCGGTGGGTATCAATCAGGAAAAATCAGCAGTATATCTAACAGCACTGGAAGCAACTTTTAAATCAGATCAGAAAAAATCTTATGAAGACCTGCCAATGCCAGTTGGCAACTATACCGGGATTACCGATTACCAGACAATACAACACGATTTGCCAGAAAATTATGGAATCTCCACCTATGGATTGTCTGATAAAGTACCTGAACTAAGAAAAACACAGGCAAAACAGTTACAAGGATATTTAATATTTTTTGATCAAATTCTAAGCGTCTACTTTTCGCATTTAGGACAAGTCAAATCCTTACTTTCAGGAGACAATGACCTCAAGAGATATTATATATTAAACGCTGTAGATGACATACAGGATATAGAAACATTGATAAATGACTCCTTGATTTATGAAAACAATCCTAATCTTCCGTTAGAAATAGATGCAGACGGAAGTACAAAATCTCTAATTAATGATCTTGAAGATTTTAATACTAAACGGAATCAATTATTAGATCATCTACTGAGTCGATTTGCAGAAGTTTTTGAGGATTATACCAGCGTGATGTACAAGCTTTTTGGAAAAAATGTAGATGATGATATTATCAAAACTAAAAATGCCTTTCTTAATCAATATGATGTGATCAGTTCACAGCGAGGTTTAGCATATAATTACAGACTTAAAACAGAAACAAATACTCCCGATGTATGGGACACAAATAATGTTTCAGGGTTTCAAAAACGAATTGCCTTACTCTCTGGTATGGCTGATTACCAACGTAAAAATCTTTTTAATAATCATCTTAGAATTGAAAAATATATCAGAGCTAATAGCGAGGTAGAATATCGATGGCTGATTATAGATAGTAATCAAACCTATCTCTCCTCCAGACAAGATTTTAAAACCAAACAACAAGCCATAGACAATCTGTTGATTGCCCTAAAATATGCCTTTGATCCAGAAAATTTCAGGCTCCTGCCGACATCCACAGGTACTAAAACCTTTGTGGCACTAACAACACCACAATATACAAGCGATCCTGATGATGAACATATTATCGGCAGACAGTACAATCGGTATTTTAGCAATCAGGATAATGCGGAGGCTGAAATTAAAAAAGTATTGAATTTTATAGCCAACATACAAAGCGAAGAAGGATTTTATGTAATCGAAAACATCCTCGCACTACCCTATCATATACAGAACATTCCCAATACATTAAACGATTGCTTACCAGTATGTGTAGATGAAAATTGTCATAGTTGTGGTCCATTGGACCCGTTCTCTTATCAAATAACTATTGTATTTCCCGGGTGGATATCGCGTTTCTCTAATATTGATTTCAGAAATTATATGGAAGCACTGATCCGCCGGGAATTACCTGCGCATATACTGCCCAGAATCTGCTGGATTGGTCACATGAAAGGTATGCTTGATCACGCAGAAGGAGAACCAGAACCACCTAATGATATGGAAATTCTGCAAGAAAAATGGAAGAAATTCCTGATTTCTAAAAACAATAAAAGCAATAACTATCACGCATCGTTTACCACCACAAAAGAATTATGGTGTGCTATGAGTCACCTCAATACAATTTATGGCAGTGGCACCTTGCATTATTGCGAAAATGAAGAAACCGAAGAAAATAAAAACAGAATTATATTAAACCGAAGCTCGCTGGGTTCCTTATAATTGATACTACTAAAATTTAAAAAATATACTGTGATGAATGATACTTCTTTTGAAACACCGTACCTAAAGACGTTGCATACGAACAATAATATCTATGATCGTTTTGTACCAGATCAGGTACTCACACATCATAATCTGAATAAAATAATTGATTATTTTGAAGATCAGGACAGATTATCACGAATCAATACTATTGGTGTAGGTATAGGTTGTGGACTGGACTTCTTTGTAGAAACTAACGAAGAAGGAGCCATTACCATAAAAGTAAATGCAGGTGTAGGAATAACCACAGATGGTGATATCGTTACCGTCAATACTTCCGGATCATTGCAAGCAAAATATGAGTTTCAATATTTTACTAATTCATTTGTAAATCGGGCAAACTATGCCAGGTTTAGTGGATTAAACATATTCGAGATTCATACACAAGAGGAGGCGGATCTTCTAACCGGGGAACTGCCGCTCTCCTCTTTATTTAATTTTAATGGACTATATCTACTCGCCTACGTAGAAAATTATAGTGAGAACCCTGGCATTTGTAGCGGTAGTGGATGTGATGATACGGGTGAGCATATTTATAAAAATCTTAAATTCGTTCTCACCGATCAAAATGGTTTTGATGCACTTACTGCAGAAGCGGCAGACAGTATTTTTTATTATAAAAAAATGCGTTCCTTTTACGATAGCCTACCAGAGTTATCGGTTACAAGACCACTTTTAAAAAGTACCAATACAAAAGCTCAGAATTCTATATATACCCTTTATAAAAACGGAATCCTAAGTAATAATACGGTCACTTTATTACGAGATAGTTTTTTGCAGATCATTGACAAATTAGACAATCGGTTGAATGTAAAACGATATGCTATTACAGAAAGTAATGTCATAACACGTTTTGAACCCTTACTTACAATCGACAATTATCCTGTACTGGATATACAATATCGCTATGATTTTCTAAAAGATCTCATAGAAACTTATCATGAAATCCGTTCTTTATTACTACATATCAATGCCGATTGTGTGCCTAATACTACCGCATTTCCAAAACATTTATTACTTGGAGCAATCAACGCAGACAAAAGAGAATTTACGCGACATGACTTCTACCCTTCTCATATCGTAGCTACCGATGATGAAAACTTACTGCAAGTCCTAAGCCTCATTATTCGATTCTATAGTCAATTAGATCAATATTCAATTCCGTCTAATGGTGCGTTGGTAGTTAATGGTAAACCTAGTTCTACAGCATTTAATAATATCACCATAAAAATAACTCCATCCAGAGATTATGAGCATATCCTCAGTAAACGAAGTATTCCTTATTATTATAAAGCTCAAAATACCCTTACCAAAAACTGGAATTATAAAGATATCGTTAACAGAAGAGCTCATGCGCAATTATGTTATCACAAATCAAACTTATTGAATATTGATGCTATTCAGAATCCATTAAATTATAGTCATGCAGGACACGATTTTTATCGTATTGAGGGACATTTAGGTAAAACCTATACCAGCGTTCTTTCTAAATTAGCGCAGTTACAAACCGATTATAACCTTAACTTTCATGTAAAAGCCATTAGCATCGGTGCCGCATTAGAAACAATTGATCTTGATACATACAGTTGTCAGTTTGAAGATCTAAAAACGTTACTCAAAGCATGGCAGGATGAATTTCAATGTTTATTAAAAAACGGATCTGATTTTTTTAATAAGTATAATTATCAGAATCTTGGGCAAAATGCTACCACTACCAATTATCTGGATTACCACACAATAGCATCAGAGCAAGATCGTACAAAAACAGTAGGAACTACCACGAATCCCGATACGCCAATCTCGCCGATGAACAAGATGACAACTACAGAAACATCAGGAGCGTCTAAGCTGATTGCAGTAGCAACAGAATATGCTATACAAGCTACAAACAGCACAGATTCCGAAATTTTATATAAGGTAGCAAAAGAATATATGATTAAAGAAGTAGGAGGCTACGATAATGCAGAAGAAGAACTCATCTACGTGGATTACCCTACAAAAATTGCTGTAGATCTATATACTGTACACGATCAGTTTGTCGACGATCTACAGGTATACACAGAACCTACAGCTCTGGATCGCTTTACGGCATCACTTAATCAATTATGTTTTGATCTTAACAAAGCAAAAGAAGATATAGTAACAGCCAAAAACAACAAAACATTTGGAGAAAACTCCAGAGATACCATGTATGAATTCATGATTTATGAACTCTCTAAGCTATGCTGTTTTAAATCTAAAATACAATGGTTATTAACCGAAATAGAAACCCGAAAAAAGAATATTTTTGATCAGCTTACGCTATCCAATCTTATTAAAAACAATCCGGGTATCGAGCACATGGCAGGTGTTCCTAAAGGTGGAACTTTTATTATTGTCTATGGCGGACGTGATACTACTACTGGTTTGTTCTCTAATAAAGTGATTGCAGATTTTGCATACCATGACTTGTGTTGTAATGATTGCCCGCCTCATACGATTATTATCCAACAAGAAACTCCGGTCTTGCCCGGTGTACTTCTGCAACCTACCGTGTATTGTATCACAGACGGACAGATTATAGAAAAAGGAACCTTTACACCTACTCCCGATGATGCAGTGATCACCTCAGATCAAGGAACTAATTTTATGAATAAAGAAAATAAGTTTGATCCTAATGTTGTCTCTGACGCACTTTTAGGAATCCCTATCACATTTAAGGTAAACGAAACCCCTGTAACCACTACGGCTACAGTATATAGAATTCCGGATGCAATTATTTTTAACAGTAGTACTAATCCAGAAATCACCATTACCATTAATGATGATAGTAGTAGCGATAATCCATCAGCTTCTGTTACACTAACTCCAACCACACCCTATCAAGACAAAGGATATTTAACATATACATGGACAGATGAAAACGGAACAAAAATTGGAATATCCCGTGTGTTGGAAATAGATGTACCCATAGTAGAAGGTCAAATTTCTAAAGAGCTACAATTAGAAATAGGGATTAATAACCCCGATGCTACTTGTTCCACTATAGTACCCATTAGAATCCGTGAAAAAATCACTACAATCCCTGATGAAGTGGGGCTGGAATTAACACCCGATGTTTTCTGTTTTGAAGATGATCAAAATGTAGCATTAGTTCCATTCTTACTA
The DNA here is from genome assembly GCF_039539305.1 of Aquimarina addita. Classification (NCBI taxonomy): domain Bacteria; kingdom Pseudomonadati; phylum Bacteroidota; class Flavobacteriia; order Flavobacteriales; family Flavobacteriaceae; genus Aquimarina; species Aquimarina addita. Next base: position 40,063 of record NZ_BAABCW010000011.1, on the reverse strand, counting down.
ACACCAGAAAATGGAATAGTAACATCAGACCAAGGCACATCATTTATCGAAAATGACAATACCTTTGACCCCAATGAAGTTCAGGATTCCCTACTGGATGCTTTACTGACTTTTAAAGTGAATAACCAAGCCGTTACACAAACCGCTCAGGTGTATAAAATCCCTAATGCTCAGCATTTTAATACTTCAGAAAACAGTACCATTAAAATTATAAAGATTGATATTGACAATAAAGTCGCACAAGTATCACTAACTCCTATTACTCCTTATGACGCTCTTGGATATTTAACCTATCAATGGCTGGATGAGAATGGTACATTGATAAGTAATTCTGATACACTCATCTCAGAATTCTCTATAATAGAAGGACGAATAGAGGTAAGAATTAAGTTGCAACTAGGTGTTAACAATCCATCTGCAGCTTGTAGTAACTCTTATTTAATTGAATTAGATATTCCTGTGACTGTCGATAATGAGGATCTATGCTTTGAGGAATTTGGCGATAGATTAAATAGGTATCCCATAAATGATGTATTAAAAAGAGCACAAGAAAAAACAGCAAACACAGAATTTGGAACTGATTTTGCCGAAAATATTATCAGGCCTACCTTTAACTTATATACCAGTGCTTCACAATTAAAAGAAGATGATTTTAATGATAAAGATACATTAAAAACAGTATTGGATATGATCAATGCATTACTGCAGGATCTTTCTGAAAATTATATTCAAAATAATGATAGAAAAGAATTTCTAACCGAGTTCTTACTCATCCACGAAGCATTAGCAATTTTATTTTTAGAATTAATAAGATGTTGTTCTGATGAAGATGTAGCTAAACTAGCAGCGCAAATTAATGCATTCGAAAATGTGATTGCAAAAGACAAAAGAACCTTTGAAGAAAATAACAGAGACTATGAATTCATCAGTCAGGAATTCTATGATGCATATACTTCTAAATCAGAAAATTTAAGAGCACTGTTTAGAGATCTATTTAATTTCAATTAATGCATACGATCCATAACATAACATTTGATTGCAATCTCAATAATATTGAGGCAGAAGAGTCTATGGAGATTACGTGTAATCGCATGATACAAAATCACATATTGCCAAAAATCGAACGACAATTAGATAGCTGGAATGCCAATCACCCCGGAATGAAATGTATCATTCCGGAGATAAACATTACTATTTTATGCACAGAGTTTTCAGTTGAAACCATAGAATATATGCTCCTCAGGCAATTCAACACTATTTTAGAAGAAAAAACAAAAATTGCACAACAAAACACAACGCATGCTAATCCTTCAGCTACACGTATAGTTCCGACAAGTCTGGTTACTGATTTTATTTTAAATTATTTAAAAAACGGATACAATACCAATATATCTGAAATCAAATCAATCGCACAATGGAGTAAAGATATACATCAATTAAGTAAACAATTTGTAGATACCGTACTGCATCTTATCGCTACTGATATTAGAGTTGCTAAACGGTTTATATTACTATTCGACACCAGTGAAACAGCGTTTCAGAAACTCTTTGAAAACGAAAAATTTTACCAAAACACCAATTTCATTACTCAATTTCTTAGTGCATTATGGGCAGTAATATCTCCCGAAAAAGATAGGACTATACAGATAGCAATATGGAAGACTTTGCTATGTACAAGCAACAGCGCAGAACGTTTTTCTAAAACAGTACATACCATCCTGGCATCTGTAGGTAGTTTTGATCCAAACGATGCCAAAACCACTTTTTTGCTAACAGCATTAGTAATGCAGGTACAATGTCAATTAAAAACAAAAGAATCCATTAAAATAGATTCAGAAATAAAAGACTCATTGACAACTATAACAACCACACCAGCATCTAAGTTGCCTAAAGAAGAAATCAACAACAAAAATCAAACATCACTAAAACGTACGCAAAATGTTACCAGTTCTGAGATACCTACAGAAAAAGAAAAAACAAAACATAGGCAAAATAGTAAACAAAATGATGTTGTAAAAGATAAAAAAAACAGTGCTATCCAGAGTACCTCATATTCTTCGAATGATAAAATTATAACACCCGATGTTACTAAAAATTCTTCTACACCAACAGAAGATCAACATCCAACTAAAAGCGATGTGGATGCTTTAACAAAAAACAAAAGAGAAAATCATAATAATCCCCAAAAGGAAGCAAGAGATTCTGAACGATTGCCGTTAGAAAACACAACTATTATTGGAGAAAATATAGGCTTGTTTATGTTACATCCTTTTCTAAGTGAATTTTTTAAAGAGGCTGGGATTCTGGTCGACAAAGAAATTATAAATCCCGACAAAGGAATCCAATTACTCTATTATCTGGCAACTGGCAATGATACCTGTAAGGATCTCCACGTCTTAACAGAAAAAATAATCCTTGGTATCCCATTAGAACAGCCCGTTTTTGGAGAAAATCCTTTATCCGAAGAAGAAAAAAATATCTGCAACCAATTGCTTAAAGCCGTATTAAAACACTGGACAGTTTTAGAAAAAAGTGGTATTGACGCACTCAGGTCTATGTTTCTGATACGTCAAGGTACGATTGAATATAGAGGCAAAAACATTCATATTGAAGCAAATCATCTGGCACAGGATATATTACTAAAAAAACTACCCTGGGGATTAGGAATGATCATATTGCCTTGGATTAAAGGAATATTTCACATCAAATGGAAATCATGAGAGTAGCAAAAATACAAAACACTACCACCACATCAGCACCTGATTCTTCGGGAGCATCATTTATTCCTACAAAACAAAAACCAAAAAAAAGAAAAAAAGAAAAGAAGAAAGCAACAGCTCCTTTTATAACCAAACCAGTAGTAACAAAAAAAAATCCAACAGAAAAAAAAACAACTCCTGTTCCTAAACCTGTTTCTGAACCCATAATTGAGCAAGTAGCAATCGCACCAGTAGCAACTATAAAAAAAGAACAAAAAGAGCAGTCTGGTACTATCGAAAAAAAGAAAAAAGAAAAACCATCTCAAAAGGAAAAAAGAAAGGCTAAAAAAGAAGCGAATGCTACTAACCAAAACAAAAAATCAGAAAAAACATCGAAAAAAACATCAGAGAGTTCTTCCTCCGGATCAGGAATTGTTTTACAGAAAAAGGCCAAATCTTCAGGAAGTACAGGGAACGCAAAAGCTACAACTATAAAAAGCAAAAAGAAAGAAAAAAAAGATCCAAAAGAAAAGACCCCAAGAAAAATAACACCTACCAATACAAATCCTGCAAAGGATAAAAAATTTCAGGCAACGATAGCACATATAGAAAAAAGCGCTGTTGAACAACAAACCCATAAACCGGCAAATGAAAAAGTAGCAGAAGTAGAAAAAGCAGCAAAATTACCAGAAAGTGATCAATCTAAAAAAAATGATCAGCTCCAGCATATCGGTGCTATGGATGCTGTAGCAGAAAAAAGTAAAGAAACCCCTTTTACTGCAGCAACCTTTAAAACTCTTTTAAAAGAAAATCTCAAAACCTTAGAAGCTGATCTACCCACAAATGAAGCAGGTGCAGAAAAATTCAAAAAAGAGAAACCGATAGATAAAGTAAAAAAAGATATTTCTGGTCAGGTAAAGGATGAAAATGCAAAACTATCCGGACCGATGGCGGAGCAAATAAAACAAAAAGAACCACCTGCCAGCGGATTACCAACAGAAAAAGAAGAGAAACTACCATTTGATCCTATTGGTAAAGCACCTAAACCTATTGATGCCAAAGGTTCTGTCCCCAAGAAGAAACACAGTTCAGAAATCTCTATGGAGGACGAAAGTGCTTCACTGGATGAGTATATGGCAGAAAACGAGCTGACAGAAGATCAACTCGCCAAGAGTAATGAACCCAAATTTACCGGCGCATTACAATCTACTAATGATGCTAAGCAAAAAGCGGCAGAAGCCCCTAAGAAATATCGTGGTAAAGAGAGTGTTATACTAAATGGCGCACAAGGCACAGCAGCTGCGCAAGGTAGCAAAGGACTCAATGGTATGTTTGCTGATCGTGCAGGTTCTTTTGTCAATGTGGGAGCTAATCAACTCTCTAAAGAGCAAACTGATGGACAGCAACAAAAAATCATCTTCAAGAAATTGGAGGGTATATATAATGATACCAAAACAGCTGTAGAAAAAAAACTATCATTACTATCCAAAGGAGTAGATCTTTATTTTAGTACAGAAGCAGAAAGTGCTAAAAATACCTTCGAAAAAAATGTGGAGAAAAAACTTAGTGATATCTATGGATGGTTTACCATTGATGATGCTATTTTTGGCGCGGATGAAGTAGCTATTGAAAAAGTATTTGTAGAAGAAAAAGAACGATTTATAAGTAAAATGGATAGTGTGCTGGATAAAATTGCCACACTTATCGCTGAGGAATTGAATGCTTCTATTGCTTTAATTAATGAAGGCAGAAAGGAGAGCGAAGATTATTTTAATGACCTTGATGAGGATCAGAAAAAACTTGCAGGAGATGCCATGGAGCAATTCAGTGGGCAATACGATTCACTAGAAGAAACCGTACGCGAAAAAGAACAGGAACTGGCACAGGAATTAGCAACATCTTATAAAAAAAACGTAGATTCACTCAGAGCATCTTTTGATAGTATTAAAGAAAGTGTCAGCGCCACCTGGATAGAGGCTGCTTTTACAGCACTAAAAGCGGTTGTGGATGCCATCATCGCGATCAAAGACTTGTTTGTCAACTTACTAGTTGCCGTGATTGAGGCTGTGGGTGCTATCATACAAGATCCTATTGGATTTTTGAGTAATCTAATCACCGGAATCAAAGAAGGTTTTCTGAATTTTGGTGCCAATATTAAGAAACATTTGATTACGGGATTGATAGAATGGCTTACCGGATCTCTGGGAGGTGTTGGGATTACATTACCAAAAAACTTATTCAGTCTGGGCGGTATTTTTGATCTTTCTATGCAGATTATGGGACTCACCTGGGACTATTTTAGGGCAAAAGCCGTAAAACTTATAGGAGAACCGGTAGTAAAAGCTATGGAAACCGGTTTTGAGATGTTCCAGATCATTCGCGAAAAAGGAATTGCCGGAATCTGGGAGTATATTAAAGAATCATTTACGGATCTTAAAGAAACAGTCATGGATGGCATCCGGGATATGATCATTTCTAAGGTTGTAGAGGCAGGTATCAAATGGATTATAGGATTAATGAACCCCGCAGGAGCTTTTGTCAAAGCAGCCATGATGATTATTGATATTGTAAAATTCTTTGTAGAGCGCGCCGCTCAGATTTTTGAACTCGTTACCGCATTTACCAATAGCATCCGCGAATTAGCAACAGGTAATGTTGCCGGCGTAGCAAAAGGTATAGAAAAGGCACTTGCTAAAGCCTTGCCTGTTATGATAGGTTTTCTGGCATCACTTCTGGGGATTACCGGACTGACTCAAAAAGTACAAAAGATCATTAAAAAGATCAGAAAAAGAGTTGATAAGGCAATGGATAAGATGATCGCTAAAGCTAAAAAATGGGGTAAAAAATTATTCTCGCGTAAACAAGGAAAGAAAAATAAAAAACAAAAAAATAAGGATATCGCTTCTGGTAAATTAAAAGATACTGAAGTAGGAAAAGTAGTTCCCTTTAAGGCAGGAAAAGAAGGACATAAACTATGGATAGACACCTCGGGTAAAGGTGCTAATGTAATGATGGCAAGCACACCAGAAACCTTGGAGAACAAATTTAAACGATGGGATAAGAAAGCAGATAAACTAGAGGATGAAGCAGACAAAACTAAAACACAACAATTAATTGCACAAGCAAAATCCCTGAATAGTGATGTAAATCTGGAAGCAGGCAAAGTAGAAGAATTAATAAGAACAGCTCAGAAAAAACCACAAGATGAGCAAAACACGAAAAAAGCAAAGCAAGGAGATGATTCCATCGAGAAAAAAGAAGAAAATCTAAAAAATATACTCGTACAACTACTGGACAAATTAGATAATATATTCGAGATACCGCGAAAAATAAGAAAATATGTAGGACAACGTATTATAACAAGAAGAGGAGAACCCAGATATTTAGCAGGGTTTAAATCGGTTGTCGAAGGCACAAATTACAAAATTGCTATTAAAAAAAGTGGAACTGATAATCCAACTTTTTATATCAGTCGCCATGATGCTACTTTGTCCCCACCCATATTTATCAATAATGATATATTAGAAATAGGAAAAGAAAGAGAATATACAAAAGAGCACGACAAATATAAACCCGATAAAATAATTATAGGACAGGATGGAACGGGCGTATACAAAGCAAGATATGTAACAAAAACAATTAATAACAATCCCGGACCTGTCATTAAAGTAGATATTTCATTTGTAGAAGAAGTATTAAATGAAACTAAAAACAAAAAACAACACCGAACAGTCTCTGCTACCGGTCTGAAATTTAAACCAGGAGAACATGGCAGAGGAAAAACTGATTCTGGTAATAGTTTTTTTCATAATTCGCATCTTATTGGGGATCGATTTGGAGGTTCTGGATTCAATGAGGGATTGAATGTTCTTTTAGCTACCAAAGAATATAATACAGGTAGTGCGTACATGAAAGGAAAAGAAAACGAACTGGCTAAAATATTACAACAAAAAGATGCCAGTTTTAAGTATGATATGAAAACTTCTGCAGAAATAAGTGAAGAAGTTGAAAACCCTAGTGAGCTTGAAAAAATATTAAAAAAAGAATTTACAGAAGACCTTTCTGAAAACAAGATAGACGACCTCAATAATCATCTTAAAGATGACGCAAAAAAGAAAATTGTAAAATCGCTAAGATCTGCGATTAGTAAAGACATGAAAGGAATCCCTGGTCAATTTCTTAACACTTCCTATCTTGTAGTTGAAAATACAGCGACTAAGGGGAAATTATTTGAAGATGGTATTCAGGAAGACATATTTTATCAGGCAAGTTTAGATGAATTAGCTAAAGAAAGAACCAGTGAAGGCACCACAACAATTTCTGCTAATAAATAGAGATGCTGGTTCTACATTTCTTTTTGTAACTTACTTACATATAACAACAATTGAAACCAACTATGAAAACATTACGATACAGATCCAGAGGAAAAGAAGTTAATTTTCTCGAACAGATATTAGTCAAATTAGGATACCAAGTATTTGTCTCTAACTATTTTGGTCTGGATACAGATAAGTCGGTTCGGGATTTTCAGCAAAAAAACAAACTTGTTGTAGACGGTATCGTTGGACTAAAAACCTGGACAAAATTGATTGCGGCAGAACAAGCCACGCTGGAATCTCTGGATAAATTACTATCTGAGCAGGATTTAATCGATTTTGCAAACAAATATACTATCGAACTAGCTGCTATAAAAGCGGTAAATGAAGTAGAAAGTAACGGAAAAGGGTTTCTAATTGATGGCAGACCCGTGATCTTGTTCGAAGGTCATATATTCTGGAAGCAATTACAAAAAGTGGGGCTCAATCCTACAGATTATCAAAATGAAGTTACCGCAGATGTTTTATACCAATTCTGGGTAAAATCGCATTATAAAGGAGGCGCAGGTGAGTATGACCGATTAGAAAAAGCTGCTGGAATAAGTGATCTCCCCGCAGTACGTAATGCTGCTTATGCCTCTGCATCCTGGGGATCATTTCAGATTATGGGCTTTCATTATAAAAGCTTAGGATATGATTCTATAGATTCTTTTGTTTCTGATATGTATGAAGATGAAGGAAAACATCTGGATGCCTTTGGTAAATTTCTCGAAGTAAATAATCTTATCAGACACCTGAAAAATAAAGATTGGGAAGCTTTTGCTAAAGGATATAATGGTCCGGGTTATAAGAAAAATAAATATGATACCAAACTGAGAGATGCGTATAACAAGTATAAAAATTAGTAATGAAGCGTACTTCAGAACCCTTGCCTCCTTTTGAGTTTTTAGCAGCAGTCATCCACTATCGATTGCAGACTGAATTAACAGAAGACACTCCAAAATTCCCAACGTATGAACCCGAGAAATTTGATGATTCTTCTATTTCCAGATTTATAAAAAAAACCAATTTACCACAAACAGAAACTATTGTTCTATTACTAGCACTGGTACCACATCTATTGCCAGGATTTTTAAGTTCTATACTAGCTACTTATTTTCCTGATGGTGGAGAGCTTCCTGAATTTGGAGGTATTAAAGGCACACACTACCGAGGTATATTTCCTACGGGAGAAACAGTTTTATATATTTTGGCAGGCACTCATATCCAACAAAGAATTGAGGTGTCTTCCATTTTTGAAGCCCAACACGTCTTTAAAAAGAATAATATTGTTTCTTTAGATAAACCTATTCACGGCGAACCAGCAATGAGCGGTCGTTTAGTACTAGATGAAGAATACCTTTTTTGGATTACAAAAGAAAAAGTTGTGCATCCGGAACTTAGCGAAAAATTTCCAGCGCAACGTATTACTACGCAACTGGAATGGGATGATCTTATTCTTGATATGGAAACAATGGATCATATTCGCGAAATTGAAACCTGGCTACACTATGAAAAAGAACTAAAAACAGATTGGGATATGGGCAAGCGGATCAAGCCAGGATATCGAGTGATGTTTTATGGCGCTCCGGGAACTGGAAAAACATTAACCGCTACCTTACTTGGCAAACATACGGGTAAAGACGTATATCGCATTGACCTATCTATGGTCGTCTCTAAATTTATAGGAGAAACGGAGAAAAACCTCGCTAATCTTTTTAACAAAGCTGAAAACAAGAATTGGATTCTGTTTTTTGATGAAGCAGATGCTATTTTTGGAAAACGTACAGAAACCCGTGATGCACATGATAAATATGCTAATCAAGAAGTTTCTTACCTCTTACAACGGATTGAAAACTATAGTGGTTTAGTTATTTTAGCTTCAAATTTTAAGAAAAATATTGATACTGCTTTTACCAGAAGATTTCAATCGATTATAGAATTCAAAAATCCTGATACAAAAGAACGTCTCGCGCTATGGAAACATAATATCCCAGAAAAAGCATCACTTGCTGAAGATATTGATCTAAATAATATAGCTACCAATTATGATATTACAGGATCAAATATTGTTAACGCCATACAGTATGCCAGTATCCAAACTATAGCAAAGAAAACAACCATCATCAGTCGCGAAGATTTATTAAAAGGTATTAAAAAAGAGTTTATAAAAGAAGGCAGGATGATGTGAGGTCTAGTTTATTATTATAAAAAAGCTTTAATAGAGTTGGGCATAAAATAAATATGTTGTAAACCACAAAAAGAACATTATTTTTGATGTAGGAATATTCTTTTTTATATAGTTTAATGTATGCTTCTTTACAATTAGAACAAATAGTATAATAATATGCGGTTACAAATAACTACAATAGGGTATATAATTCCTGTTACAAACAATGCAAAAAATCAGTTAATCAGAATATTGCATTTACGAATTGATTTCAGTACCAAGTTATTAAAATTTTCAAGAAAATGAACCTACCACGCAAATTGTTTTTAACTTTTAGTTGTATTGTATTTTTTATTAAATGTGATAAAAAAGAGACTAAAATTGAAAATAAATTATTATCAAATGATGAAGCTTCTATAATTCGTGAAGCTGAAATAAAAATAAAAAAGACATTAGATGTAGACTTGTTATCTTCAAAAGGTATATCCATTATGAGTAATCATATAGTTACATTTGATTTCGATTATGATAATTCTTTGGATGCATTAGTATTTTGTGGTTTTAAAAATACTCAAGACCATTCATTCCATAAATCAAAAGTTATATTTTTAAGAAACAATGGGAAAGAATTGATACCTACAGATTCTTTAATCTATTCGGACAAGTATATAATTCCTTCTCAAAGTAAAACCTTCTATTCTGCAAGAGGTGATGGTGTTATAATTGAAAAATATATACCTGATGCTTATGGAAGGATAGGAGAAGCTTTTAATAGTCGAGGTATAGTTATTTATCTTGAAAACACATTATACCTTGATTATATATCTACCAACGATATTGATTTCAGTTATTCTGAAACTGATTACATACAATATGTATCAGCAAGAAAAGGACTTTTATGTAGAGATCAACCTGGGAAAAAAGGTAAAGTAATACATAAATTAAACTATGGAGAAGAAGTTAACGTTATAAAAAGAACAAATCAAGAGTTAACAATTTATGATGAAGATAAAAATGAAAGTATTACTGGTGATTGGGTTGCCATTAAATTAAACACCTTAAATACATATGCGAAAGAAGGATATGTATTTAATGGTTATTTAGTAGATGATAATCCAAATTAAAATCACTTTTTTTATATTTTTTTACACTTTTAAATAAATGAATATTGATTTTTGAGTATTTTTTAAATCTTTACCAAACATAAAAAAGAAAAATATACTAACACAATCAGAAATAAACTTATTGAACAAAATAAAAAACACTGTTGGTAACAATCGTAATCATTGCACAACTAACCTTTTCCACAAGGCGATATATTTTTTAGTTGTTTTAATGAAAATTGACAATGAATATCAAAGTTTGGAGCTAAATCCAAAGGTCATTTCTTTTTTGCAACAACGCTAAATTTTTATAGATTAAACAAGAAATAAAAATGCGTAGACAGATCGAATAGTTCTGGTATATTTACCTTGCGTAGATTCTTATATTTGGCATTAGACACAAACTAAAAACAATATGAACTAAAATGACACCAAGAGAACAACTAGAATCTATTCTCACAAATCAATACGAATCTGAAGATGGAGATTTGTACAAAATTGAATTATTAGACGGAATGATGGATATTGAAATTGAAAATCTCAGAAATCAACTTCCAACTAATAATTTGCCAAAGGAAATTGAAGATCTATTAAGATTCTGTAAGGGATTTGAATTCTGCAGCCTTGAAGAAATCCGTTTTGACACTTTTGGAAATTTTGGATTTGAAGAAATGTTTCCATACTCAATTCAATTGGCTGGAGACGGATTCGGTAATTTTTGGATTTTAGATATCGATTCACAGGGAAATTGGAACTCTGTTTATTATGTATGTCACGATCCAGCAGTAATTGTAAAGCATTCTGAAAATTTATCTGAATTCATAAAACACGTTGATGAATTCGGATTAAATAAAGATCAATCTAATTTACACATCATTCACGAAAAAATAGTAATGGAGATTTGGGATGAAAAAGTCGGAATAATGGAAAAAAATGAAAAGGATTATGACTTTAAAAAGAGACATATTAAATTACCCGAGATGTTTTTAATTGCAGATTTGACTAATGAACCAATAAAAACTGGTTTTGCTTGGGGAAAATCGGGCCCAAATACAAAAATCATAAGACCTTCAGACAAACCTATTTGGATAGTTGAGAAAAGAGTAAAGCAAGGTTTTCTATCGAGGCTACTTGGTAGAAAAAAATAAAAATAAAAGCCAATGCCTAGCACAGTTTTTAAAATACAGTTAATATAATAGTGAATTATAAACCATAAAGTTAATGCTTATCTCCAAAGACTACCAATTTTTTTAAATTTGGTTAAAAAAATAAAAAATATTTGATCATAAAAAAATTGATTATGTACTAAACCCATAATATAGAATCTTATAACAAGCTAGGTTTCGTGCACAATAACATTACCGATAATTTGAGAAAACCAAAATCAATGATAAAAAAAATAATCCTTGGAATTATAACAGTCGTAATATTTAGTTGTAATTCTGACAAAAAGAAAACCAACTCCAATAAAACATATTCGGACATTACTATTGTAGGTGCAATGAAAAATGTTATGTGGGAAGGAGAATTAGATGGAAATATTAATCTCGACACCATTTCTAATAAAAAAGGGCTTTATGGGCTTGGACCTGAAAGTTATCTGACAGGAGAATTACTTATAGATAATGGACAAAGTTATGTTTCAAAAGTCACATCTGATTCAACTATGATAGTTAAAAAAACATTTGATGTATCGGCGCCTTTCTTGGTGTATACCAACGTAACCGAATGGAATGAAATAGAATTAGCTTCAAACATCAAGTCTATTAAAGACATTGAAAAATTAGTTAATGAAAAGACGACTGACTTTAAAAGACCTTTTGCTTTCAAGCTTACAGGAAGAATATCAAAAGCAATTATTCATATTCAAAATTTACCAAAAGGAACAAAAGTTTCATCTCCCAAAGAAGCTCATCAAGGACAAACCAATTACAAATTAAAAAATGAAGAAGCAACTATCATTGGGTTCTTCTCAACGGAACACAAGGGGGTTTTCATACATCACGACTCAAATGTTCATTTACACTTAATTACAAAAGATAAAAGCAAAATGGGACACTTGGATGAGTTGGAAATTGAGAATATGAAATTGTATTTGCCGAAAAAATAGGAACTGCTAAGAAAAATAGCGCAAGTCTTTGATAAAAATAAAGCTTGGGTATTTTTGGAAAGTCGCCAAGTATAAAAATTTGGCATTTTCAATAAAAAAGATAAAAACAAAATATTTATATTTAGCTAAATAATAAACGGAAATAAAAGTGCTTATCTCCTGCTCTATGTTTCTTATATCGAATGTTACCTATAAGATAAATGAAAAAAATAGTAACCAGTATCTTACTTATCACTTCAATTTTAACTTTTGCTCAAAAAATTGAATTAGGAACTATTTTTACAATTGAATTTGATAGCCTAAATAAGAATATGAATTTCAAAATTCAAAAAACCAATAGTTTTGATGAAATAATAGATATCTCGAATATGGACTCAATTATCAAGTCAAGTCCAAAAGAAAATGAAATAATTGGAGTATTTGCAAACGGTAAGTTTGGAAAAAACACAAATTCAATGCTTGTTTTAATAAGTGGATTGACTGAGAATCTTGACTATGATATAAGAATCAAAACACCACATAAAAGAAGATTCCAAAAAACATCCACTTCTACCCTCTTTAAAGGTGTAAAATCAATTGAATATTGGTCTTATCAAATAGAAGAAATCGACTTTAAGAGCTTTAAATCCATTCCAAAAGAAAATTTTCAAACATTACTAATTGAGACAAAAATAGATTCCACTTGTATTAAAAATGCTGACAAGAATATTGAATTTGGAAAACAAGAGTTTAAAATTTATCTTGAATTAGCTATTTCAGAATTTGATAGGAATAAAAATTTTGAACTTGGTAAAATGACAAAATATGAGAATTCTATTAATTCAGAAGATGTCTCACTTGGACATTTTTGGTCACTTGGAGAAGGAATTTATCCAAATACAAAAGGATTTAAATTTGGTGATCCGATAAGTTATAGAAGAATTGAATGTCCATATTTTGAAGGAAAATTAAATTACTTCTATACCAAAGAAAATCACAACATTAAAGTAATTTCATTTAATTGGGAGACGTTTAATGAGTCAAACTTTGGCATTAATCCAGAAATAAAAAATGATGTCAAAAATAAATTCGACGAAAAATTTGAATACCTTTCAGAAACAATAAATAGTCTTTTAGGAAATCCGATTGGAAATATTACGGAGGAAAGCGGTCAAAGAAAAATTAGGTGGAAAAATGAAAAAGGAATTAATGCGTACTTATTTGATTTTGGCAATCACAATGAAATAAGACTATATGTTTACAAAGAATAAACTGGCTACAACAGCGTTGACAACAACATTAAAAACTACCCTTGATCACAAAAAAAATATTCATCTCTCTTTTTACAGCAATCGTTACTCTAATTGTAACTTTCTATGGTTGAAAATTAGCAAATGACTATCACTTGATGTATTTCAATCCATTATGGAAAAGTCTTTCGATTTTAACTTTAGTAACTCTGATTTTACTTATTATTATATATGCTATAGCAAAAAAACGAATAATAATAAAATGCATTTATTTAATAGCTTTTTTAAGTATCGCCCCGAACTTAATGATTTTTTCAACAGTTTATGAATTAAAAAAAGAAGCTGAACTGAAAAGTTATTTTCACAAATTGTCGTGTGAAAATTATAAAAAACATTTAGAGAATTCTGATAATAAGATTTTTGTAATATCCACAGGTGGACTTGGATGTGATATTGAAGGAACAAAAAGAGAATACTCTAAAAAATATAATATTGATGTTATTGTTGATTGCCAAGGTTGTCTAATATGGAATTCTGACAGATGTAAAGAAAAAGTAATCGAGGACTATTTAAAAAAAACAATGGATAATACTATGTAAATTCTATGCTTTTAGTGCTTAAACAAAATTGGTTTTTGTAAATTCAAAAACTTTATAAAACCGAAAAGCTCGTATATGAATTCTACTACTATTTATTCACTAAACGAACAAGAACAAAAATCGGTAATACTAATAAATTGTTTTAAAACACAGAATAATGAATAAAATACTACTATTACTTTTAGGATTTTTATTAATCACTTCCTGTAAACAAAAACCAAAGACTGCAAAAGAAATTTCAGACCGCCAACCAATAAAGGATAGTCTAACGATTGAAATTAACAAGTTAAACAAAAACTATTTTAATGGATTAGGAGTTGCGATTGTTGATTCTACTGGTTTCTTGTACAAAAAAGGATTTGGATTTGCAGATGTAAAATCTAAGAAACCTTATACCGAAAACACACTACAACCCATTGCTTCTGTTTCTAAGACATTTATTGGCTTAGCATTAATGAAAGCTCAAGAAAAAGGCCTTTTACATTTAGATGACCCCGTAAATAAATATCTTCCTTTTAAAGTTCAAAATCCACATTTTCCAGATATTGATATAACCATAAGACAATTAGCAATACATACCTCATCAATAATTGATACTGAAAATTATATGAGTAAATCTTATATCTTAAAAGATAAAATAGATAGCTTGTCAATGAAATTAGAGAATATTCCTCAAAGTTTTAATCCTAATCACACCAAAATTACTCTTTCTGAGTTTTTAAAAAACTACTTATCTACAAATGGAAAATGGTATCATAAAAATGCATTTACAAAGAACAAACCTAGTCAGTTTTTTGAATATACAAATGTTGGTGCCACACTATGTGCATATATTATTGAGATTGTATCGAATACGTCATACGCGGATTTTACGACTGAGCATATTTTGAAACCTTTACAAATGTCTAATTCGGGTTGGAGCTATAGAACTGTCAATTTTGAAAACGTTTCAACCCTATATTCTGATATAGAAAACGAACTACCATATTACTCATTAATTACATATCCTGATGGCGGATTCATAACAAATCTAAATGATTTAGGAAAATACTTGACTGAATTGATTAAAGGTTATTCTGGTAATGGAACAATCCTCACTCAAAAAAGTTATAAGCAACTTTTTAAAATACAATTGACTGGTGAAAATTTTGCAGAAAAAAGAGACAAAACAAATCCCTATGATGACGAATATAATTCAGGTATTTTCATGGGCTTTTCTTCTTTTAATAATATAGGTCACACTGGTGGAGATCCTGGAGTTTCAACTTTAATGTTCTTTAATCAAAAAAATAAGATCGGGCGAATTTTATTTGTAAATACTAATATTCAAAACCAAGATGGATTTAATTCATATTTTGGAATTATGAACAAATTAGATGAATATTCAAATAAATTAATTGAATAAAAGCTTGCGCTATGATACTACCAATCTTTAGAACGTGGTAACGTTATTTATAAACTTTTAAGAAGCCATTTTTCAAGATGTAAGACTAAAAAGGTTTTCACTCCACTTTTGTATAAAATCTAAATCCAATAATTCTATAATGAACGATAAAATTATGACTTGGAAATCCATTCGATAACTGAACCTGGTAAAAAAACTTTTTGATTTGGGTTTATCAACAAAAACATGAAACAAAATAAAAAGATTTGCCTAAATGTTTAATCGGAAATTCATTACTTTTAATTCCCATACAATCTATAGTCTAAACTTTTGTGATGAAAAAAGTAATTATAATAATCGTAATATTAATAAATTTTATAAGCTGTAAAAAGTATGATAATGATTGGGAATTAATCAATTCAAAAAAAATAATTCCTGAAATATTCTTCTCAACTTTAGAAAAAAATAATAAAAACTTTAAAATAGCAGATTTTGATGAAGAATGGAATTGTTGCTGTAACATAATTGATGTATCTCTTTCCACGCAAAAATTATTATATGTAGGAAAAAAAAGAGATCTATGGAGAGTTGTTTATATGCAAGGTGGATATGGAATTAATTATGCCTACAATGAATTTCAGATAAAAAATGATTCTCTTTATAACTTAAAAATTGCAACAACATTATATAAAATTGATCATAGTAAAATGATTGATTATTTTCTTAATGATAAAGATACAGAGTTAATCAAAGTAGATGCTAGATAGAAAAAACTTTTCCTAATCGAATTCTAACTTCATCTAATGTGTCCTTCCTTATTGAGACTACAGTATGACTATATTCTAATTGATTTTTGGCTTATTTCAGGTTCTTTTAAGCGTATTTATTATCTTTTCATATTATATAGAAATAATCCGTAGTTAACTTAAAATAAAAAAAATTACGTTGTGTTAATCCGAAAAGTTATCATTTTATCCCAGGTTATGTTTTATACACGAGATCTTTATATTATGAAAAAAAAGATAGTAATATTAACAATTTTAGCGGTATTGGTTAATTTATTTTGCTTTGGACAGAGCACCTATAGCTATTCCCAACCGGAAGAGCTTGGGGATGGATGGAAAACGGAAAATCTAACATCACTAAATATTGATACAACATTAATTTATAAAGCATTCAACCAAATAAAAAACAGAGCAAACAAAATACATAGTGTTTTATTGATAAAGAATGACCGACTCATTATTGAGGAATATTTTAAAGGACATTCAGCAGACCAGCCTCACGACCTTCGTTCTACCACAAAAAGCATAAGGTCAATTTTATTAGGAATTGCCATTGAGAAAGGATTTATTGAAGACATCAACGACCCAATATCAAAATATATCAAGAGTCATATACCCAAAAAGAATCTCGATAAGAGGAAAAATAACATTACCATCAGAAACCTCTTAACTATGTCAAGCGGACTTGATTGTAACGACTGGAACAAAAAATCAAAAGGACAGGAAGACAAGGTCTCTAAAAAAAAAGATTGGCTTCAATATACTCTTGATTTACCAATGGTTAATCAACCAGGAGCGGTATCAAATTACTGCTCAATGGGTGTAGTTTTAATCGCAGAAATAATAAGTCAGGCATCAGGAATGACAATTGACAAATTCGCTGAGAAATATTTATTCAGTCCTATGGGAATTGACAATGTAAAGTGGGGACATACGTCAGATAAAGAAATTATACCATCTGGAAAAAGATTATATATGACCTCTAGAGATATGGCAAAAATTGGACAATTGTTACTCAATAAGGGGAAATGGAATGGAAAAACAGTCGTGTCAGAAAATTGGATTCAGGAATCAACTACACCAAAAACCAAAATTACCGGAATTGATTATGGTTATCTTTGGTGGAACATTCCATTTAAAGTAAACGATAAAGTTGTTGTCTCCAAAACTGCAACTGGAAACGGAGGTCAGTATATTATGATTCTTCCAGCGTTGGATATGGTTGCTGTATTTACCGGAGGAGCCTATAATTCTCAGGATGATAAATTACCTTTTGCAATGTTGAATGATATATTCCTTCCTACATTCAACATAGAAAAATAATAATGATAAAATCGTATATAGAACATAAGACGTTTACGTTCAACCGTAAGTTCTGAGAATATTAACAAAGTCACCAACTATGAAATTTAGTGTTTTTAAAATTGAAAAATTGAAAAATTGAATTGTGACTCCATCAAAAAGAAAGAGCCTCTTTTCTGCCTAATTATTTTTATAAGTACTCTATGATATTAATTAGAGAAATGAACAAACTCAGAATCATCTTACTATTTACAATTGTTGTCTTAAGTTGTAGGCATGAAAATAATACTACAAAAATGGAATTTTTAACCAACAAAATTCCAGATAAAACACCTTTTGAGTTTATGCAAAATTTGGTTCCTGATAACAAACTTATACATAGAGGAATTTTTAGTCCTAATTTAAAAGAATATTATTATACTATTTCAGATAAGAGTTTTAAGAAATTTGAAGTTTTTGTAATAAAAAATAATAACAAAAATTGGTCTGAACCTAAGAAAGCATTTTTCAGCAGTTCTTATAACGAACATGGAATGAGTTTTTCACCTGATGGAAATTCAATCTATTTTAGTTCTACCAGACCGACAAAAATTGATGGCGTTTTTGAAACCTGGCATATTTGGAAATCCGAAAAAGTTAATGGAGAATGGAAAAAACCTATTTTTGTGGATATTCCAAACTTAAGACAAAAATTAGTTTCGCATCCTACAGTGACAGAATCCGGAACTCTATACTTTCACACAAGTAACTTGGATTATAGCGAAATGAATATTTATCATTCGCAACAAGTAGACGGGAAATTTATAAATGCAGAAAAAACTACAATTTCACTAAATCCCGAAACCGGAACATGCACTCCATATATTTCACCTAAAGAAGACTACTTAATTTTTGCTTCAATAGGTCACGAACTCGATTTAATGATTAGTTATAGTGACGGTAATGGTGGGTGGACAAATACAAAAAAACTAAATAATCAAATCAATAATAAGGGACAAGGAAATCCATATGTAACACCTAACAATAAGTTCCTCTTTTTTACAACTGGCGAACATTTAGATAAAGGATGGAAAATTAAATGGATCAATATAGAGTCTGAAATAAATAATAACCAATTCTAACATTGCAAAACTCAGATCTAAAAATTAACTTTGATAAAACAGAGTTTATTCCTTATGGATGTGGACCTTCAGTACATGCGATCTTCAATGTTAAAAATAAATCCGAAACTGAAACTTGGTTTAAAACAGATGTAGCTGACCTATCCTCTAATGAGTATACGATCTTCTATATTAAAGAACAGAATGGAAATCTCAATGTAAGACATGGAATGTGTGCAGGAGCATTCAATTTTAGTAGAGAAGGAAGGTACAAAGTTAGGTTTTCTCCAATGAATATCGATGGAAAATCATTATCAACTACAGACTGGATAACGTTTGACAGTCTATATTCAAACTTAAAATAGAACTACAGCAAAATTATATATTACAATATAGTTACCATTTGGCTTAGTAACTTCATTATATTTAACTATTATTATTAATAAACAAAATGAAAAACAGATTACTAATTTTAATGTCTTTGCTATTACTTTTTTCTTCTTGTGGAGTTTTATTTTTTAGAAACATTACGTGTAGAGAATACAAATTAGATGCTGAACAATTTTGGTTTCAAGGAGATGTACTATCTGAATATGTTTTTGTTAACAAATCTTCTAACATGGAAAAGAAATTTTATCTTAGAGATAAATGGATTTCTCATAGAGAAAATTATTTTTCGGACTCGGGATGTGATTGTCATGATATGTCTTCTCAACTTTTAATAGGAGAAAAAGATTCTATATGGATGGTTAGTGACTCTAGATATATCGAAAAAAATATTCCTACGACAAGAGAATCTTTTGCTTTCAAATTTGATAATACTAAAGATATTTTAAATAATGAAAACTCAGTGATCAGTTCAGGATCTATTATCATTGGTGAAGCAGAGATTGAAACTAAGATATTTATAAGTGATTATGGAGGTAGCAAAACCAAAATTACTGTGGGAAAGGGAATTGGACCTATCAAAATTGAATTATCCAATTCTGAAATTTGGGAAATGAAAGGAATAAAAATTGAAAAGATGGCTCCTAAGAGTGAGTATAGATATATGAATAATTATTGCAATTAAGAGGTGCTAATATCTTGTATGAAATCTGAACAAAATTTAGTATCGAATCAAAGGATAATTTTTTCTTACAATAGCGCTAAATTTTCATGAATTAAATAACAAATAAAAATACTAGACACTAAGTTCTACTTTAAAGAATATGGAAGCTATCATCACTATTGTCGGTTTTTTAGGAGCAGGAAAAACAACACTATTAAAACACTTAATAACCAGTTATATTGATAATGGTTGGAATCCTTTTGTAGTTTTAAATGATTATGAAAACGCAAACCTTGACACTCTCCAACTGACTGATAAGCTGGAACCAAAATGGATTAGAGCACTTACGGGTAGTTGCATTTGTTGTACTGGTATACATGAATTGAGAAATTATGTAAATCGCATTCCTGCACGAACTAATGGGATCACTTTAATTGAAGCTAATGGTACTTCTGATGCTTGCTCTTTAATGGAGTTTTTATGTGTTGGACTACATGATAGATTTTTACCACCTATCCAGATATCAGTTGTTGATGTTACAAATTGGCAAAAACGAGAAGAATTTAATGAACTAGAATCAAATCAGGTTCAAGTATCTTCTTTAATTGTCCTTAGTCATATCGAGAAGCAAACAGTAGATAGACAAGCATTAGTTGTTAGAGATCTAAAAAAGCGTAATCCTTTTGCTAAGATTATAACAATGAAAGATATTGATATCATGCTTGTTTCAGAACTCAAACCGTCTAAAAATATGGCTCAAAAGCTTGACCATCAAAAAGCACATTGGTCTTCTTGTTCTTGTGATTTACCAAATCTCCCCAATCTAAGTTGCATTTATTATATCTGCCAAACATTGCCGAAAAGTATCCTAAGAGTAAAAGGTTGTGCTAAAATTGGTAATGAAAAAAGTTATACTTTTTTTGAGCGAAATCCGGATGGAAAAGTATTTGTGAGACCTTTTAATGGTATACCAATCACAGGTCCAAAACTACTTACCATTGGACCACAGAGCAATCTTCTTATGCTCAAAAAAGTAATCGAAGAAAGCCTCACTAATACAGAGTTTAGTTTGTAATAAAATAAGAATATGCGTTTAAACATAAAAAACTATAATAAAGCTTCTCATAATGAGTACAGGTTTGATTCTCAATCCTACAATCTATACTATGATTATGTCTAAAAAATCTTTTAAATTAATGACTATGCTCTTATTTTGTATTTTGTTAATTATAGTTGTTCGGTGAGCTTTGCTATAAAAAAAAATAAAACAAAGTGAAAAGTTTTGGATATGTGTTTAACTTTAAATTGAGTATGTCTTTGGTTCCTTGTTAACCTTATATAAAAGCGTTATTTCTCAATAAAATAATAGTAAATATGAAATTAAAAATATTGACAATTATATCTTTTTTTTATGTTGGTATTTATTTTGTTGGTGCACAAGATGGCAAAATTATCGAAAAACAAAGAATGATTTTAAGCGATTCTACGGTCGCTAAAATTCAAAAAGCTGATTCTGTATTAGCTGTAGCTCTTAAAAAAATCGAATTTTACCGTATCACCTATTTATCCGATTCCCTGAAAATTAAAGGGTTTATCGCTAAACCAATTGGAACTCAAAGTTTTCCTTGCATAATTTCTAATCGAGGAGGTTCCGGAGAATTTGGTAAATGGAATGAAATTGGTGTTGGCTTCTTTTTGGGAAAATTAGCAAGTTGGGGTTATGTTGCAATAGGTAGCCAATATCGGGGTAATGATGGTAGTGAGGGACAAGATGAAATTGGTGGTAAGGATTTGAATGATGTTTTAAGTTTAGTCAATAGCCTAAATGAAATAAGCAATGCCGACACCTCAAGAATAGGTATAGAAGGTGCAAGTAGAGGTGGTATGATGACCTATCTTGCATTAAAAGAATCATGCAAATTTAAAGCAGCTGTAGTTCTTGCTGGTGCTGCCAATGCCTTTACACACTTGGTTAACAGGCCAGATTTTGAAGAAAATGTTTATGCAAAATATATTCCGGACTATCATAACAATAAAGAAAAAGAACTCAAAGCACGATCAGCAGTTTTCTGGGCCGATAAGATGTGTAAAACCACACCTCTATTAATTATGCATGGTAGTTCAGATTGGCGTGTTACTGCTGCAGAATCTCTTGAGTTAGTAAATGAACTTTATAAATATAAACATCCGCTACGCTACATACTTTATGAAGGAGCAGATCATAGAATAAGTGAATTTAGAAATGACTATTTTTCTCAAATGAAAAACTTTTTTCAGCACTATTTAAAAGAAAATAATAATCTTCCTAATATGGAACTGCATGGCAGATAGATCAATCTACCACGATTTGATCTATTTTTTTAATACTTTTTTAGTATGTAATGGCACTATATAAGAGATGTAAGTTATAATCACATAAAATGACGATAAAAGAAATTCAAAATAAAATAGCTAGACCCATAACTAAATTTACTACAGGTGGTTTTAGACCAGAAAACACTATAGAAGAAAGTTGGATTGGAAAGGTTTCTGTCTTTAAAAATGATGAAGAAATACCGATTGATAAAAATGGGGATTTAATGATTTCTCTTGGGCAACTTTACATTCCTAATCTTCCATTTATTCATAAAAATATACAAAATACGAAAGTAATAACCGTTTTTATTTCCAAAGAGTTGCCTAAGTGTTTAGAAAAAATGGGAGATCGTTGGCTAATAAGAGAATACAAAAATCTTGATGAAATAAAAATTAAGAATTTGAAAAATCCAACATCTTTCTTAAAACCGTTTCCTCTAAAATCTGAATTTATTAAAAAAGATTTTCCTATCTGGGATGGTGGTGGATTATCAGGAGAAATGGAAGATGAAATAATCAAATTAGAGCGAGAAGGGATTATTAGAAGTTATTATGATATAACCGATCATACGTATGAACATAAAATCGGTGGTTATCCTTCTTTTTGTCAACCTGGAATCGGAGATTCTGATGGATTTGGAGAAGGTTTTGAATTTGTTTTTCAAATTTCATCTGATGAAAAAGCAAATCTAAATGTCGTAGATAGTGGTAGCTTAATGTTTGCAAAAAACAAAAAAACTGAAGAATGGAGTATCTATTATGATTTTTATTAATAAAAGACTACTTGACATGAATTAGCTAGCTGCTGCGTAAAGTGATAAATAATACGAGTTACTAAGACCTATAAAACAATCATTTTTATAAATCACTGATGACAGTCTTAAACACTATTTCTTATATGTTTCTCCCTATAACATATCTTTAAAAGATCAATCATGAAACAATATTTTATATTTACCATATCATTATTTTTCCTCTTGACTTCTTATGTTAGAGGACAAACTAAACAGGACTCCTTAGACATTAAACAAGTTGCATTGGATTATATCGAATCTCAGCACCAGGTAAAACCAGAACAATTCGAGCGATCTGCTCATCCAAGGATGGTTAAAAGGACTTTCTGGACAAATAAGAAAACAGGGAAAGAATACTTGAGAGAAACATTTACTGACGCCATGATTTTGCTTGCTGAAACCTACAATATAAATAAAGATAAATTCCCAGAAGACCCAAAAAAAGAAGTGGTTATTCTTGATATCTATAATAAAATTGCTTCAGTAAAATTAATTGCGGATGATTGGGTTGACTATATGCATATTATAAAACTTAATGGAGAATGGAAGCTTGTGAATGTATTATGGCAATTTAATGATGCTAAAGAGCATTAGACAAAGTGTAGTAAATTTAGATCAAAAAACAATACGACAGGAATAGATGAATATTTTCGGTAACACAAAAAATCTATAAGACATAAGAAAAGTACTTATTCTTACTATTAGAGAAAGCTAAAATAACTACCAATTGAGATAATGTCAAACTATAAAAACCACAATAGTCTTAATGAACCAACACGATAAAAGAATATATAATCTCGGATATATTAACGGATGGTTGGCTAATATGGCCAGAATTAATGATAAAACGAATCATGGATATGATTTTAGATTGACAAAATTTGAAAAAACTGATCAATCTTTAGAAGAACAGTTAAGTGTAATATTTGATCCAATTTGTACATCATTTAATCTCGAAAAAATAAAAAACCCTAGAGAATATTTAATTAAGTCAATGTTAGAATATTGGTTTTTTGAATTTCAAGAAAAACCATTTAGTAATATCTTTTTATCCGATAGAAAAAATAACTTTTCATTATCAGATGACGACTGGAAAAAAGAATGGGTTGAAGAATTTTTAGAAGTACTTCTCTACACAGTTTCCAGTGATGAAACTTATCATCTTACTGTTGGTAAAACAAAAGGATTCTATGTCTGCGCCAGTTCTGAGATAATTTTTGTAAATAAACAAGAAATATTTCATTTACATTTTTCAGTAAGTGACTGATAAAATGTAAGATAATAACATGTAAAAAACTAAAAGTTATTTATCTTAAATTAAAAAGAATATGCCCATATTGAAACTAGGAGAAAAATGAAAACAAGTTTATTGCCACAACAATAAACACGTAATAACTAGAGTATGAACAAAAAGCAATACCTAAAATCTCTGGAAGAAATAGGATGGTTTGATTATCCCCAGAACGATCGGGATCAGATCATAAACAAAATAAATAAAAGTGAAAATAATTACCATTTAGACTTACATCATTTCTCTTTTTTTATTGATGATTTCCGCTCAATAGAAGACTATAAAAGTTTTATGAAAGAGCTCAAAGAAATTGGTGGAATAGCGTTTCAATCTGCTGAAATCAGAACCAATGAAGATGAAAATTCCATCAGTCTTAAGGTCCATATGGGTAAAAAAGAATTTGAAATGAATTTTGACTTAGATGAATTTACCATAATACCCCAGATTGAAGAAAATTTCAATGATTTGTTTGCAAATTTTGAAATTGATTCACGCCTTTTCTGGCTACCATTAGAAAGTGAAATATTTTTCTATGCTTTGATCCCTTTTGAGTTATATAAGAAAGCAACCATAAAGGATATGATTCCTATGGAGTAAGCTTATTGTAACCACCTTAAAATGAATAACATGAATTTGCTTGTGTGGTCTTGTTTGATATTTAAAAAGTATTCTATTTAAATTTTCATTTTTTGAACTCATAATAAGATTTATTCATACTTTCTTGGATTTGTATAATTCAAAGTTTTAGCCCCTTTCTACTTTGCTTTTCATAAAATTGTAGTCTCTATTAATAGTTTTTGAAGTTGCATGTTGTTTCTTATGTATGCTTATATTTATAACCGCTCATTAGCGATCATATTGCTGAAAATAACAAAAAAAGCCTTACTTGCTATTCATTCATTAATTGCATCATTAAAAACATAAAATAATTGTATTTTTAGAAAGTTTTACAATATACACTCTGTATGCAGGTGTTAAGTGCTTTGTTAAAACTCACTACTTTTCACTTACATATTAACTATAGCCTAAGATTTGGCGATACTATAAAAATGTATACCTAATGAAAAATTCACTTACTTTACTAACCATATTATTAATCTTTAGTTGTGGTAAAAATAAAACTAAAACAACAGAAACAGAGCTTACAAGCAGTCAGGAAACTGTTACTTATAAAGGAACTGCGAGTATTACCCAAGGCATAGCTTCAACAATAGCTGAGAATATATATACTTGTGAACGCGGACGAAAAACTGATATAGGAGAAATTACCTCTACGGACGGTAAAAAATGGACAGTACCCTCTCTAACCAATTATACAAATACTGATTTTCCATTTGCACCAGATTTATTTAATTCCTGCGAAGGTAAAAATTATGCAACCTCAGAAGAAGCATTATCCGATTATGATGATTCTAAAATTATAGAAATTGATGAAAATGGAGCGCTTTTTACAGCCTATATTTTTGCTGATAATTATTTTGAAATGTTTGTAAATGGTATTCCAGTAGGGAAGGATAAAGTTCCCTTCACAGAATTTAATGCCAGTATTGTAAAATTTAAAGCCAAAAAGCCATTTACCATTGCTATGAAGTTAGTAGACTGGGAAGAACATCTAGGTGTAGGTTGCGAACCTAACAGAGGTAAATCTTTTCACGCTGGAGATGGTGGAATGGTAGCTGTTATTAAAGATGATCAGAATAATATTATCGCTACCACTAATGAAGGTTGGAAAGCACAGACCTTTTATACAGCACCTGTTACCGATTTAGATTGTGTATCTGAAGATGGAACCTACCGCTATTCTCAAAATTGTAATACAGATGGAGGTCAAGACGGGTCCTCATTTTACGCCTTACATTGGGAACTTCCTAATTATTGGATGAAAACTAATTTTGATGATGCTAATTGGCCAAATGCAACCACATATACCAATCAGACTATTGGGGTAGATAACAAACCTGCATATACCAACTTTACTTCTATTTTTGATAATTCAGAAAACGATGCAAAATTTATTTGGTCGACAAATGTAGTTCTGGATAACGAAGTTATAGTACGATACACCATAAAATAAATATCAATGAAAAAGCTGTTATTTTATTTGCTTGTTTTAATATTCCTTAGTAATGCTTTCGCTCATAACGGAGGACACGGTAAACCTACAGTAATTTGGAAATTTGTAAATAGTAATAAAACTATAACAGCAGATTTTATAAAAAAAGAGGGCGAAACTGTTTTTTTAAGAAATGAAGATCACAAAATTTCAACATTTAACTACAATACTTTTGCACAAGAAAGCCAACAATATATATTAGACAGAACTCACTGGGTTAATAATAAAAACAAACTTCAGAATGCGCAAAGTACGCTGTACAGTGATACATCAATTTGGTTGATTTTATTAGGTATAACATTACTCCTATTTTCAATTTTTATTATAAAGAAAAAAATAAAATTACTGACTTTTAGCCTTTTAGGAATGGTATTAGTCATCTTGGGCTGCAAAAACGCCAATACTACAAAGGTTTCACTTATGGCAGCTAATAATATTTCATTTTTGGAATCTGTTTTTGGTGTTTTTGATAAAATAAGTACTAGATATGATGATCAATATTTTTATATAGAATCTGATGGTATTCCAGCGCACGAAATGATGACGGGCATTACCAACTGGCAGCAACAAGTTCCTATCAATCACGATTATACTGGCAATAATGCCTGGGCAATACCTATACAACCTGAAGTATCTGAAAACCCTCTTTCAACAAAAGATAATTTTATGAAAGGTGCTATTGCAATTGCTGCAAATGGAATTCCTATCTTCAACCCACTCAACAATCGTGGTGAAGATGCAAATGCTATTGGAGAACTTGATAAATGGGGTGGACATTGCGGAAGGGCTGACGATTATCATTACCACTTAGCTCCTACGCATTTACAATCCAAGGTTGGTCCTGATAAACCTATCGCCTATGCGCTAGATGGTTTTCCTGTGTATGGAGAAACTAACCAACAACTTGATGAAAATTTAGGAAGGTTTACCTCAGATAGTACCTATCAATATCATACAATAAAAGAATACCCTTATTTAATTGCTGCGATGAAGGGAAAAGTAAAAATAAACCCTGAAACTGTGGCTCCTGAAAATGAAATAATGCCACAAGCAAAAACTAAAGGCGTTCGACCAGATTTGAAACCATTACGTGATGCAGAAATTGTTAATTTTACGAATCCCGAACTCCACCAATACAGTTTGACATATAGAATTGATTCTTTAAAGTATATCATAAATTATGGATGGGATAATAGTGGAAAGTATAATTATGAATTTGTAAATCCTGATGGAACAATAACAAAAGCTGAATATAAAAGGAAATAAATAGTATTTCTTATTACAGTCTTACAATAAACTTTTATAACTGAATGAAATATAAAAGTTTAAATTAATATTACTATAAGAATTATACACTCTTCCCAAAGTAATTGTATTAACTAAAGTATATCTGTATAGTAGACAATATTGTATCATACCAGACTATGTTAATGACTCATATGAAAAGTACCCGTACAAGATTAAATACAATACAAATCTTAAATCTACTCCTCCTCTTTTGCATCATTTCTCAGGCACAATCTCAAGACTCAAAAACATATCGAGTGATCGCCCGTAGTGGTTTAACGGTAAGATCTGCACCAGATATTAATAGCAAAAAAATCAATGTCATCCCTTTTGGAACAGAAGTTACCGTAAAAGATAAAACCACCGTTCCATTTGAGGTGAATGATAACGGATACAAAATTCTGGGAACGTGGTTTTCTATTCAAAATGATTCTTTATCAACACAGC
This sequence comes from Aquimarina addita, assembly GCF_039539305.1. Taxonomy (NCBI): domain Bacteria; kingdom Pseudomonadati; phylum Bacteroidota; class Flavobacteriia; order Flavobacteriales; family Flavobacteriaceae; genus Aquimarina; species Aquimarina addita. Next base: position 11,889 of record NZ_BAABCW010000011.1, on the reverse strand, counting down.
CCTCTTATGTTTTTAGTGGGTTTCTGAAAACCATAGATGAAATAGCAAATTCTTATAAAGGTATTCATACGCCTAACAAAATGTTTGACCGATTCCACGGAGTATATCAATTTAATGAAAAGGTCAATGGCATCGTTATTCTGGATGCTGAAGAATATCTCAATATTTCTGATATCGATTTTAATAATTATATATCTCAAGAAACTGAAACTAATGAGGATATATATTACAAAAATACTTTTGTAACATTATATAAAAACAAAAAAGCAACCCGGGCTTTTAATCATCTTCTCAATGAAGAGTTTTATGTTTATTTTGAAAAGGGTGCTCAAAAAATTAAAATTATTAATATTTTATTTTACCCTAGTGAGTGTGCAGAAAGTTTTGTTGTATTAGAATTAGATCCTTTTATCTCCAATTCCTTGGGAAAACCTATAATGGCTTCTAAAATAAACCTGGAACTTACCTATGCTTCTTTTTTAAAAGAAGCCGCACATTATAATTATCTCACTGATATACGTAAATTAGGTGCAGATTGTGGCTTTGCTAATGACAACGGACATATTCAGCTCTTTGCCAAATATAAAGAGTATTATTTTGGATATCGCAATGACCCTGATATTACAGCTATTTATATAGAACCTTACAGGCAAATCATACGTTTTGATCAACAGGAAGTAAACATCCAATATTCGAGTTTTCTCGATTTATTTGGCTGTCCCTGCTTATAGACGGTTACATTTTTTAATTAGTATTTCATTATATATGACAACACAAAATACATCAAGCGAGATTGCAAAAATGACAAACTATCTAACCTTCTTTTTAATATGTATTCTTTTAGTTTCCTGTTCGGATAAAAAAACAAAGCTTCCTATCCCAAATAAAGATTTCTGCTCCAGTATTCATAGAAATGATACCATCAGTTTATCAAAGGAGTTAGCTCCGTTTACTGATACCATGAAAAACAAAACCGGAGTATATGTATTAGAAGATGGTGGTGGTTCTCTCGTCACCCGTGCTTGGTTATGTGAATATGCAGAAAAGACAATCGATATTCAATATTTTATTTTTTCTACTGATAATGTTGGATTGATTGCTTGTGACTATTTAGTTCGAGCAGCAGACAGAGGTGTTAAGGTTAGGATACTTGTAGATGATATTATGGTAGATGCAGGTATACAAGATATACTTGCATTGGATTCACACGAGAATATAACTATCAAAGTGTATAATCCCGGAGTGAATCTGGGTAAGAATATAGTCAGTAAAATTGTTAAATTCACTACTGATTTTAGAAATGCTAATCAACGAATGCATAACAAAACGTTTACAGTAGATGGTAAAATAGTTATAACCGGTGGTCGTAATATTGCGGATGAATATTTTGACTATGATCACGAGTACAATTTTAGAGATCGCGATGTTTTATTAGTAGGGCATGTCTCAAAACAAGTTACCGCATCTTTTAATACCTTCTGGACTCACCCCCTTAGTGTTTTAACAGAGAGCTTAGTAGATCAACAAGATCAGAAACAGGAGTCGCAAAACTTTGACCGGTTACATCAATACGCCTGTAACCCAGAAAATTTCTGGCCACAGGTACGTTCTAAAATAGAAAACCTTCCTGTAGCAATTCAAAATATAAAAAATTCGGGTTCATTACTCTGGACAGATAAAGTTTCCTTTGTATCCGATATACCTGGAAAAAATGACGGATCGGAAGGACTCGGTGGTGGTGGTCGCTCTACAGAGGCATTAGTTAAACTAGTAAAAAACGCAAAAGCAACCATTGATATCCAAACCCCGTATTTAATTACGTCAGAAGTAAGTCAGAATCTATTTAGAGAAGCCGTACAACGTGGGGTAGAAATCAGAATTCTTACAAATAGTCTTGCATCTACCGATAATGTAGAAGCTTTTAGCGGCTATCAAAAAGATCGAAAAAAATTATTAGAGACTGGTGTCAAGATTTACGAATTTCGACCAGATGCTGCAGAAAGCACCAAAATTATGACTGGCGAATTAAGAGCAACTTTAGAACATAAACCACTTTTTGGTCTTCATGCTAAGACTATGGTGGTTGATGGAATCACAACAGTTATTGGAACCTTTAATCTTGATCCCAGAAGTGCTAATCTTAATACAGAATGCCTCGCAATTATACATTCAGAAGAAATTGCAACCACCGTACTAGAAGGTATGGAAGAAGAATATAAACCTGAAAACTCTTGGGAGACCACCCTAGAATCAAATCCAGATGATAAAGTAAGTACAATAAAACGTGTTAATACCTGGACCCGAAAAATACTTCCTAAAAGTATTTTATAATTCTTTTTTGTTAATTTTTGTTACTTCTATTCATATAATGAAAATGAACTATACTAAGTACAGAAAGCCCAAGTATCGTTATACAGATATGGTATAAGAAGATAGTAAGTTTACCTTAATCGCTTAACCTATATACATTATAATATATGACCACTTCAAAAGCACTCCTGATTATAGATATGCAAAAAGGTTCTTTTATACCACAAACTCCTAGATTTGATACTACAGGTATTGTACAAAGAATAAATCAGTTATCATCATTATTCAGAAAATCTAATTTCTCAGTGATATATATACAACACGATGGCACAGCTACAAATGAATTTATACCAAACACTACCGAATGGGAAATACTAGATGAATTAGAAGTTACAACTCAAGATATTTTTATAAATAAATATGCTAATGATTCTTTTTATAATTCTAACCTACAATCTAAATTGATAGAATTAGATTGTAATGAATTATTTATCACAGGATGCGCTACAGATTTTTGTGTAGCATCCACAATTCAATCTGCTTTGACTAAAGATTATGCGATAACTGTTGTAAAAGATGCTCATACCACTGGAGATAGACCACATCTTAAAGCAAATCAAATAATTGAACATTACAACTGGGTCTGGCAACATATGATTCCAACCAAAGGCGCCATACAAGTAGTTGATTTAAAACAGATTGAACTATCTTAAGTTTTTATTTCTACAATTTTTCTTCTTAATTTCCGTTATGAATTGGTAAACCTATTACAACCTATTACAACCAATAATAAAACATTCAACCACTTTTTACTAATAGTCCCATGAAGATTATTATCAAATATATGCTTAGCAACCACGCGAAAGCAGAAGTAACCACTCTATTACAAAAAATGAACCTCAACCCTACCCTGGTAGAATTAGGTGAAGTATTAATTAGGGAAAAGGAGCTTACGTTAAGCAAACACTTAGAATTACAGAAAACACTAAGAAGTAGAGGTTATGATCTAGTAATAGATAAAAAACTATTACTAACAGAAAAGACAAAACAGGTGATTATTGATATGATACATCATTCCTCTGAGTTATCAAAAATCAAACCCTCGGATTATATTAGTGAGAAAGTAGGAATGCATTACACCGTTCTTTCAAAAATGTTTTCTAAAATAAATGACTGTACTATCCAGCAATATATTATTCTCCAAAAGATCGAGCGAGTAAAACATTTATTGATATATAATGAACTGACCCTTTCTGAGATCGCCTGGAAGCTTCAATATAGTAGTGTGGCTCATCTATCAGGGCAATTCAAAAAAATTACAGGACATACTCCGTCTGCTTTTAAAAAACTAGAACATAAACAATTACAATACCCGATTGACATAACAAATAATAGAAAGGGGTTTTAAAGAAATGAAGTCTTTAATCAAATATGTAATTTTATGTCTGATTTATGTAACATCTCTTCTTTTAAAAAAAAATATTTTTGTTTTTCTAAGTACAGCTATTTTAAGAGTCTATAGATAAACTCAAAAATGGTTTAGGGCTCAAATTTCTCCCCCCCAGCCAGACTTTAATGGTTTTTATACATATAATTTATTATGCATTAACCATTAATGAAGCATGTGCATAAGCACTCGTATACATTTGTGACATACCACTACAGTCTCCGGCTGTAATGGTATGAATAGAATCGAATGAATACATGTTTAACATATAATCAACTTAAAAAATTATTAATTCTAACACAAACAAATCATGCTTAACAAACTCACACTTCTCACTAGCTTGGGATTACTTTGTTCCTTACTATTTACAACAGACGTTTTGGCACAACAACCATCTAAGAGTGCTATCGGAAATTACCTGGCTGGTAGTACCAACAATGATGAGGCACTAAAATCCAATCGTAGACGATCCAGAGACTCCAGAACACCAAGAAGTCGTAATGAACAGTTTAGATCAATCAACGGCACTAATAATAATACAACCAAAAGAAGTAAAACTACATGGGGTGCTGCAAATACTAATTTTTATAGAGAATTACCTGCTGACTATGGGATATCAGATCCTAACAATGCCCTAAATAGTGATCATCGTCCTTCTCCAAGAGAGATTTCAAATTTAGTCTGTGATGAGCCTGTTACACAATTTAATGTTCGTGGTTTAAATACCATGCTCTATTTTTGGGGACAATTTATTGATCATGATATGACATCAACGCCTGCTGGAAACACAGAATATATGCCCATTGCATTACCAGAGGATGAACCACTTTTTACGGAAGCAATTCCTTTCTTTAGAAGTGATTATGATATTGTTAATTCTAAAAGAGAACAAATTAATAATAACACAGCTTTTCTGGATGCTTCTGTAGTATATGGTTCTGATACCGAAAGAGCAACTTGGTTAAGGAGCTTTACCGATGGCAAACTAAAAACATCAGAAGGCAACTACCTTCCATACAACACATATACTGGAGAAATAACAGGAGATATTGATCCGGATGCTCCAGAAATGGATGATATTGATGGAACTACCAAAACTTTTGTTGCCGGAGATCATAGGGCATCAGAAAACACAATTTTAACGGCGATACAAACCGTGTTTCTTAGAGAACATAATAGAATATGTGACCAATTAATTGAAGAAGGTTTTAGTGATGATGAAATGATCTATCAACTAGCTAGAAAAAAAGTTGGAGGAATTATACAAGCGATTACTTATCAAGAATTTTTACCCGGATTAGGTATTGATTTAAAAAGATACAGGGGATACAAGAATGATGTACGACCAGACATTATGAATACTTTTGCTACCGCTTCATACAGATTCGGGCATACGCAAGTATCAGATGATGTAGTTGTAGTTGATAATGAATGTGAAGAATTAGGTCCAGGTGAATTCGAACTCGTAGAGGCTTTTTTTAATCCTGAACTTTTTGTAGCATACGGACCAGAAGCATTTTTGAAAGGTGCTACCGTGCATAGACTCTATAAAACAGATACAAAAATCAATGATGTTTTAAGGAATTTTCTATTTGGAAACGTAGAGGATGAAATACGTTTTGGTATTGATCTGGGCAGCTTAAATATTCAGAGGGGTAGAGATCATGGATTACCTGATTATAATACTGCAAGAAAATATTACACAGGTAGAAAAGCAGAAAGGTTCTCGGATATTTCGTCAAATGATACGGTAGCTACTAATTTAGAAACGCTATATAATGATATTAACCATATTGATTTATGGGTTGGTATTCTATCTGAAGATCAGTTAGAAAATTCATCAGTAGGAAAAACAATGCACAATATGCTCGCTAAACAATTTGAAAACCTTAGGGATGGAGATTTTTATTATTTTGAAAATGATCCTTTTTTATCCAATTCACAAAAAAGAAGCATAAAAAACACTACACTAACTGACGTCATTCATCGCAATACAACATTAACCAGTCTATTTGCCAATGCCTTTGAAATGGATATATGTTTTGGAGATGGAGTTCCAGAAGATTTTGCAACAAATAAAGCCGCTAATAATATTGCAGGTATTTACCCCAATCCTGTAGATAATGTTCTTCGTATTAATTTTTCTGAACCTTATAAATCCGGGACAATTCAATTATACTCATTATCAGGAGCTCTAATACAAAGCCAGCTTCTTGATGGTTCTCAACAAAATTTACAATTGGACTTAGCCAATATGGAATCAGGAATCTACTTACTTAAAACAAGGACTGATAATAATCCAGAATATGTACAAAAGATTGCTAAACTATAGAGAAAGTTTATAAAAAGAATCTCAAATTCTAAAAATGCCTTGATATAATAAAAATCAAGGCATTTTTTCTATAAAATTGAATCAATTAGTTTACTGGTTCGCCATACAAATCAAAATCTTCAGCTTCATATATTTTAACCGTGGTATAGTCTCCTGTCTTTAAATAAAACTTAGCTGCATCAATCAATACTTCATTATCAACATCTGGTGAGTCAAATTCTGTTCTACCTATAAAATAAGGACCTTCTTTACGGTCAATAACTACCTTAAACTCCTTCCCTATTTTTTGCTGATTCAGTTCCCATGAAATCTGTGACTGAATATGCATAATTTCGTTAGCACGCTCCATTTTTACATCTTCTGGAACATCATCTTCCAGATTAAATGCATGTGTATTCTCTTCATGAGAATAAGTAAAACAACCTAAACGTTCAAAACGCATTTCACGTACCCATTCTCTGAGCGTTTCAAAATCTTCTTGTGTTTCCCCGGGATACCCTACAATCAATGTGGTACGAATTGCCATTTCCGGAACTGCCTGTCTGAATTCTTTTAATAATTTAGTGGTCTTTGCCTTAGTAGTACCCCTACGCATAGATTTCAGAATCGGATCAGCAATATGTTGTAGCGGAATGTCTATATAGTTACAAACTTTTGATTCTTGCTTCATTACTTCTAAGACTTCCATAGGAAACCCTGTAGGGAATGCATAATGTAATCGTATCCATACAATCCCATCTACTTTTACTAATTCTCTAAGCAAATCTGCCAACTTTCTTTCTTTATAAAGATCAAGACCATAATACGTAAGATCCTGTGCAATCAATACCAGTTCTTTAACTCCATTAGCTGCTAACTTCTCAGCTTCTAGAACTAAATCCTCTATGGGTGTTGATTTATGAGTACCCCGCATAATTGGTATTGCACAAAAAGAACAAGGACGGTCACACCCCTCCGCTATTTTTAAGTAAGCATAATTTTTTGGAGTTGTTGTTAGTCGCTCACCAATAAGTTCATGTTTATAATCTGCACCTAATGCTTTTAACAGTCCAGGGAGTTCTGTAGTCCCAAAATACTGATCAACATCAGGGATTTCCTCCTGCAAGTCTGGCTTATAACGCTCCGACAAACAACCTGTCACAAATACTTTATCCACAACACCCTCTTGTTTCTTTTGCACGTATTCCAGAATTGTATTGACAGACTCTTCTTTTGCATTAGCAATAAAACCACAAGTATTGATTACCACCACATTTCCTTCTTCTTCGTGGACCACTTCTTTGTTATTTGCTTTCAATTGCCCCATCAGGACTTCACTATCATACACATTCTTGCTACAACCAAGAGTTACAACATTGATTTTATTCTTCTTTAACGTCTTTGTTCTCATAACATTAGGATAAACACACCTGGCATCCGACAGGGGCGTGCAAAGATACAATGAATCACCAAAGTAGAAGCATAAAAATGGATAAGTATCTACCTATTTTTTCCTTTTATTAAACCTTTTGTATCTTACTACGTCTAAATCTACCTAAATACTCTATACCTTATGAAAAAAATTAGTACACTCTCATTTTTGATTATACTTATAAATTTTTCATGTTCTAAGGATACGGTAGCAGAGGATGATTTTATAAACAGTCCAGATACAACCGGACTTTATTTCCCTCCTATCAGTTCTGATGATTGGGAGACAATGACGATTACAGACTTAGGGTGGAATACAGAAGCAGAAAAATCGCTTTATGATTTTCTTGAAGAGAATGACACCAAATCTTTTATTATTCTAAAAAATGGTAAAATCGCAGTGGAACAATATTTTAATGGATCAGACATAGATGACTCAAACCCTTGGTTCTCTGTAGGAAAAACACTTACCGCTTTTACAATAGGGATTGCACAACAGGAAGGTTTATTAGATATCAATAGTAGTTCTTCAACCTATCTTGGAAACGGATGGGCAGCCATTACATCAGAGCAAGAAAACGCTATAACAGTAAAACATCATCTTACAATGACTACAGGATTAGATTATTCTGTTTCTAATAATTGTACAGATCCTGACTGTCTCACATTTTTAAATCCGCCGGAAGATTTTTGGTATTATCATACTGCAGCCTACACCCTTTTAACTGAAATGGTCGCTAATGCAGCTAATCTGGAATATGCCACTTATTTTGATACCAGATTAAAAAATAAAATTGGCATGAGTGGTAATTGGGTTTCTCTGGGATATGCAAACGTATATTATAGTAATGCCAGAAGTATGGCACGCTTTGGGCTATTAAACTTAAACAAAGGGAACTGGAATACTACAGAAATCTTAACCGATCAGAATTATTTTACAGAAATGACAACTACTTCTCAGAGTTTAAATCAATCATATGGATATCTATGGTGGTTAAATGGTAAATCCAGCTCCAGGATACCTGGCTCAACAGGAGAGTTTTCTGGTTCATTGATCCCAGATGCCCCTGATGATATGATTGCAGGTTTAGGGTTAAACGACCAGAAATTATATATCGTACCGAGTCAGAATCTAGTAGTAGTACGTATGGGTAATAGTGCAGGTCAGGATGTTTTAGGTCCTTCTAGTTTTGACAATGAATTGTGGATCAAGATCAATGCACTTATTCAATAACCCAGAAATCAAATTACTATATTATATAATTTTAGAAGCACACTCATAGAGTGGAACACTTTTAAAACTATTAATAGTACTTATCCATCGGGGGGCGAATTTGATTAATAGTTTCAAAAGCGATATTTCCATCTATGATTTTAAGTATAATAACAGATGATAAATTTCTGTCATACTAATTGTATTGGTGTTTTTAACCAGGTTATTTCAACAAAATTTCTATTCTCTACATTAAATTATGATGTTACTAAAACATTTATTTCCATAGAGTTAAATCGATATTAAAGATAGATTTTTTATTTTAAATATTGGCATGCTAATCCATGTAACATCCTAAATGATTAAAATAAGAATAAATCCATTAACAAAGTACTAATTTTGAGTTAGTATCTTTTGTTTTTTATAGCTTTATGCTTCAACTTATTACAAATTTTGTCATTTTTCTATCGATAGTTTAAAATCTATCTGTACTTCTCAGGAGCTTTTCTTTTGTTAGATATTTGCTCATATGCATATCCTAATTTTAATAATAAAGCTTCAGAAAAAGGCTTTGTAATAAAAGTAAGTCCTTTTGGTTCTCCATCTGTATCATATCCCATAGGAACGGTTAATGCAGGGTACTTAGCCATTGCCGCATATCCTGCATGGTAATTATTAATTGATAATATTGCGTGTAAATTGTATTGCTTCATAGAGGTATCAAAATAAGCTCTGGCCTTTGTCTGTAGATCTTCTTTTATCTGCACCATCTCTCTTAATGAAGTTTCATCCTTAACAATTCCTTCTAACAAACCCTGACCATAAGGCATTCTATTAATAGTATCCAGAAGGTTATATGATACTATATCTTCAACAGTTTTAATTTCCTTTATAGTATTTGCATATTTTTTAATATACTTTGGCAAATCTCTTTTCATATCAAAATTCAAAACCTGTAAGAAACCTGATAACTCCTCATCTTTTGGTGAAATTTCTATAATTACACCTCCATTATTTTTAATTTGTTCTACAGCATTAGCGTATAAAGAATCTACTAAAAGCTCTTTAATAACTCCAAATTTCATCTTCGTGATAGTACCTTGTGTTGTGGCAGAGATAAAATCACCCCCCATAAGTATAGAACTAGGATCCATTACATCTTTGCCTAACATAGCACTAAATAAAATAGCAGCATCCATACTACTTTTTGTCATAGGCCCTGGTGTATCAAGTGTACTGGATATTGGCACAATACCAGATCTGCTTAATACACCTATTGTAGGTTTAAGACCAACTACAGAATTCTGACTGGAAGGAGATAGTATTGATCCACTGGTTTCTGTACCAATTGCGGCTACACAGAAATTAGCTGCTACTGCTACTCCACTCCCCGAACTAGATCCTCCGGTTTCAAAAATTAATCTTCCGTAAGGATTCAGCGTTTGACCACCAATAGCACTGTATCCAACAGGGCAACCTTCACAGAAAAAATATGCCCATTCACTTAAATTTGATTTTCCTAATATTAATGCATTTTTATCTTTTAATTTACTAATAATAAATGCATTCTCTGTAATATTATCCTTAAACACAACTGCACCGGCAGTCGTAGGCATATCCTTAACTCCAATATTATCTTTGACTAAAATTGGCATCCCATAGATAGAATTGATATCAACCCCTGAAGGACCTAAAGAATCTAAATGTCTTGCTTGAGCAATAACTTTAGGATTTAGAGAAATTACTGAATTCAACGACAAATTGTTATCACTTTCGAATTTTCTAATCCGATAGATATAAAACTTTACTAAATCTTCGTAGGATAATTTACCTTCTTGAATACTCTGCTGAATAGATGGGATATCCTTTTCTAAGATTAGTGCTTTCATCCTCATATGGTCCTCCTCAGAAAAATATTTCAACTCTTCATTCAGGTGATTCCATATATCATTTTTATCTCTGATTCTGGAATTTATTAATTTCAAATGCATTCGTTTCTTTTCCAAATTCTGTGTAGCCTCCAGATCGGTTGTTTCGTCATAGGCCTTCCAGACAACCTCAGGTTGCAACACTCTAACTTCCTCAATCGCTTTGACCTCTTTATCGCGTTTACAAGAAATAAAAATTACTATAATGCTTACAATAGATAGAATTGATTTCATAAAACGATTTTATATTTTTAGTTACTTTTTTCTAACCCCCACCAATTATCTGATTGATGAACTGAGCACCTATACATAATCCATGTTACATCCTTTTGCAGTTGAAAGCAGAAAGCTATCTGCTAAAACTAACACGTAATCTTAAAGAACCAAAAACAAATTGGTGAAAATTAATTTATTAGCTAAAATTAATAAATTGTGATATATTTTACATTAAAGAATTAAGGATAATAACACAATTAGTTCTTATGATCAAAAAAATAAGTTTAGTACTATACGTTTTAATTATATCAAGTTGTTCTACTGAAGTTTCAAAATCTCAAGCAGCATCTTTATTTAATACTCATTTTGATAAAGAACCTTACTATAATTATGTAAGAATAAGTAAAGGATTGATTGAAATAAAGAAAGACTCAAAGAAAGATAATTTAAAACTAGGCGTATTCAAAAATTTAGAAACTGAAGGTCTCATTAAACTAAATCGTATAGAATCGACTAAGAGTGGTAGTTCTACTTTTTATAAGATTCATTTTTTAGATAAATCAAATAAATATATCGTTGATTTATCAGATAAAAAACAAGGCAAAGATCATCTGTTAAGAAACACAATTGTCAAATTAATTAGTGCAGAATGGAAATTTGACAAGGTTATAGACATTGAAAACCATCCAAAAACAAAAGGCGCAAATGCGACTGTGTTGTTCAAAAAGACTAATGCTAATCCATTTGATGCTTTTGCATACAATACGTCTGATACAGAAAGAGAAGAATCTATAAAAATCCGTCTGAATCTTGATAACCAATATGTTTGTTGTGATTAATTCTCTATAACACTCATTAGGGCATCATAGCAACCTCATCGTAAATACTTTTTATATGGTTTTTATAGGTAGTATCTCACCAAGTGTGTAAAGTTTAAAATACGGAGGTCGCGACCTCCGTATTTTATTTTTTATTAACTTTAAATTTTATGCACTTATGAAGAAAGAAGATTTCATTACCGAGGATTTTTTGA
>NZ_BAABCW010000010.1:0-188752 GCF_039539305.1 Aquimarina addita | reverse complement strand
TTCCAGTACGCCATTCACAAATAAATTCAATTTTTTGTTCCATAGTTGTTGTGTTTTTCCAAGGCATAATAATTTGATTTTTGTCTCAAATTATAACTTGAAAAAGTGTAAACTATGTCCCTTTAACTTTGTAAACTATGTGCCTTTAACGTACCAAATTACGCCCAACGTTCAGTATAAGAAACGTAGGGCAGGTGATAAGCACTTTCGTTTCGGTTTGTTACTTAGCTAAATATAAATATTTTGCTTTTATCTTTTCTACTATAAACGCCAAATTTTATATTTAGCGGACTTTGTTAATATGCACAGACTTTTCGGTTTAGCACAAATGCCCTATGTTTTTTATACATTGTTACCACCAGTTATTTATTCATAATTTGTATGAGTATTCCAAATATTCCGATTATCAAACACAAAGGAACAAACCATTTTGAATCAGCTTTCGCAAATTCAGTATTCTTTATTTTTTTGAAAAATCCAACATATTTAAAATCTCCAATTGCTCTTAAAGTAAGAACAGAAGGAATTATCCAATATCCGTATTTAGTTACCAAATTTGGAATTTGAACATTTATAAGTCCAGATTTCACAAGATAAATTAGACCGAATAGAAGTAAAACCACAGCAACAATTAAAGTCGCAAATTTAGGAATTGAAAGCGTACTCGTCTGATTCTCTTTTGTTGGAATTACCTTTTCCAATCCCCATTTTCCGCCCAAAAGCCAATAAAAATGGATAAAACCTAGTGAAGAAAAAACAGCAAATAAAATTGTGGATAATACTGTTATCATATTTTTGCCAATTGAAAAATTTGTTCATTCTGTTTTCTATTAACAGACGAAGGTGTTAATCTCAACATTTGATTACGCAGACCAATTAATACTGGGTTTGTAAGATGTGCCATTTTTCCAACAAGCCAACTCGCTTTCACTACTTGATGTGCTTTAGGCAATCTTAAATTTTGATATTCGGAAAATGCTTTAGTAGTTTTATATTTGCTCAAACATTCTGAAAGAACATAAGCATCTTCTATGGCTTGACAAGCACCTTGTCCCATATTTGGGGTTGTTGCGTGTGCAGAATCTCCTATTAAGCAGACATTTTCTTTATACCAAATATTTGTTGGTTTTAAATCAGAAATTTCGGCAGTATTTATTTGTTCTTTTTTAGTTGATTTTATAATGCCTTTAATTACTGAATTGTAATCGCTGAAATACTGTTCTAAATCGTGGATAGAAAACTCTTTTATATTTTTTTTGAACGATTTTAAAGCATACCAATAAACTTTATTTTGGGCAATTTGAACAAATCCAAAACGTTCTGATTTTCCCCAGGCCTCGTTTAGTTCATTTCTGAATTTTATCGGTAATTCGTATTCCGTAATTCCTCTCCAACATATTTGATTAGCATTTCGGATGCTATTATTCGGGAATAAATTTTGTCTAACTACTGAATTTAATCCATCAGCACCCAAAACCGTTGAGGATTGTATTCGTTCTCCATTTTCAAATTCTAACGAATACCCATTTGTGTTTTCAACTATTGAAGTTAGTTTATGGTCAAGATTAATTTTGGTCGATATTAATTTGTCAATTAATATCTGTTGTAAAGTTCCTCTATGAATTGCAATGTTTTTGGTGTTATGTTTTTGTTCAAAATATGACAAGTCGATTTTAGAAAGAGGTTTTAGGCTTGATTTGGTAATATTCATTGAAGAAATTGGATTTCCATTTTCCTCAATTAGTTTTCGCAAGCCTAACTTTTCATAAACTTGCATTGCATTATTAGCCAAAATGATTCCCGCTCCAACTGGTTTTATTTGTTCGGCTTGTTCAAAAATTCTTGTTTTGATTCCTTTTTGTTCAAGTGCAATAGCGGTAGTTAACCCTCCTATTCCTGCTCCAATAATATCTATGTTCATAAATGTTTTTTCTAATTGGTGGTAACAATATTATAATAGCAATTGCTATTATATTCCTTGTATTTACTACAAATCTAATGGATTTTTAATTGATTTGAAATTGTTTATTGCCACTTGAGTATAAATTTCTGTGGTTTTGTACTACGATTTGCTTTGTACTCTTGTATGTTCTGCAATGAATCTTTAAGCCAAGTATAGGGATCAATACTATTGATTTTACAAGTGGCAAAAAAGGAATATAATATAGCTGCTTTCTGTACAGCGGTAGGAGATCCAATTTTTTTATTTAATTGTATGTACTTAAAATTTCTCAAAAACACCTAGCCCAAACAGTGCATAATCATATTTTACCGGATCCAAAGGATCTAATATTCTTAATTTAGCATCTAATTCATCCAATGCTTTTCCATCATTTTGTTTTCGTTTTAATATTCCTAATGATCTGGCAACATTACCAGAATGAACATCTAATGGACAAGAGAGTTGAGCAGGAGAGAGGGTGTTCCAAATACCGAGATCTACACCTGCTTTTGCATCGCGGATCATCCACCGCAAGAACATATTTATTCGCTTAGCTGCTGAGTTTTTGTGAGGGTCACTCACATGCTTTTCTGTTCTAAGCATATGAGGTAAGCTAAAAAATTCAGTTTTAAAATCGTGAATAGCATTTTTAAAATTAGTTTCTTTTTGATACTGTTTAAAAAATCCTTCCATATCTCCATATGCAGTATAGATCGCTTTTAATGCTGTTATAAAATATGTCAGATCCAGGCTGTTAAAAGTTCTATGTACAAATCCATCAAGATTATTCAGGTCTTCCTGAGTATGATGCATAACAAAATCATATGGCGAGTTTCCCAATAGCTCCATTAATTTATGTGCATTGTTGAGTATACTTTTACGATTCCCCCAGGAAATAGTAGCGGTTAGAAATCCGGAAATTTCAATATCTTTCTTCTTTGTAAACAAATGAGGAATTTGAACAGGATCAGTATCTATAAATTTAGGTTGTTCATATAATACAGCCTTTTCGTCCAGAAATTCTTTGAGCTGATGTTTGTTTAATTTTTTCAAAGTAAGTATTGCATTAATGTTCATCTCCATTATAGATCCACATAGGTATGGTATCCCCGGCGATTTCAAAACCATTTTTCTTATAGAAATCTATAGCGTTGCCATCAGCAGTAAGCATTTGCATATGAAAATCGCTGTAGATTTTTTGCATTTCACCAGCTATTAATTGTCCTATTCCTTTGCCTTGATAATCAGGATGTACTAATAGGTGAGGGTAGTAGACTACCAAAAATCCATCTGAAATGGCATTGCCAATACCCACTAGTCTTTCTTTATCCCAGGCACTAATAAGTGTATGCGAATTAAGTAATCCTTTGTATAACCACTGTGGTTTTTTTGCAGCGCTCCACTGGTTAGCTTTATATAAAGCAATTATATCCTCAATTTTAATATCCTTGGTATCAGAGATTTTTATACCCATTCTAGTTTTTAAAGAATTTTACCATCAACCATGACTAATTTTCTATCAGCCATATCCGCTAATTCTTCATTATGAGTAACAATTACAAAGGTCTGTCCAAACTGATCTCTTAATTTAAAAAAAAGTTGATGAAGGTTTTCTGCCGATTCACTATCCAGGTTTCCGGAAGGTTCATCTGCAAAAATTACTTTAGGATTATTAATTAAAGCTCTTGCTACAGCAACACGCTGTTGTTCCCCTCCAGAAAGTTGACTGGGCTTATGTTGATACCTATCTTTTAAACCAAGAAAATCTAATAATTCTTTGGCTCTTTTTTCGGCATCTGATTTCGAAACTTTTTTGATAAAAGCAGGAATACATACATTCTCTAAAGCAGTAAACTCTGGTAACAACTGATGAAATTGAAAAATAAACCCTAATTGCTCATTTCTGAATTTAGATAGTTGTTTTTGTGATAGTGCTTGTATTTTTATTTTATTGATTGTAAAATCACTGTCTGGCATAGGTACTGCGAGATCTAAGGTTCCTAAAATCTGCAATAAAGTAGTTTTTCCTGCGCCAGAAGCACCTACGATCGATATTATTTCACCTTTTTTAATATGTAAATCTACTCCTTTTAAGACGTGCAGATTTCCGTAATATTTTTGAATGTTTTTAGCTATAATCATCCTATCTGTTTCTTCAAGGAGTGAAAGTAACTAATATCCTAAAATTCGGCAAGGTTATCAGTGTTATTATAAGAATTAATAGTTTAAATATAGTTTTAAATCTATACATTGCTCATGACTTTTTTGAATCATTCAAACACTACTTTTATAAAATAGCTGTATAAATGAAAAGTTAAAAAAAGCAATGTTGTTTAATATAAATGTATTTTTGTTAAACAAAAAAACAGTTAGTTATATATATGAATGATAAAAAATTAGACATAGCGGTTTTAGCAGGAGGTTGTTTTTGGTGTACTGAAGCTGTTTTTCAGCGATTAGAAGGTGTATCAAAAGTAACATCTGGATATACTGGTGGAACGATCAAAAATCCTGCATATAGAGAGATAACGACCGGAAGAACGGGTCATGCAGAGGCTATTAAAATTGAATTTAATCCTGCTGTTATTTCGTATCACGAACTTTTGGAAATCTTTTTTGCTACGCACAATCCCACAACTTTAAATCAACAAGGTGCAGATCGTGGTACGCAGTACCGAAGTGCAATTTTTTACAATGATGAACAACAAAAAAAAGTAGCTCAAGAGTTAATTGCAGATTTAACGACTAATAATGTATTTGATAACTCTATAGTTACAGAAGTAACAGCATTGGGAGTTTTTTATCATGCAGAAGATGATCATCAGAATTATTATAATTTACATAGTGACCAGGGATATTGTCAGTTTGTAATTAATCCCAAACTGAGTAAATTGCACGCTACTTTTAAAAATAAATTAAAAAAATAAATACAGAATAAGAACCATATGCCGTATAATAAATTTGAGGAGTACAATATTAAAGTAACGGATGATATTAAAGATAAATTTTCGTCTATTATTAATGATTTAGGAGAGGATGTTAAAAGGGAAGGAATTGTTAAAACTCCAGAAAGAGCAGCAAAAGCGATGCAATTTCTTACGCAAGGATATCATCAAAACCCAGAGGATATTTTAAGAGGTGCTATGTTTAAAGAAGGGTATGATGATATGGTTATAGTCAAAGATATTGAACTGTATTCCTTATGTGAACATCATATGTTACCATTTTTTGGGAAAGCTCATATTGCCTATATCCCTAATGGATACATCGTTGGTTTAAGTAAAATCCCCCGAATTGTGGATGTATTTGCACGAAGATTGCAGGTACAAGAACGACTGACTCATGATATATTAGAGTGTATTAATGATACATTAAAGCCAAAAGGTGTAGCGGTAGTTATAGAAGCTTCTCATATGTGTATGATGATGCGTGGTGTACAGAAACAAAATTCAGTAACGACAACTTCTGGTTTTAGGGGACAGTTTGAAAAGAATGAAACTCGATCAGAATTTTTGAGATTGATTACCGCTGATTTGTCATAAAATCTTTTTTGGAATGTTCTTTGCTTTAAATTTTGTAAATTATAAGTAAAATTAATTATGAAAGATAATAAGTACAGAACATTAGCTTTAGGATTGCTTTTTGACGCCTTAGGAATGGTTTCTTTTTTTATTCCAGGTGTTGGAGAGTATGGGGATGTTATCTGGGCCCCTATATCCGCATACCTAATGACCAAATTGTATAAAGGAAAAGTCGGGAAAGCTGCTGCAGTTTTCTCTTTTGTAGAAGAGGCCTTACCATTTGTAGATGTTGTACCTACTTTTACCATTATGTGGTTTTATACCTACGTTTTTAATAAAGAATCATCAAAAAAGGATTCATCGAAAGATTATATAGAAGTAGACCCTTCTTAGTGAGATTGGCTTCAATATCACCTAGCTATCGAGAAGTTATTTTGAAGAAAAAGCTTATAGCAATCTGTATAAGGTCAAAAAATTTGGATTTTATTTCTTTTATTTAATAAAAGAAAATGATCTGACATTATCTCTGTCAGAAACTTAAATCATACTTTTTGAATTACTAAATGAAGTTACTAAAGAAATGACTGATAAGTTTGATAACAGAAATTTTCAAAACTAAGTAGATGTAACTAACGGATAATAGAATGAAAAGAACTGAACAAAATACCTGTTGTTGTCTTTAACGTAAAAAATGAATTGACGGGCTTACTGTTTAAAAAGACGTGCAAATCCTAATCTGCTAAGCATCTTTTTTTCAAATTCCCAAAAGAATGTAAATTGTCCAAAAAACCATCCAATAAATACCAATAATAATTGATAAACAGGAAAAATAAGTAGAATACGAAGAGGCCAATAAATCCAGCCGCTTGTAGATTCTCTATAAAATCCCAATAATGAAATGATCGGGTCAGATATTTTTGCAGCTGTAGAACCAGTAATGGCAAAAACCATGAAAATAGCGATCATTTCCCATCTATAATTTACTTTCCATTTTTTTTCTAATATTTTAAATATCCATAAGGTACCTCCTAATAAGGGGATAAGAAAGAATATAGTAAGTATTATTAAAGATATCAGGTAAGCATCTTGATGTTCTGATACTTTAAGAAAGGAAGTAACAATTTTATTACTTATTAGGTATGATGAAAGTACTAATCCCAATAAACCAAGAACTGGAAAAATAAGCTGCCAATTAGCCTTTATTTCCCATCGATCTTTAAATTTTTCCATATTGCAAAAATACTATAAAAATTAGTACCAATCAATATCAATGTATAAATTGACTTTAGAGCTCTATGAATGATTTAATATTGGAGAAACAAGTATCGTATTAATTACCCTCTGGAGAAGGTGAAATTCTGTTTGTATCGTTGTTCAAAATATAAAAAGTAATTGTAAAGCATATAATTTACCTCATATCCATAATGAATACCAGAATTATAATTTATTTGCTGTTCGTATAAGTTAGGATTAAATCTCTGTGGTTGTAATACCCTTTGGTTGTATTCTAATACATATAGCCTGTTTCTGTTTTCTAAGAATTTTTCATTATAAAACCCTCTGGGTTTTTGAGTAGTTACCCAACTATTAAATCCAGGTTCTATAATTAAAATTTCGTATTCTAATTCATCATTAGCAATTCTTAAGGTATCTGATGTATTTGTAGAAATTTTCTTTTCTAATAAATCATTTTTAGTAGTCGCACAACTATAAATAGATAAAGTAAAAATTAATATATAAAGACAGTTTTTCATAAATACAAATTACAAAAAAGTCTTGTGAAGCCTATATAGTTTAACATTTTAATCGTTCAACCATTGACAAAAAAAATCAATTTTAGCTTAGTAGAATTGTTATAGCAATAGATCTGATATATTGTTACTTAGGATTAAGTCTTTTTTTTCACTATCTTTTGCTTATATAGTTAACCAAAGCTATTTAACTAATACAGATATGCTTTAAATTTTTATTGAATTTGAAGTATATCTGGTATAAGAAACTATTTTTTTGAAATTTTTAAAGAATATTGAGTTTTTAGATTTACCATTTTACATTTCATCTTGCGTTGCAATTATTATAGCTGCCTTTTTTGATAGAAAGCTTTTGATGTATATATTACCTATTGTAATTGTATCATTAGCGATAATTTATATAAAGAAAGCTAATAATGTAAGCTTTTTGTATGTATTTGGTTTATTTCTAATGATTCTATGTGACATTCTTGTATACTTTGATTTCGAAAAGTATTTACCTGCTATCTGTATTTTAACTTCGACTTATTTTATAATATGTACTTTAGTATTGATTAAATTTATGAAAACTAAAAGGTTTAGGGTGCGTTCTCTTTTATCAGTACCCATACTTATTAGTTCATTTTTGATTGTGTACTTAATATATTCTATTTCTCATTTGGTGTATGATTTTATAAAAGATATGATTCCACTTGTGATCCTAAGTGTGTCCAGCCTATTACTATATATTATTGCTTCCTATTTTATTTATATTATTGATATTTATAAAAGAGGTCTTAATATATTGATAGTAGCCTGTTTATGTATATTTATTACTTCATTAGTACCAATTAATGAATTATTTTTTTCTAATAATGTATTTACAGTTTTTATAAACATAACTCACATTTTGGGATTCTATATTTTCATTGATTTCCTAATTAAAACAAAACCTGCCAAAATAACGTCGGACCATCATAATTATCTATAAAATTGAATCATTTTATAAGGGTATTAACCGAATTATTTCTATAATATTCTATGTATCTATAAGAATAGATTAGATAGTTTTCCTAAGCCAATCTTATTATTTTTGTAGCTTTAGTTCTCTATGTAGAGTAGTATTTTTTAAATATGAAATTAGATAGGGTAGGAGTTATCTAGTGCATACCTATAACTAATAAACCCTGACAATGTCAAGGTTTATTAATTTAATTATATATGCGCCGATACTATTTATTTACCAAATAATCCACCAAGAAGTCCGCCAACACCTCCGCTTTTGTTACCTCCTAATACCATACCTGCTACGTCATCGAGAACACTGCCATCACCATCTGCATCTAAGAAAGATTCGATAAGAGATTGTTGTTTAGAACCAGTTCCACCACCCAGCATTCCTCCAAGCATACTTGTTAATCCATTTGTATCCGTTACATTATTCTGGGAAGCCTGTTTTCCAAGAACTCCCATAAGAATCGGTGCAGCAACTTTTAAAATTTGGCTAACAGATCCTGAATCTACACCAGATTTTTGACTAATAGCACTTTCTACACCAGTTTGCTTAGTACCTAATATATGGCTTAAAATTCCTGCACCATCATTAGTAACGCTTTCTTCTACACCGCCACCAAATAGGCCTCCTAAGTTATCTAAAATACCACCTCCAGAATGCTTACCAGAGATAGCACTTAATAAACCAGATGCTCCCTCTGGTGTTGATGCGTTTTTCTGCATTGCCCCCATAAGGACTGGCAATGCCATGCTTAATACACTTCCTGTTTTATCAGTAGATTGACCAGTTTGACCACTTACTCCACTCACTATTTGTTGCCCCATTGGGCTATTTAAAAGATCTAAGATTCCAGACATGATTATAAATTTTTATTATTCATAAATTTAAATTTACAGCTTTATTTTGAAGAGTATATACTATTTCTTGTTTTATTTCATATGATAATAGATGATAAGTAGAATTCATCGATAAACCGTTTTTAAATATTTTTTTTTTAAGATGGCTATATAAAAGGAAGCTAAGACCAAAATTTCTAATTAAAAAAAGCGGTACACTTTCTTAGAAAGAATACCGCTTTATACTAAATAAAGTATTTTTTGCTTATTTAAGAATCGTTATGATTTGATCAGCTAATTCTTGACCAATACGATCTTGTGCTTCTCCTGTAGCAGCTCCAATATGAGGAGTTAAAGAAATTTTATGATTCATTAATACCTTAATAGCAGGGCTTGGTTCGTTTTCGAATACATCAAGACCGGCAAATGATAACTTACCACTCTCTAAAGCATCAACTAATGCCACTTCATCAATAACACCTCCACGAGCAGCATTTACTATGCCAGCACCATCTTTCATCTGTGCAAATTCCGCTTTTCCAATAACATATTCTTTTTGTGCAGGAACGTGTAATGTGAAGAAATCAGCTTGTTTTAATACTTCTTCTTTCGATATTGTTTTAATTTTTACTGAAATAGACTGCCCATCAAAAAATTCTAAAGGAATATCTACTTCTTCTATAAAAGGATCAAAAGCAATAACTTTCATTCCAGCACCGATAGCTATTTTTGCAGTAGCCTGACCAATACGTCCAATACCCAAAACCCCTAATGTTTTTCCTCTTAATTCTATACCATTGGCATAGGCTTTCTTCAGATTTTTGAATTTGCTATCACCTTCTAATGGCATATTGCGATTAGCATCGTGTAAAAAACGAACACCTCCATATAAATGAGCAAAAACTAATTCTGCAACAGATCCTGATGAAGCAGCAGGTGTATTGATTACGTGTAATCCTTTTTCACGTGCATACGCCACATCAATATTATCCATACCAACACCGCCACGACCAATTATCTTTAAAGACGAACAATTATCAATAATATCGGTTCTTACTTTAGTAGCACTTCGAACTAATAAAACATTAATCTCGTTTTCATTTATGTAATTGACTAGTTGGTCTTGTGCGACAGTTGTGGTTAACACCTCAAAACCTTCTTTTTCTAAAGCGTCAATTCCGCTTTGAGATACTCCGTCGTTTGCTAATACTTTCATTTTTAGAATTTAAAACTTAAAATTAAACTTTTTATTACTTATGCTTTACGTTCCAGATCACCCATTACGTCTACAAGTGCAGCAACACTTTCTATAGTCATTGCATTATACATACTTGCTCTATAGCCTCCTACACTTCTATGACCATTTACACCGTTAATACCTGCTTCTTTCCACATAGCATCAAAAGTCTCTTTAAGATCTTCATCCACTAAACTGAATGTTGCGTTCATCATAGATCGGTCTTCATGAGCAGCAAATCCTTTAAACAACGGGTTTAAGTCTATTTCAGAATATATAAGTTTTGCCTTCTTTTCATTTTGTTCTTCCATTACAGCAATTCCACCTAGTTTCTTTAACCATCTTAAAGTAAGCATAGAGGTATAAATAGGGAAAACAGGAGGAGTATTGAACATGCTGCCTTTACTGATGTGTACTTTATAATCTAACATCGACGGAATTTGTCTTTCAACTTTATCCAGAATATCTTCTTTTACAACAACTAGTGTTGTTCCTGCCGGTCCCATATTTTTTTGAGCTCCTGCATAAATTAAACTAAACTTAGAAAAGTCTAATTGTCGTGAAAATATATCACTACTCATATCACAAATTAAAGGTGTTTCTGAAATCGGAAAATCTTTAATCTGTGTTCCAAAAATGGTATTATTACTAGTACAATGTACATAGTCTAATCCATCTTGTATTTCGTATCCTTTGGGGATGTAATTATAGTTAGCATCTTTAGAAGATGCTAATTCAATAACATCACCAAAAAGTTTTGCTTCTTTAATAGCTTTATCACTCCAGCTACCTGTATTGATATAACCTGCTTTGGATTGCAGTAAATTGTATGCTACCATTAAGAACTGTGTACTAGCACCACCTTGTAAAAACAGTGCTTTATACCCTTTACCTTCTAAACCAAGTAATTCTAAAGCCAGACTTCTGGCTTCTTCCATAATATCAACAAAATCTTTACTACGATGTGAAATTTCTAAAATCGATAATCCAGAGTCGTTCAGATCTAATACAGCTTGGGAGGCCTCTTTAAATACTTCTTGTGGTAGAATACAAGGTCCTGCGCTAAAGTTATGCTTTTTCATCAGTAGTTTTTAATGTTTTATTTGTTAAATTTTAGTCTTGATTTCTGGTTTTTTAACCAGATTAAAAAAACATAACAAAGGTGCTAATAATCTTATACAAAATCATTATCAAAATGATAAATTATTTAATTAATTGTTGTTAAAAATTCAATAACATCTTTGTTATCTGCATAATCAGATAATGAAGGGTACTGAGTGGTTCCGAAATCAATACTTTCTTTAGAAAAGTTATTACTTACAATACACTGTAAATTTTCTTTATTTGCTTCTAACTTTTGTTGTAATTCCTCTTTTGACGTATATTTTTCGTAGAATAAAGTAGCAATGGGAGATCCGTAACTACTATCTTCCTTTAAGATAATAAAGCCATTCTCTAATAATTTAAAATTACTCATAAGATAGACTGCCTTATTATAATCATAATTATTAGCATACTTAGCACCATTTATAATATCATTATATGGATATAAAGCGGTAAAAAATAAATTAAAGTCATAATTTTCTGGCACCATTAATTTAGAAACACTTCTACAACCTAGTCCAAAATATCTAAAAATATCTTCTCCAAGTGCTGTCAATTCTTCTTTTGTTTCATTTCCTGTAAGTATAGCAACAGAATTTCTATTTTTACGAATTATATGAGGTTTTTTGCCAAAATAATGTTCAAAATAACGAGCTGTATTATTACTTCCTGTTGCGATGATAGCATCAAAATTTGTAAATTTTTCTTTTGTAAAAGAAATCAGATCGTTAAACCTGGGTTCTATAGCCATTAAATATGAAGCTATATAAGGTAACAGTTGATCATCATTAGAAGATTGACGCACCAATACACGATGTCCACTGATTAATACACAAAGAAAATCATGAAAACCAACCAAAGGAATATTACCAGCCATAATAATCCCAACAGTTTTTGGGGTACCTTCAGGTATTGAATACGGAGATAACCATTGTCCTAAATTATTGATAGTTAATGCTTGACTCCATTGAGATATTGCAAAAACAATATTCTCTTTAGTAAACCATCCATTATGATGTTTAGTAGAATTTATTTTTTCAACCATTCCATCAAAAAATTCATCAGTGTAGGAGATGTTGTTAACCTTCTCATAACCAGAGGATTTAAATTGACTTAAAAAGTTTCCTAGTTCAGAAAATGCGGTGATCCGATCATTTAATACCATTTCTAATTTGTTTATCACTAGTATAGGAGTTATTTTTGTTGTGCAAATTTAGAATAAAAAAAGCTATGGCAATTATAATAACAGATGAATGTATAAACTGCGGAGCATGTGAGCCTGAATGTCCTAATACCGCAATTTATGAAGGAGCGGATGACTGGAGATACGCTGATGGTACTGATTTAGAGGGAGATGTAGTATTGCCAGGAGGTAAAGCTGTTAATTCTGAAGAATCTCAAGAACCAATCAGCGATGAGATTTATTATATCGTACCTGATAAATGTACTGAATGTAAAGGTTTTCATGAAGAGCCTCAATGCGCAGCCGTATGTCCTGTAGATTGCTGTATTCCTGATGAGGATATAGTAGAAACGGAAGAATTTTTATTAGAAAAGCAGGGATTTATGCATAAATAATTAATCCTTTATGAAAAATATGAAAAGCCTATCTGTTTAGATAGGTTTTTTTTATGGTCGCTTTTTAATTTTTTAGTATTTTCGTCATTAATACTACCTCAAATCTAAATTTTAAATTATGAGAAATATATTACTTTTTACATTTTTAATAATCTTTTCAATAACCTCTTATGGGCAGTATCGATGGGAAGTTACTGGTGGTTTAACCAATTCTAGTTTAAATCTTGAAGATGCAGATACCAGTCGTGGATCTGGCTTTTATTTTAATGCGGGTTATGGTTATGTCATGGGGGTAAGAGCAAAAACGAGTATTGTGTTTTCAATTGAAGCATTGCAAAGAAATAGTGAAATAGAAAATGTAGGAGATTTTAAAGCACTCCAGTTTGGTTTCAATCCAAAATTTAGATATTTATTCAATCAGGGAAAGTCACGTTTTAGGCCTTTTGTTAATGTAGGTCCTTCTTTTAGATTAAATGCCAATATAGAAGTTGATGGAGTAGAATTAGAAAATGAAGATTATGAACAATTGGTTATCGGAGGGACTTATGGAGTAGGGTTTTCTCAAATGATCGGAGAAATGTTTGATGTGATGCTGGAAGTGGGAGCTATGAATGATTTTACAGACAATTTAACCGATGTAGAAAGTACTTTTTTTGATATATACGCGCGAGTAGGAGTACGTTTTAGAATTTATGATGCAAGACGCTAATAAATAAAAACTGATTTTATGAATAGTAGTAAATAATACATACTATTTGTTAGGTTAAATATATGATGTAATTCCCAATGAAGTGAGCTTCCTTGGGAATTTTAATTTTATACTGTTTTCTTTTTGTATTATTTTTTAAAAAATAGTTGTTTACCATAATTTTATGTTTATAACCTAAAAAAAGACCGCCTAAATACTTTTTAGACGGCCTCTTTTTAGAAAATAAGATTTTATGTTTTAAAAGTTCACATCTAATCTTGCATAATAATAGGCGCCGCTAAATCCCATTTGTACAGCATCCCAATATCCACCGGCCTCTGTGTTTCCATCATTTTGTTGATCCGGATATTCATTAAAAATATTATTGCCTCCCAGAGTTAGTTTTAATTGATCAGTAAGTTTATAACCAATATTTAAATCTGCAGTAATTTTAGCATCATAAACATCTTCCTCATCTGCAAAATCGATAAGTATAATTTCGCTAAAACGAGTCATTGCAATACCAGCATTAAATCTCTCTTTACTGTAGTTTAAGTTTAAAGCAAATTTGCTTTCTGGTGCTGAAGCCAGTAAAAATGCTTTTTCTCTCTCTCCAAAGAATATGCTTTCATCTAGATCTCCATTATTTACATCCTTAATAACCATATTATTTACATTTCCAGCCATGGTTGCAGATAAATTTCCAAAATCGTAATTTCCTTTCCAAGATAAGATTACATCTAATCCGGTAGTTTCGGTATTTACTCCATTAGCAAAAAATTGAGCAGCTGCTACATTAGGAATTTCGGTAGCATCAAAAGTTCCTGTTAAAACAATACGATCTTTTACATCGATATAATAGGTGTCTACAGTAGCTGTAAAATCTCCAAAAGTAGCAGTAACTCCTACTGATGCATTAATAGCAGTTTCTTCTTCTAGCGCACCTATACCAAAAGAGGCTGTCACCGGACTATTATTAGGTGATAATAAAGTTTCTGAAGCTACACCACCCTGAAAATCTGTGAATCTAAGATTATAATAAATCTGAGCTAAGGATGGAGCTCTAAATCCGGTACTTATAGATCCTCTTATATTTATATCCTCTGTCGCTTTTACTCGTAATGCCAGTTTTCCATTAATCGTACTACCAAAATCACTGTAGTTTTCAAATCTGGCAGCAGCAGCTATTAAAAAAGAATCTGTTATGTCCAGTTCTGCATCAGAATATAAAGATAGATTAGAACGTGAACGGTCTACTTCATTTGCTGGGCTGTAACCAGGGAAACCTTGAGAACCTCCTGGTCTTAATTCTCCAGAATCTTCATCTACAGGTTGTACTTGTGTTGGATCCGTGATGGCAAGTCCATTTACGTCATAGGTTGCATACGAACCTTCTTCTCCGGCAAAAATTGTAAAATTCTCAGTTCTATATTCAGTTCCAAAGGCAAGATTTAAACCCTTTGCCATATCAGGATAAAATTTAGAGAAATCTAAATTGATAGTATTTTGGCTCAGACTATGACCACCTGCATCAAACTCCGTAGGAGAGGAGTCTTCTAAAGACGCATTGAGTGTACCCTCAATAAAATAATGAAAATTATTTTTACCCCAGGTATTACTAATATCAATATTCCAACCTCCATTGGTTTCTGTTCTTACTCCGGCAGAAATAGAATTATCAATAATATTAGATGTGATTCTGGGAGTAAAACCATTAGGATAAATAGAAGTGACTACGCGCTCTCCGCCATTACGTGTAAATGCGAAAGCATCCGTATCTCTATAGTTTCTTCCTCCAAATGCGTAGAACTCTGTTTTGTCTGATATGGGTATGGCAGAGTTGACAAAAAAGTTAAAACCATCTATTGCAGCTTCTCCAAAACCTCTCCTAAAATCATAACCAGGACGCAAGGTTTTATTCTTACTAAGATACTCTGTAGTAAAGTTAGCATATCCACCTTCTCCAATCTCTACTCCATAGTTAGCAGTTACTTTTACTGAACCGCCATCAAATGATTGATCATCAGCAATACGATTTCCATCATTTTCTGTATCTAATCGATTTCCATCTGTATTAGGAGTTCCATTAGGGAAATCTCCTTTAGCATTAGTATTGTATGCTCCATAGCTAACGCTACCACTAAGTTTACCTGTGTTATCCTTTAAAACAATATTAATTACCCCTGAGATAGCATCAGAGCCATATTGTGCAGCTGCACCATCTCTCAATATTTCTATTCTTTTAATAGAAGAAGCTGGTATAGCGTTAAGATCAGTTCCAGAATTTCCTCTACCTCTGGTACCAAAAATATTAATTAAAGAAGAACCATGTCTTCTTTTTCCATTAATCAAAACTAAGGTCTGATCTGGGCCCAGACCTCGCAAAGAAGCTGGGTCGATATGATCCGCTCCATCAGAGCCTGATTGTTTATTAGCATTAAATGAAGGAGCGGTGTATTGTAATAATTCATTAATTTCAATCTTACCACTTTTAGTAATGATTTCCTCCATATCAATAATATCGATAGCAACGGGTGTATCCGTAGCTGTTCTTTTTGGACTTCTGGACCCTACCACCACGATAGTACTTAATTCCTGTCCTTCTGATAATGTAACATTAATAATAGTTTGCGTATTGACATCAACTTCTTGAGAGGTAAAACCAATAAAACTAAAAACAAGAGTTGCGTTTTCAGCTACAGTAATTGTATAATTTCCATCATCATCGGTGGCAGTACCATTATTGGTTCCTTTTTCCGAGATATTAGCAAAGGGTATAGGTGTTCCGGATGTATCGGTAACTACGCCAGTAATCGTTTGTTGAGCAAAGCTTAATGTTGTAAGTAAGCCAAATAAAATGAGTGTGATTTTTTTCATATATGTTAGTTTAATAATGTTAATAAACTAAAGGTATTCATTAAAAATGAAATTGGTTTCCCAGTAAGGCATTTATGAAAAAATTAACTAGTCATCACACACAATTTGACGTTTTTTCCTACGAAAATGGATTTTCAAAAGATAATTTTTATCATTTTTCCCCTATTTAAGGCGTAAAAAATATGTTTTTAACGATTTATTTTATTTGTTATTAACACCTTTTTTTCTGCTAAATCCTTACATATATTTTGAATTATATAATTCAGGAAACTCTGTGTTTGTAGGAATTTTCTATGATTTATCAGTTTAAATTTTCATTATCAATTCTACATTTTCAGGGACTTGTATTTATCGTTATTGCATTTTTTTTATAGATATTTTGATAAAATCCTTTTTTAGACGTTAATAAATTACTAATATTGAAGTATTGGTTGACCAATTTTTTTATTGGTATTCTGATAACACAAAAATTAACTTTTATAAATAACTAATACAATGAAAATGGTTTCTAGGATTAAGGGAAAGTTGTCTTTTTTATTGCTACCTAAACTTACGTTATCTCTAATGTTCTTGGTTGTAATAAGTTGTACTACAGAACAATTTGATGAAGATTTGTCAGGTGTACTAAAGGAAGATGCTACAAATAAAGCTTCTGTAAATATTCAAAACCCAGGTTTTGAGTCAGGAGAAGTGAGCTGGGGTGATGGATCAAACTATGCAATCTCAGGTGATTCTCATAGCGGTAGCAGGTCAGGTAAAATCACGAGTTCTTCTAATAAAATTGAACAAACTGTAAACGTGAGTTCTAATACCAATTATGTTTTGACTGCGTGGGTAGAAGGTAATGGAAAATTATCCATAGGAGGGCAAACTAATGACTTTAATACGAGTAGTTTTGAAGAAGTTTCTGTAACATTTAATAGTGGAAACGCTTCTTCGGTTACAATTTTAGGTACCCGAGATAGTGGCGATGTTCGATTTGATGATTTTGAATTGAATAGTACTGGCGGTGGCGGAGGTACAGCCGAAGGTAATTTGGCACTGGGCAAAGTGGCGGAGCAGTCGTCAACTGCTTATAGCGGTTCTCCTGAGCGTGCAGTAGATGGTAACACTTCTGGTAACTGGGGAGATGCTACGATTACTCATACAAGCAAAACGGCCTCACCCTGGTGGCAAGTTAGACTAGGAGAGGAATATGCGATTGGCGATATTGTTATTTGGAACAGAACTAACTGTTGTTCTGATAGATTAAGTAACTTTGATGTCTTTGTATATAATGATGCAGGTCAACAGGTCTACAAAACTACAGTTACAGATACTCCAAGCCCATACGTAACGATAGATGCTGATGGAGCTGTGGGGTCAAGAGTGAGAATAAAATTAAAAGGAACTAATTTTCTATCACTGGCAGAAGTGCAAGTATTTGGAAATGGGGATACACCTGTAACACCACCACCTCCGCCAACAACTGGAGGAGGAGATTACCCTTATGATTTCTTAGGACTAACCAATTGGAAAATTACTGTACCAAAAGATCAAAGTGGTAACGGAAAAGCAGATGAGATTTATGTAGATGAAGATGACAATAGCTATTCTGGTGACCCTAGCTTTACAGAATATGATGATCCTGACTATTTTTCTATTGAAGGAAACTGGGTTCGATTTACTTGCGAAGCCGGATCTTCTTCGACTATAGGATCAGATAATCCTAGATCTGAACTTAGAGAAATGACTAGTGATGGAAGTGATGAGATTGAGTGGGATATGAGATCTTCTACCTTAAGAAAATTAGAAGTTACTGTCCGAATTACAGAAACACCAAGTTCTGGTAAAGTGTGCTTTGCTCAGATTCACGGTCTTGAGGAGTATGGGTTTGATGATATTATTAGACTTCAGATTAGAAGTTCTGGAGCTCAAACTTCTGGGGCATCCAGTACCTTATATGTAATGGGTGACGTAGTTAATGATAATGCTGATGATATAGGGTCTTATACAATGGGAGATGAGATAACTATGAGAATAGAGGCACAAAATAGTACTGTAAGAGTATATTTGAATAACACCGAAGTTAAAGAATATAACAACATTAATTCTCCGGGTAATTATTTTAAAGCGGGTAATTATTTACAATCTAAACCTACAAGTGGAAAAGGCGTAACAGAATTTAAAGTTATAAAAACGACGCCAAATTAGGAAAATGGTTCAATAAATTAGTAAAAATAAAAGGTTCGAAAATTTATTTTTCGAACCTTTTTATTTAATTACAGTATTTAGAATTAGAAAAGCAAAAATTGCTCAGTACCAGAGTGGTATTCTAACTAATATTGAGTTAGTAAAAAAAAGGAGTGTCTCGTGGCGTTCCTTTTTTTTATCATCATTTTAAAATTGGTCAACCAGATTTAAATCGAATAATAGTTGGTTGTTTACGAATTCTATTTTTAGGGTTTCGAATTCTTGTTCTTTTAATTTTTCACAAATTACGTATACTACCTTTGATCTTCTAAAAATATAAAAAGTTAAACACACACAAACTCAGCGTATTTATGAAACATACTATGTTTTTTTCAAGAACAAAGTTGGCTTCCTTCTTTGTAATTTCATTTCTGTTTTTTTTCTATTCTTGTACCAAAGAAGAGTTTTCTGAAGAAATTTCATCTAAAGAAAATGATACTCTTAAAAGTTTTATTACTATACAAAACCCTGGTTTTGAATTAGGTAAAGTAGGCTGGGGAGATGAAAGTAATTATTCAATTTCAGGTGATGAATATTCGGGTTCCAGAGCTGGTAAGGTTACTAGTTCTACGGGTAAGATAGAACAGACTGTAGTTTTAGAGAGGAATACAGATTTTTCATTAAGTGCTTGGGTAGAAGGACAGGGTACACTATCAATTGGAGGAAAAACTGTTGATTTTGATACAACTGACGGTTATGAAAAGATTGTAATATCTTTTAATAGTAGTGATTCTTCTTCTGCTGTTATAGTTGGAACCAGAAGTAATGGTGACGTCCGTTTTGATGATTTTATTTTAGAAATTATTGATTCCTCTTCTTCAGCAGAGATAGGTGTTATAAAACCTATTAGTGCTTCTTCTAATGGGAATCAAAATGGATATGATCCCGAAAATACTATAGATCAAGATTTAGCTGAAGTATCCAGATGGTCATCTAATGGGGCAGAAGGTAAATACATAACATATGATTTAGGAGCTATAAAAACTTTAACAAGTCTTAAAATTGCTTGGCTTAAGGGTGATGAAAGAAAAGCATATTTTAAAATTAGAGTTAGTAATTTTCCGAATAAAGAGTTTAGGAATGTTTATAATGCAAAGACTACGGGTAGTAGTGGAACTACCGAAGGGTTCGAAACTTATGAATTTGAAGCAACTAAAGCACGATATGTAAGAATCTCTTGTTTTGGGAATTCATTAAATAGCTGGAATAGTATTATTGAAACAGAAATTTATGGACAGGTCGGTGATCCCGGAACAGTAGATACAACTCCGCCATCTCCTGTAAGAGAATTGATTGCTACTGCTGGTGATGCATCAGTTGCATTAAGTTGGAATAACCCTGATAATGAAGACTTTAAAAATGTACAAATCACCTATGATGATAAGCAATTGGAAATAGAAGGTAATAGTACAGTAATCAACGGTTTGACAAATGAAAAGCTTTATACTTTTACGATAGTAGCAATGGACACATCTGGAAATAGTTCTGATGTCAGAATCATAGAAGTAACACCAAAAGGCGATATCCCTCCAGTATCAGGTGGTGGAACACCAGCAAGTATATTATCAGGTTTAGAAAAATGGAAAATTACTTTTCCTTTAGATAAAGATGGTAACGATAGTATGGGAGCGCAAGATTGTGATGATAGAAATAGAAATGCATTTGAGATTAGAGATATTACAGGAAATATTCCAGAGCCATTTTCTAAATATTTCTATGTAGATGCAGATGAAGTAGTTTTTAAAGCTCATGTAGGAGGAGCTACTACTAGTGGATCCAGTTATACCAGATCAGAATTAAGACAAACTCCTGGAGGAGATGATAATTACTGGAGTATGCAGGATTATCAATATTTGGATGTTCGTGTTAGAGCTACTCATTTACCTGTAGAAAAACCAGAAGTTTCTATGGTACAAATCCATGGACCTGATGATGAGCCTTTACGTGTAGAATATAGAGCGGACAGACAAGGACTTCATGTGGTACAGAATGAAAATTCTACTGCTGAGAATGTATTACCTTATATGTTAGGAGAACAGTTAAGAGTAACAGTAACGGTAGATAAAGGGGTCATTACTTGTAGAATAATAAATGAAAGTAGACCAAATCTGGATCCATGGGAGGATGAGTGGATTGCCGATGATACTACAGGGTATTTTAAAGTGGGGTGCTATACACAGTCTTCAATGACACTTTCAACCTGCAAACCTAATGAAGGGTATAGTAATGAAGCTTATGGTGCTTATGGAGAAGTCAGAGTAAAAGATATGTCTCTTCAGGTAACTTATTAAGTATTAAAAATAATTTAACCACCTTAATATATTTTTAAAAAGAGGCTATTTGAAAAGGTAGTCTCTTTTTTTGTGAATAATCGAATAGATTATTAAAAAGGTTTTATGCCATTCAAATTAAATAAATAAAACAGATTATTGCTTTTTTAGGTTGGTTTAATTGATTTTTATTAAAGTTATTAAAAATGTTAAATTGATTATATGTTAATTTTTTAATAAAATAAAAATGTATTTAGCAATTTTTTAATTAAAAATTGCTCAAATATTTATTTTTTAGTTTTTTAAACATTATTTTTGTACTAATTGGTTGTCCAATTTTAAAATTGGTCGATCAATATAAGTCACACATTAATTAACACATAATCTTAATTTTATGAAAAATTATTTAACTAAAAAGCGGGGATTACTGCCATTATCGGTAGGTAAACTATTCTTAGCATCGGCTTTATTGATGTTTGTTTCTTGTGAAACCGAAGAATTCGACACAACAACAGAAAGTATTGAAAAAGAAGAAGCTTTGGAAAAAGCAACACCAGTTGCAGGTAAAACGTATTATCTAAGGAATAGAAAAAGTGGATTACACATGGATGTTACTAATAAAAGTAACTCTAATGGTGCTGTTGTACAACAATGGGGTAATGCAAGTGGAACTCACAGACAATGGCAAGTCATAAGTGTAGGTAATGGCTATTACAGATTAAAAGGAGTAGATAGTGGTAAGTCTCTTGAAATTTCGGGAGGAAATAATGCCAATGGTGGTAAGGTTCAGATATGGGCTTATCAAGGAACAAGTCATCAGGAATGGGAAATTCTAAGTACTGGAAATGGTTACTATAGATTAAAATCCCGTGACAGTGGTAAATCAGTGGGAGTAATTGGTGGCAGTACTGCTAATGGTGCTGATCTAGAATCGCGTTCCTGGGATGGAACTACAAAGTTTCAATGGTTTTTTACAGAAGTAGGTGGAACTACTAATCCGCCAACAGGTGGAGGAGGTACTGCATCAGCAATTATCGGAAATGGTTGGAAATTAAATGGTTACACTGGGTCTCTTAGTGTAGGAAGTAGTGATAACGGTTTGAATTATGCAGACAGTGCTAGTTTAAATGAAAGCCATTTCTTTTTTGAAAAAGATGGTTACGCTGCTTTCAGATGTTACCCGGGAAATCCAACTTCAGGAGGATCTTCAAACCCTAGAACAGAATTAAGAGAATTAATTAATGGAGGTAGTAATTATTGGAATGGTAATACCAGTACTACTCACTCTATGAAATGGCGTTTTAAAATTGAGGATTTACCACCTTCAGGAAAGTTGGCTTTTGGTCAAATTCATGAAAGAGATGACTCTTATGATGATGTAATTAGAGTACAAGTTCAAGGAAATTCTGGTCAAAACTCTGGAAGTATTGATCTTAGGATTTTAGGATATGTAACTGAAGAAATTGAAGGACAGGGAAGAACTATTGATTTCAATATGCAAATGGATACTGAATACTATTTTGAATTAGCCATGACTAATGGTGTAGTATCTTTATATAATTTGAATAGTAGTGGAAACAGAACTCAAACTTTGTTTAGATCTGTGGATATCGGAAATGCTAATGAAAACTACTTTAAGGCTGGTTGTTACTTACAATCAACTAGTAGCAGTCATTCAGGATCAAGTGTTTATGGACAAGTATTAATTAAAGATTTAACAGTAAGTCCGGATAATTAATAGTAGAGACAAAAACGAAAGTATCCAAAATTTGATTTACACAGTTTGTTGAATCACTATCCAAAAAAACCTGAACAATTTTTAAGTTGTTCAGGTTTTTTTAATTATTATAAATGGTTACTTAATTGGTTTGTATTCTTTATTTACAACACTATTTGTTTCTGAATCAAACATTTCAATAATCAATATTTTATTTTCACCAAAATGGCCTAAACAATTATCTTTATCTCCATTATGGATTAAATAATAATCATTGCTTAACAACACTGCTTTTGAAACTCTTTCTCCTTTTTCATCAACAAATTTTATTATATAATTTTTTCCATCTTCTGTTAAAGAATATAACTTCTCATTAGAAAAGGAATCAGAATTTTTTACAGATACTTCTTCTGGAGAATAGGTAGCAGTCTGATTTGTTTTGTCTTGATCATCAGGATTTAATTTTAGTTCACTTTCTTTTGTAATAACTTGCTCCTGAGTAATAATTTTTTCTTCTCCATTAGCTCCTTTTACTTTAATTGTTTTAGTAACAATTTCTTGAGATATATTTTTTTTCGGAATACTATCATTTATTTCTGTCTTTTCTGATTGTCCAAAACCAAGAAAGGAACAGATTAAGGCGGAGGTAACTACTAAATTTAGATTTTTCATTGATTAATTTGTTTGGTTGTATAAAATTACAAAAAATAAATAAATCAATAATGGTACCCATGTGTAATATGCAAACGTAACTTGATCCTTTAAAATCATTTTAAAACTGTTTTTTACAATTTTAACGCATTTATGATTAATAGAATCCTTTTGATTTATATAGAAAATAAGTGCTGTGTCATCAATAAAGACAGGCTAATTTTATAAGTAATTAGGACTCCAAATCTATTTCATTTAGTATTTGCTTACTAAGGTGTAAACGTGCTATCTTTGCACTCTTAAAATTTGGATAATTTTTGTTATTTGTCCTTATATAATATATACTATGAAAGCAGGAATCGTCGGATTACCCAATGTAGGAAAATCTACACTTTTTAATTGTTTGTCTAATGCAAAAGCGCAAAGTGCAAATTTTCCATTTTGTACTATTGAACCTAATATAGGTGTTGTTAATGTTCCTGATCCCAGATTAGAAAAACTGGAATCTTTAGTGAATCCAGAGCGTGTTATACCTGCTACAGTAGAGATTGTTGATATTGCTGGACTTGTAAAAGGAGCTAGTAAAGGAGAAGGTTTAGGGAATCAATTCTTAGGAAATATAAGAGAAACGGATGCTATAATACATGTATTGCGTTGTTTTGATAATGATAATATTGTTCATGTGGATGGATCTATTGATCCTATTAGAGATAAGGAAACGATTGATATAGAATTACAGTTAAAAGATTTAGAAACGCTAGAAAAGAAGTTAGATAAAATCAAAAGAGCTTCCAGAACTGGAAATAAAGAGGCACAGAAAGAAGAAACCATATTAATTAAGTTAAAAGAAGGTTTAGAAGCCGGTCTTTCTATAAGAGCTATTGAAGTTTCTGAGGACGATCGTGAAGTTTTTGTAAAACCGTTACAATTTATTACTGATAAGCCTGTATTGTATGTTTGTAATGTAAATGAAGATGCTGCAGTAGGTGGTAATGAACATGTAGATAGAGTTAAGGAGGCTGTTGCTTCAGAAAATGCTGAAGTAATTATACTTGCAGTAGGTACAGAAGCTGATATCACTGAGCTAGAAGATTACGAGGAAAGACAACTTTTTCTCCAAGATATGGGATTAGAAGAAGCGGGAGCGGCAGTACTTATTCGTGCAGCGTATAAATTGCTTAACCAACAAACTTATTTTACAGCAGGAGTAAAAGAAGTAAGAGCCTGGACGATACCTATAGGTTCTACTGCTCCACAAGCGGCTGGTGTAATTCATACAGATTTTGAAAAAGGTTTTATCAGAGCTGAAGTTATTAAATATGATGACTATATAGCTTATGGTAGTGAAGCAAAAGTTAAAGAAGCAGGAAAATTAGGAGTAGAAGGTAAAACTTATGTTGTTAGTGATGGAGATGTAATGCATTTCTTATTTAATGTTTAACAAATACCATTTTACTCAATAAACCTCATAAAGTTTTAATCTTCTTATGAGGTTTATTTTTTTATCAATATAATTTCTCGAAGCTTAGGCTCGACTGTAGTACATATAATCATGATAAAAGAATCTTGTTTCCTGATTTTTGTAGCGAAACGGTTTTGTCTTGATATATAGTACCCTTAGGTCAGAGGTCATTAAATTTATAAAACATTAATAACAATTTAATTTTCATTGTAATTGAAACCTTTTTTATGTATTTTATTTTTATAAAATTAGATAATAGAAGTGTTAGCCGTCGTAATTTTATACCAATTGCATACGAAGTAGAAACTATTAATTCTAGTTTTACTAAATGCAAAATTATAAGTTTACGTACTACGGAGTATCATTAGCTATTATTGGAATCGTACTATTTTCTGCGAAGGCAGTCATGGTCAAGATGGCATATACGTATAACATAAGTTCTGAGCATCTACTATTATTCAGAATGTCATTTTCTCTTCCTTTTTATGTACTGATTTCTTTTTTTAATAAACCATCAAAGCCAGCATCAATAAAAAAAACAGACTATCTATGGATTATTTTTTTTGGATTCATAGGATATTATTTGGCTAGTTATTTTGATTTTCTGGGATTACAATATATTAAAGCTGGATTAGAACGGATTATTTTATTTGTGTATCCAACCTTGGTTCTTATCATTTCCAGAATTTTTCTAAAAAAAATAATTACTAAAAAACAACTAATCGCAATTCTAATAACGTATATAGGTGTAGTGATTACATTTTGGGGAGAATTGCAAGTTAACGTTCCTAATGTAGAACTTGGAATTTTATTGATTTTTTTAAGTGCGTTGACCTATGCCACTTACCTTGTTGGGAGTGGATGGTTAATTCCAAAGTTTGGTGTGGTTACCTTCACATCTTATGCTATGATTGTCTCTTGTTTGTGTATTATCATTCAATATATTGTTTTTGATAGAGCTTCTCTCATTGGATATCCGATTGAGGTATATATCCTCGGAGCCATTATGGCAATCTTCTCGACAATTATACCTTCTTATCTAGTTTCTGCTGCGATTGCCAGATTAGGGGCCTCTAATTTTTCAATAATTGCAAGCTTGGGACCTATCTCTACAATATTATTAGCATATTTTATTTTAAATGAAAGCTTTTCAACCATTCAGGTCCTAGGAACGATGATTGTTTTGGTTGGAGTTTTCAGTGTAACCATACAGAAAAATAAAAATAAAGGATGAAAAGATCGCTGATATATTTAATGCTACTGTAAGTTTTTTTAGTTTTTTCTCACGATATTCTAAATAAAATCCCAAAACAGGTCAAAATATCCTTAAATTCTATATTTTGCGCCGCAAAAGTTGTAACACTATTTAATTTCTTGCGTTTAGCATAATAAATGTTTAATAAATGAAAAATATTATAAGTTTAGTATCTATTGGTTTATTACTGGTAGGGTGTGGATCAATTAATACTTCAAACGATATTGCCACAGCGGTTCCTATTGATACAAAGGTAGATTTAACAAAGACTAACGATGATAAAGTTCCTGTACTTATCAATCCGGGTCGTTTTGTAAAAGACACTATTACCTACTATCTTCCTAAAGTTGTACAAGGTACGTATGCGGTAAGTGATTTTGGCAAATATGTAGATGATTTTAAGGCGATAGATTATGCAGGGGCAGAATTGACAACAGAAAGAGTAGATGATAATACCTGGAGGATTATAAATGCAAAGCAATTAGATAAAATAACATATCTGGTTAATGATACCTTTGATGTAGAAAACGAAATAGAAGGAGCGCCGTTTTCACCATCGGGAACCAATATAGAAGAAGATAATTATGTATTAAATCTTCACGGATTTATTGGTTATTTTGATGTTCTTAAGAATAATCAATATGCTTTAGAAGTTACTGCACCAACTGCAATGAAAAGAACTTCTGCTTTGCAAAATATTGGTACTACCAAAAGCGAGGATGGAACTACCACAATAGATAAGTATTTTGCTGCAAGATATTTTGATATTACTGATAATCCTATGATGTATGGAGCATTAGATGTAGAAGAATTTGAAGTAGGAGGGATTAAAATTGTATTAAGTGTATATTCTCCTAACAAAGCATATACAGCAGCGGGGATTAAAGAGACCGTTTTTAAAATGATGAAAGCGCAAAAAGAGTATCTCGGAGCTATAAATAGTACACCCAGATATGATATTTATCTATATCTGGCTCCTCAGTCTCAGAATGCTCCTACAGGTTTTGGAGCTTTAGAACATCATACATCTACTGTGGTTGTATTGCCAGAAGCAATGCCAGCAGATGCTTTAGCGACAGCAATGATTGATGTAGTTTCTCACGAGTTTTTTCATATAGTTACTCCATTAAGTGTTCACTCAGAAGATGTTCATTATTTTGATTATAATGATCCTACATTTTCTAAACACTTATGGATGTATGAGGGGGTTACAGAATATTTTGCGAGCGTCTTTCAAATAAATCAAGGATTAGTCACTGAAGAAGAATTTTATACTAAAATGATGGGTAAAATAGAATCGTCTAAGCGATATGATGATACGATGAGTTTTACACTAATGAGTGAGAATATATTAGATGATCCTTATGCAAAAAACTATACCAATGTTTACGAAAAAGGGGCTTTGATCGGTATGTGTATTGACATATTAATGAGAGAGGAAAGTAAAGGTAGTCGCGGAATCTTATCTCTAATGAAGGAATTATCTCTAAAATATGGAAAGAATAAACCCTTCGAGGATGATTCGATTATAGAAGAGATTACTGCAATGACTTATCCTTCAATTGGAGAATTTTTGAAAACACATGTAGAAGGTACTACACCTATTGATTATAATGAGTTTTTTAAGAAAGTAGGGCTTACGGTCAAAAAAGAAAAAATAGAAACTAATTATATCATGAATGCTGGTGCATTGATCTTAGCCGGAGATCAGGAAAAAGGTAATATTTTCTTTACAGATTTAGTAACTGACAATAGTTTCTGGGCTGATAATGGAGTACAACCTAATGATATTATTAAAGAAATTAATGGTACATCACTAACATTAGAAAATGCCAATATGGTTATTGGGAGCGCTATGCAATGGAAAGTCGGAGATGATTTAGATGTAAAATTAGAAAGGGAAGGAGCAGAGGTTATCGTAAAAACTAAGCTGACTCAATCCTATACTCTGGGTGATACATTGAAAGAATTAGATGATATAACAAAAGAACAGTCTGAGCTTAAAGAAGCCTGGCTTAAAGGATAGTAAGTTTTACTAAAATTAAAAAAACCTTCTCTTAAGAAGGTTTTTTTATCCTTAAAAGAGAAATTTTTAAAATAATAGAGAAGTAAGCTTTTAAAAACTAGTATATTTAATAGAGTTGCTTAGCGTTTCGTTAAAACTTTTGTAATCATTTAATATTTTTCTGTTGGTGTATTTTTGAACCGGATATTTTTCTTTTTGATAAATTGAAGAAAACTTTTCAATTTCTTTATGTAAAGAAGTTGCTTCACTAAGATCTTTCTTCCACGCTGTACGTTGTGCCAAAGTCATCGTGCTATTTTTTCTTATTTTATTATGCTTCTTTAGCTTCGCCGTTAATTCCTTACATTTCATAATCATTGATTCATATTTTTTAATTGGATATGTAATCTCTCCGTTATTATCTATTTTGCTAACCTTTGATGAAACCTTATTTTGAGATGGAAGATATTCTTTTGATCTGTTTATAATATTAAAAAAATCGGCTTCAATAAGATACAACTTATCATTTTCTATATTATTAATCAAAGTGTTATGCTTAGATGCTAAAATATGATTCTTAAAGATTTTGGCTTTTATAATATTGTCTTTAGCAACCAATTGATTATTAAGTAAAGTGCCTGAGTTCTGAGACATTATATAATATAAATTACTATTTTTTTTAAAGTTTCCTGACAAGTTTGAAAGATCAGTAGGAATGCCAATAAACAATGCTGATTTTTTTATTTTTTTAGGAGTAGCTACGATTTCAAAAGGAGCTGTTAATGAAATTTGCTTTCTTAGATTCTTAATCTTGTTATCAAGTTTGACAAAATCTAATACAGGTTTTGGGTTCTTTTTTTCTAAAGACCAAATAATTTTTTTTAAATGAATTTTAAGATCCAGGGATTTTTTTTCAAGTATAAAAAATTGAGATTTTTTAGTTGGGTTTATTGCATCATCTGCATAAATCAATGTATTCAAGTGATATTTATCTGCAATTTTTTGAGCCTTGATCAAATGTTTCTTTTTCATTTGATGCGACTCTTTAGAACTCAAAAAATTATTGATATGAGTTGATATTTTTAAAATTTGTTGGTATTTTTTCTCTTGTTTATGATATAAATTGGTGTTACGAATACTATCATTCTCTAGTTTTTTAATTGCTTTTTCTAGTTCTGTATAGGCAGTTGTTTTCTTCTTTAATTCCTCATAAACGGTCGTAGTAATCTTTTTTTGAATTACTTCATAAACAATGGGCACTTCTTCTAATTTCTCTATAATTTCTATTGTATAATCTGAATCTATATGATACTTTTTCTCCTGAGTATACCCTGTAATAAAGTGTAAACAACATAAAAAACAAAGACTTACATTTCTCATCGCATAACTTTTAGATTAATAAAATGGTATAGTGAATCATTCAATTAATGGAGCATCATACAGATCACCTCCATAATACTCATATGCATCAAGTACATTTCTGATAGATAAAATTTGGGTTTTTGACAAGTCACGTTTTTTATAATCAGATGCGCCTACATAGACAGTTATTGCATCTTTACTATTTGCAGTAGCAACTAATATGTCTAATTTTTCTTTAGAATCGATTGGGATATTTAAGACCTCATGAAATAATTTTTTTTTGCCTTTTTTCTCTTCCTTTTTTACTGCTCCGGTAATAGTATAATCAATTTGATCAGCTGTAATGATACAATTCTCAATATCTAACCATTCTGTAGCAACATATCTGATCTTTAAATACAATTTTGGCTTCTGTCCGGCACGAAGAAAATATAGATAAAAACATTCCTTTGAATCAAATTCCGGGCTATCTTTATCCATATAATATGTAACATTATTATTAGTAGTGCTACGCATTTTTTTTGCTGATAAGGGTAGTCTTTTTTTTCTTTCTCTTTTTTCTTCTTCTATTTGCTGTTGTTCTTCTAGTTGTTTAATTTCATTTAATTTGATAGCTAAATCATCTGCAAATTCTCTTGCAGCTAATGCTTCACGGCTATCTGGATGTTTTTCTAATAGAGCTTTTAATTTAGCATTACATTTTTTAAATTCTTCCAGATCATAGTGAGCATACATTTGTTTTAGTAATACATCAGGCGATTTGTTAAGATCAGATGATATAACTACAGGTTCTTCTGTTGTAGTTGTTGTACTGGTAGAGTTTTTAGCTACTTTATCAGTACAACGATAGCTTATCATAAGAGCACTAAAGAAAATAATATATACTATTAATTTATTTTTCATAATTGCTTAATTCTAGATCACCGGATTTTATAATTGTTTCTTCTTGTTTAACTATATAATTCGGGTTATGTTCAGTTTCATCTAATCCTATAGTTTCTTCTTGTTGTGTCACTCTTATTCCTACAGTATATTTTAGTATTAATACTAAAATACTTGTTATTGTCATTGCCCATAATGCAACAGATATTGTCCCAATAGACTGTATTTTAAGTAGTTCAAAACCCCCTCCATATAATAGTCCATTTTCTGTAGCAAATACTCCTACTAAAATAGTACCTATTAATCCGACAATACCGTGAACCGATCCAACTGAAACAGGATCGTCAATTTTTAGTTTTTTATCAATAATATCAATAGAGAAGACGACCACAATCCCAGAAATGAGTCCGATACAGAGCCCGCCCAAGGGGTTTACTGCTGCACATCCAGCGGTAACACCTACAAGACCCGCAAGTGATCCATTGAGTGTCATGGATACATTTGCTTTTCCTTTTCTTATCCATGAAGTAAGGAGAGCGGCAAGACCACCACCAGCTGCTGCTAAATTAGTAGTGACAATAATCATAGCGACCTTATTTGCGCTAGCTCCGGTAATTGCTAATTCTGATCCTGCGTTAAATCCAAACCATCCTAACCATAAAATAAATACCCCGGTAACAGCTTGTAGAAGGTTATGCCCCGGAATATCATTTGATGAACCGTCACTATTATACTTACCAATTCTAGGTCCTAAAATGAATGCGAAAACTAATCCTGCAAATCCGCCCATTACATGAACCGCTGTAGATCCGGCAAAATCAATAAATCCCATATTAGTTAGCCACCCATCACCTTGCCATATCCAGTGCCCGGCAATGGGATAAATGAATGTGGTAAAGGCAAACGTAAATATAAAATAAGTACTAAATTTAGCACGCTCGGCAATGGCACCAGAAATAATGGTTGCTGCTGTGGCGCAAAAAACCGTTTGATAAAATAAGTTATGCATATCTGTAGGTTCCATATAGAAGAAACTAACACTACCGATAAATCCATTGATAGAATCACCGTACATTAAAGTATACCCGATTGCCCAAAAGGA
This sequence comes from Aquimarina addita, assembly GCF_039539305.1. Classification (NCBI taxonomy): domain Bacteria; kingdom Pseudomonadati; phylum Bacteroidota; class Flavobacteriia; order Flavobacteriales; family Flavobacteriaceae; genus Aquimarina; species Aquimarina addita. The sequence goes on along the minus strand of NZ_BAABCW010000010.1, from coordinate 157,286 downwards.
GATAGCTCCAACAAAAAGGTCAACAATATTTTTCATAGCAATATTAGCCACATTTTTTGCTCTGGTAAATCCGGCTTCTAATAAAGTAAAACCTGCTTGCATAAAAAAAACAAGAATTCCGGCAATAATAACCCATAACAAATCAAGAGAAGTGCTTACATCCATAGTATTAAGTTTGATTAGTGATTTAAAAAATCTCAGCGTTATGGTAAAACTCTATTAATAAAAAAATAGAATACACTTCTAACTTAGCACATCGGAATCACCGAGGAAAGGTTGTTTTAAAATATCAAAAATGTAATTCTTTTATTAATAATTTGAGTTTATTATTAATTTTTAACGTACTGAAAACTAATAAACTAAAGTTACATAAAATTTTAACATTTTTTAAGAAATTATTAGTTTTCAATTATGTTTTCGATATAATATTGATTTTTCACGATAAAAAGTTATGCATGCACAATTAATAAATTGATTTAAATAGCTTAATATCATCAGTTTAATGTTATATGGAATGTTAAGTGATAGGTTATTATTTTAGTCATAAGTTACAAGCAGTTTAACTTTGTTTTGAATATTTTAGTTGACTCAATCTCTAAATTTTATTTGTAAGGTAGAGTTACTCACAAATAAATATTTAATTTAAAATTCCTTTAACAATACGCTATACTGATTTTCTTGTACCTTGTGCAAAAACAAATTTTTATATGAACATTGCTATTGTTTGTTATCCAACTTTTGGTGGTAGTGGAGTAGTTGCAACCGAATTAGGAATAGCACTTGCTAAGTTAAACCATAATGTCCATTTTATAACCTATAAACAACCGGTACGGTTGGGTTTGTTAAGTCCTAATATACACTTTCACGAGGTAAATGTCCCTGAATACCCGTTATTTCATTATCAACCTTATGAATTAGCTTTATCTAGTAAGTTGGTAGATACTATAAAAAAATATAAAATTGATATTTTGCACGTACATTATGCAATACCACATGCATATGCAGGATATATGGCAAAGGAAATGCTTGCGGAAGAGGGGATATATATTCCTATGGTAACGACACTTCATGGTACAGATATTACTCTTGTGGGTAATCATCCTTATTATAAACCTGCTGTAACTTTTAGTATTAATAATAGTGATATTGTAACTTCAGTTTCTGAAAGTTTAAAGGAAGATACCTTGCGCCTTTTTGATATCAAAAAGAATATAGAAGTAGTTCCTAATTTTATTGATGCAAATCAACGAAAAACAAACTTTACAGATTGTCAGAGGGAATTGATGGCTACAGAATCAGAACGAATAGTAACGCATATAAGTAATTTTAGACCAGTAAAAAGAATAACTGATATCGTGGATATATTTTATAATATACAGAAAAAAGTTCCTGCAAAACTTTTGATGGTAGGTGATGGTCCTGAGAGAAAACCTGCAGAACAAAAATGTAAAGATTTGGGTATTAAGGATAAAGTTATTTTCTTAGGTAATAGTAATGAGATCGATAAGATATTATGTTTTTCTGATCTTTTCTTACTACCATCAGAACGTGAAAGTTTTGGATTGGCAGCATTAGAAGCTATGGTCAACAGAGTTCCTGTTATTTCTAGTAACGCAGGAGGAATACCGGAGGTCAATATCCAGGGGGTTTCCGGATATTTAAGTGATGTGGGAAATGTATCAGAAATGTCAGAGAATTCAATACGTATATTGCAAGATCACAAGACGCTTGAAAAATTTAAACAAGGTGCTTTTGATAATGCTTTAAAATTTGATATCTCAGCAATAGTGCCCTTGTATATTGATTTATATGAAAGTGCATTAGAATCTGTTTCATAAAGAGTACGAGGCTCTTTTTTTAAATTAAATTGATTGAATTCACAACATACAATTATTTTATTAAAGTTTTCTTATGACAAAAGGTATAATTTATCATTTGGCTTGTATTAATACTTTTAATAATAAGGTTTAGAAGATACATATAGGTTTGGTAGATAGCTGTTTTTAAGGACTATATGTACCATTAAAAAAGCTGTTCATAATTAAAATCTGAACAGCTTTTTTGATTATTTATTTTAGATTCTAGAATTGATATCTGGCACTGACACCAACATTAAAATTAAGATCATCGTCACCAAAATCATCAAAGTATATTTCTGGTCTAAAATCCAGAGAGATTAATAACGGAAAATCAAAACTATACTCTATACCAACATCTCCTGCAATGAAACCAAAACTTTCTAAACCATCATCTCCATTATCATAATCGATTAAACCACCACCAATTCCAGGACCTACATACCAGTTTAAGCCTCCATCAATATTAAAGACCCATTGGTAAATACCAGTAAGTTTTACCGCGCTAAAGCTATTTCTACTGCGTATTCCCAGATCAATTTCAATTCGAGTGTCAGAGCTTAGGCCAGCCTGATAACTCACTTCTGCCCATACACCATCGCTATCACCTAATCTTAATCCTAATGCATGCGGTGCTATATCCTGAGCATTTATTGTAAAAGTAGAGACTAATAGAAATGCAGCTACTATAAAAATACGTTTTATCATTATAATTGTTTTTAATTGTTATTCAAATATAACGTTATAACTTTTTTTTTAATACGAAACTACGGCATAAGTTTTTGTTAATTTGAAAATATAGAGTTTACTAATTTGAATTAGAATGGATTAATAATAATACTTAACATCTCACTTGCTGTTTGATTCTAAGTCCATTTTTAGTTAGATAAATACGGGTTTATATCATTAATCATATTTTCATTCTTATTTTTGTGATGATAGTGACAAGACAGAATAAATTTAATTACTAGAATTCCCAGAGAATCTATTTAGAGTGTAGCGCGTAGAATCAGGAGGAAGGTGTCATGTTTTCTGGTTTCTGTAGCGAAGCTGTCTAGTTTGTGACACCTAGTACCTTGGGTCGAGCTTAGACCATTGCTATGTTAGCAAAAGTGTCTTATTTAATTAATGGTTTGATAAAAAATATATGATAAAGAGTTCTCATCTGGAAGTTTTAAGTAATGAATTAGAAGGAGAGGTTCAGTTTGATCCGTTAACGAAGTCATTATATGCAACAGACGCTTCTGTTTATAGAAGACTTCCGCTAGCTGTGGCTTTTCCAAAAAATGAGGAGGATATAAAAAAGATCATCAATTTTGCTACTAGCAATCAATGTGGTCTGATCCCCAGAACTGCAGGAACTTCTCTTGCCGGTCAATGTGTAGGTGATGGTATTGTAGTAGATGTTTCTAAACATTTTACAGAAATATGCTCTCTGGATGAATCTACCAAAACAGTAACAGTACAACCGGGTGTTATTCGTGATGATCTTAATCGATTTTTAGCTCCTTTTGGTCTTTTTTTTGGTCCTAATACGTCTACTTCTAATCGGTGTATGATTGGAGGAATGGTTGGTAATAATAGTAGTGGTACTACTTCTATTCAATATGGAGTAACCAGAGATAAGGTTGTTGCAATGAAAACTATACTTTCTGATGGTAGCGAAGTTGCTTTTGAGGAGATTTCTACAAAAGATTTTCACGAAAAAAGAAAGCATGCTACATTAGAAGGTTCAATTTATGAAATGTTATATCAAGAATTTTCTTCTGAAGGAGTACAACATCAAATTCTGACTAATTTTCCAAAACCAGAAATACATAGACGTAATACAGGATATGCAATTGATGAATTAATAAAAACAACAATTTTTGCTGATGGCAACAATGGGTTTAATATGTGCAAGTTATTAGCAGGTAGTGAAGGCACATTAGCATTTACAACAAAAATCACCTTACAACTGGATACGTTACCACCTGCAGAATCTATTATGATAGCGGCGCATTTTCATTCTATAGCGGATTGTATGAAAGCAGTAGAACCTGTGATGAAACATTCATTGTTCACTTGTGAGATGATGGATAAAACAATATTAGATTGTACTAAAAATAATATTGAACAACTCAAAAACCGATTTTTTATAGTTGACGATCCTGAAGCAATTTTGATGTTGGAATTACGAGCTGATACAATAGAAAACCTAAACAAACAGCAAAAAGAATTATTAGATGAATTAAATAGTTTAGGTTTATCTTATGCCAATCCAATGTTGTCTGGAACAGAGATAGCACAGGCATTAGAGTTACGTAAAGCAGGATTAGGGCTGTTGGGTAATATTGTAGGAGATAAGAAAGCGGTAGCTTGTATTGAGGATACGGCAGTAGCATTATCTGATTTATCACCATATATAGAAGAATTTTCAGAGTTAATGACAAAATATGGACAGAATGCGGTGTATTACGCGCACGCAGGAGCAGGAGAAATACATCTCCGTCCTATTTTGGATCTTAAAAAAAAGGAAGATGTGGTACTTTTTAAGCAAATCACAGATGACGTGGCTGTTTTAGTGAAAAAATATCAAGGTTCTATGAGTGGAGAGCATGGTGATGGTATTGTGCGAGCAGGATATATTCCCTTTATGATAGGGGATAAAAATTATCAATTACTGCAAAGAATAAAAGATGTTTTTGATCCACAACATATATTTAATCCAGGTAAGATAGTAGATGCTTATCCTATGGATGAGCAATTACGATATAAGATAGATAGAAAGGAACCAGAAATACAAACGATACTGGATTTTTCGGATTCATTAGGAATTCTGAGAGCTGCAGAAAAATGTAATGGAAGTGGAGATTGTAGAAAGTCTGTAGAGGCTGGTGGAACTATGTGTCCTAGTTATAGAGTAACCAAAAATGAGAAGGATACCACAAGAGGACGTGCCAATGCATTAAGAGAAGTTTTAACTAATAGTGATAAAAAAAATAAGTTTGCTCAGGAAGAGCTAAAAGAGGTTTTTGATTTATGCCTAAGTTGCAAGGGGTGTGCTAGTGAGTGTCCTTCTAATGTGGATGTAGCTGCATTAAAAGCAGAGTTTACCTATCAGTATCAAAAGCAGCATGGAACTTCTATTAGAACAAAGCTTTTTGCATATAATAACCAATTAAATAGATTGGGGAGTATCATTCCCGGAATGACTAATTTTATTTTTAATAACTCATTTACCTCTAAGGTGCTGAAATCTTCATTGGGTATTGCAAAACAACGAACATTACCATTGCTAGCAAAACAATCTCTAAAAAGTTGGTGTAAAAAATACTTAAAAGGGAAACAACCGAAAAATCCAATAAAAACAGTTTATTTTTTTATAGATGAGTTTACTAATCATCTGGATGCCACCATCGGTATCGATGCTATTGAATTATTAACACGTCTTAACTACGGTATTAAAGTAATTGATAATAAAGAGAGTGGTAGATCGTTTATTTCTAAGGGTTTATTAGAAAAAGCTAAGCGATTGGCAAATGAGAATATTTTATTATATAAATCAATTATTTCTGAAACTACTCCATTAATTGGTTTAGAGCCATCTGCTATATTGACATTTAGAGATGAGTATCTTAGATTAGCAAATGATCGTAAATCGGCAAAAGCTATTGCTCAACATACCTATATAATTGATGAATTTTTAAAATCTGAAATAGATCTTGGTAATATTACCACAGATCAATTTACAACAGAAAATAAGATCATAAAATTGCATATGCACTGTCATCAAAAAGCTTTATCAAATATGGAAGCTACATTTGCTTATCTAAATTTACCAGAGAAGTTTAAAGTAACTATTATTCCATCTGGTTGTTGTGGTATGGCTGGTTCTTTTGGATACGAAAAAGAACATTATGACATCAGTATGCGGGTTGGTGAGCAAACTTTATTTCCAGCGATCAGAAAATCCAATAGTAATACAGTAATTTCTGCAGTTGGTACCAGTTGCAGGCATCAGATTAAAGACGGTACTGGGAGACAGGCAGTACATCCTGTAACTATATTAAGAAATGCTTTAACACGAATAGTTTAACTTCATAAATTAGTGAGTACTACCGTAAATTTTCTTTTTTTACTATTAACGAGAACCTCTTGGACTTCATAAATGTTTCCTATAGTGTCAAAAACTAGATAGTACGCATTAGATATGCTGATACTTTCTAGAGAGTCATATAAGGTCATATGTAATTCTTGATAGGTTGCTAATTCGTTTTTCCAGGTTTCTAAAACAAAATCCTTTTCAGCAATGGATGCTAGCTGTGTACTTAGCTTCCAGGAGATAGATAGTTTCCACTTATTTTTTAATTTAATTCCGTCTTTATATAAGGTAAGAAGCTCTTGATGATCTTCTTGAATTTTATGTATATTCATTTTCTATTAAACTCGTTGAGTTTTTAATAATTATATAATCCAATTTATTTTAGAGGGCTTTATATATTTATACAATTATACTGCTGTATTTTTCATTCACTACGAACGAATAGATTAAGAAAATATTATGTTAAAGTTTATGAATTATAACTGTTCCTTATTTTAATCAAAAAATCACAAGAAATATTAAGGGAAAATTCATCATAAAAATTCTTTCTAAATGCTTTGTAACTTTAGTGTCTGGAAAAATATTTCATATTCTTTTTTTAATTTAATGTTAATTCTTGCTTTTTATTTTTATATTAATCGTGTGTTAATTTTTAACGACCCCAAGTTAAAATTAACTAATTTTTCATAATATATTGATTTATAGTTATTTACTTTCGGTTTAGGTAGTCTTACTACTTAAAATTTTATGTTGATTATAGATTTTTAAAAAAGATAATTTATTGTCATTTTAATGAAAAATTGGTACGTTATTAAGTATCCATATATTGACATCAATAATTGTATGTTTTTCTCAAAATAACAAAATAGAAATATACGTTTGATCAAACCTGTTATAACCTTATTAATGAAAAAGTTTACCCGTATTGTATGTATTGCATTCCTGATTATCTATGGACTTGCTTCTTGTGATTCTAATGTTCCTAAGACAATCTCAACGGCCAGTTCTAAAGAGTCAAAAATAGACAGTATACTTTCTAAAATGACTTTAGAAGAAAAGATTGGGCAAACAGCACAACGAGGAAAATCCAGTAGGGTTAAAGAACTACCAGAGGATTTGAAGGACGCAGTACGAAAGGGAAGCGTGGGTTCGTTTCTCAATATTACTAATAAAGATGATGTTAAGGAGTTGCAAAGAATTGCTATAGAAGAAAGCCCTAATCATATCCCATTGATTTTTGCCAGAGATGTAATTCACGGGTATAAAACCATTTTTCCAATACCATTAGGACAGGCAGCATCATTTAATCCGGAAATAGTAAAACAAGGATCAAGAATAGCTGCTATAGAAGCTAGTACTAACGGTATTCGCTGGACATTTGCTCCAATGCTTGATATTTCCAGAGATCCGAGATGGGGCAGAATTGCAGAGTCTGCAGGAGAAGATCCATACTTGACCAGTGTTATGGCAGAAGCATATATTAAAGGTTTTCAGGGAGAAGATTTAAGTAACCCTACTAGTATTGCAGCTTGTGCCAAACATTTTGTTGGATATGGTGCTGCAGAGGGTGGTAGAGATTATAATACTACAAATATTCATGACAATTTATTACATAATGTATATCTCAAACCTTTTAAAGCTGCTGTAGATGCTGGGGCTGCTACCTTTATGACTGGTTTTAATGAGCTTAATGGCATTCCTGCATCTGGTAATCAACATATATTAAAGGATATTCTACGTGATGAGTGGAATTTTGATGGTTTTGTGGTTAGTGACTGGAATTCGATTACGGAGATGATTCATCACGGATATGCTAAGGATGATAAAGAAGCAGCAGAAAAGGCTGCAAATGCTATGCTAGATATGGAAATGACTAGTACTTCTTATGAGGATCATATGAAGGAATTAATTGATGAAGGAAAATTTTCTGTAGCTCAACTGGATGAAATGGTTCGAAATATTTTACGAATTAAATTTAAATTAGATCTATTTGAGCATCCCGATTTTAATGATAATAAAGATTTCTTATATGCAGAAGATCATTTAGAGAAAGCAAAAAAGGCAGCGATAGAAAGTACGGTATTGTTAAAAAATAGGAATGCTCTATTGCCAATACCTGAAGGAAAGAAATTAGCCATTATAGGTCCCTTAGCAAATGCATCTCATGAGCAATTAGGCACTTGGAATTTTGATGGTGAAAGAGAACGAACTATTACACCGCTCCAGGCATTTAAAAAAGATAGTTTATCTAACTTCGAATTTAGTGAGGGATTGTCATATAGCAGAGATAGATCAGATAAAGGTTTTGTAGAAGCCATTAAAGTAGCAAAATCTTCTGATGTTATATTATTTTTTGCGGGAGAAGAAGCTATTCTTTCAGGAGAAGCACACAGCAGGGCAAATCTTAGTTTACCTGGAGCTCAAGAGGAACTTATTGATAAACTTCATAAAACAGGAAAACCAATTGTTTTAATTATTATGGCAGGCAGACCAATTACCCTTGGAAATATTTTACATAAAGTGGATGCTATTCTTATGTCCTGGCATCCAGGAACAATGGGAGGGCAGGCATTGCATGAAATAATTACTGGAAAAGTTTCACCATCCGGAAGACTACCTGTAACCTGGCCAAAAGAGGTAGGACAAGTTCCATTATATTATAATCATACCAATACAGGCAGACCCGTAGTACCTGAAGAATTTGTACAAATGGATTCTATACCAATTGATGCCTGGCAGAGTTCTCTGGGTAATACATCACACTATCTGGATGTTGGGTATTTGCCTCAATTTCCCTTTGGATATGGACTTACATATAGCGATTTTGAATATTCTGATGTAAGTATTTCATCTGAAAATATTAGAATAGGTGATACCATAAAAATTAAAGCTAAAATTACAAATACAGGAAAAGTATCAGCCAGTGAGGTCGTACAGTTATATTACAGAGATCTAGTGGGTAGTATAACAAGACCTGTAAAAGAATTAGTTCGTTTTAAAAAAATAACCTTAGAAGCAGGAGCATCAGAGAACATAGAATTTGAATGTACAACAGAAGATTTTCTATTTTATGGAACTGATAAAAAGTGGATAGTAGAGCCAGGTGATTTTACATTCTGGGTTGCAAAAAATGCGCATGATGAATTGAACTCATTGCATTTAACTTTAAAATAGGGGAGCTATGATGAATTCAAAAAAAGTTTATATTGTATTTGGTGTTTCTGGCTGTGGAAAAACTACAATAGGTAAAGCACTTGCCTTAGAATTAGGAATTCCTTTTTATGATGCAGATGACTTCCATCCAGAGTCTAATATCAATAAAATGAAAGCGGGTACCCCTTTAAACGATGATGATAGACAACCTTGGTTAGAAGCATTAGTTGATCATATTAGAAGTTGTTGTAGTAAGAAAGGAGCAGTGTTAGCTTGTTCTGCATTAAAACAATCCTACAGAGAAACCCTTCAATCAGATCTAAAAGAACATATAAAGTGGATTTTTTTAAATGGAAATTATAATTTAATTTTTAAAAGGTTAAATGAAAGAGAAGGTCATTTCTTTAGAAAGGAATTATTAGCTTCACAATTCGGAACATTAGAGAAGCCTAAAGCAGGGATCAGTATTTGTTTGACTAAAAATGTGGATATAGTCAAAAGTGTTGTTGAGATCATAGAAGAAATTAAATTAAAATTTATAGAAGAAGAATTAAGAGATAAAATTATAAAGTCTCAAATAGGAATTATAGGGCTTGGAGTCATGGGGGGGAACCTTGCATTAAATGTGTTGTCTAAAGGTTTTCATCTTTCCGTTTTTAATAGGCAGGTACTCGGTAAAGAAGAAAATGTAGCTAAAAACTTTGTAGAAACTCATGCGAATAAAAAAACAAGTTTATTAGGTTTTGATCACTTATCACCCTTTATTGACTCGTTAGAAACACCCCGTACTATATTGATTATGGTTAAGTCAGGTGAAGCTGTGGATGCTATTATTAATGAAATTACACCTTTATTAAATGCAAATGATTGTGTTATTGATGGAGGAAATTCACATTATAAGGATACAATTCGAAGAGAGCTATCCTTTGACACTATTAATATTAATTTTCTCGGAGTTGGAATTTCTGGAGGAGCAGAGGGAGCATTAAATGGACCTTCGATTATGCCGGGAGGATCAAAAAAAGGGTATAAACAAGCTAAAAAAATTTTAGATGCGATTGCAGCAAAGGATATAAATAATACACCTTGTTCTGCTTATATAGGACCGGGGGGATCAGGTCATTTTGTAAAGATGGTTCATAATAGTATTGAATATGGAGAAATGCAATTATTAGCTGAGATTTATCAGTTATTACGGTATGTTGCTAAAAAAAGTCCAGAAGATATTGCTACTATTTTTGAGAACTGGAGTACACGTAAAAAAAATAGCTACTTATTAGAAATTACAATTAAGATCTTGAGAAAAAAAGATAATGGAGCATATTTAATTGATAAAATTTTAGATAAAACCGGACAAAATGGTACAGGTAATTGGTCAGCTGTAGAAGGAATTCGTGCAGGGATCCCCATAGATACCATTATAGCATCCGTTATGGCTAGAAATATTTCCTCCAGGAAAGAACAACGTGTTTTAACCTCAGAAATATACAGACTGGATTATAAGATTCCAGAGGTAGAGGAGACTTTTATCAATCAATTAGAAGAAGCGTATTATGTGGTGAGTATTATAAATCACAGTATAGGTTTTGATCTTTTACAGAGAATATCTGAGCGCAATTCATGGGAGTTAAACTTATCAGAAATTGCGCAAATATGGACGAATGGTTGTATCATAAGAAGCGATTTGATGCAAACAATAGCACTATTATTCTCAGAAGGTACGTATCAGGATTTACTTCTTTTTCCTGAGATTGTTGCTTTAATGAAAACCAATATATCATCGCTACAAACCAGTTTGCAATCAGGGCTTTTATCAGGCTTTGCTTTACCAGTAATGTCGGGAGCGGCTAATTATTTTTTTGCTTACACTACAGCAAATTCATCTGCCAATTTGATTCAGGCACAAAGAGATTTTTTTGGGGCTCATACCTATCAACGTATTGATAAATCTTTAAATGATTTTTTTCATACAGATTGGAAAATTTAAAATGTATGGAATATAAGTTATTGATTGCTATTGGAGTCGGTATTACAGCTTTACTTGTGATGATTCTTAAATTGAGAATTCAGGCTTTCATTGCATTATTAATCGTTTGTATCCTGGTAGGGATAATTGCAGGACTACCTGCAGACGATGTTCTAAATAGTATTAAAAATGGAATGGGAGGAACTCTTGGTTTTGTGGCTACTGTTGTAGGTTTAGGAGCCTTGTTTGGCGGTTTGTTAGAAAATTCAGGGGGAGCGCAAGGCATTGCAAATTATATACTAAGAATTGCGGGAGAAAAAAATGCATCCTGGGCATTAATGATCACAGGTTTTATTATTGCTATTCCGGTATTTTTTGATGTAGCTTTTATTATTCTGGTTCCAATAGTATATGCAATTGCTAGAAAAACTAAAAAATCATTAATACTATATGCAATTCCGTTATTGGCAGGACTAGCTATAACACATAGTTTTATTCCGCCAACTCCAGGTCCTGTAGCGGTAGCTGATATTCTTGGAGCAAATCTAGGCTGGGTAATTGTTTTTGGATTTATTACCGGAGTTCCTACTGCTATTGTTAGTGGTCCCTTATTAGCTAAGTATCTTTCTAAAAGAATGACTGTTTCTATCCCAGAAACACTTGAGCAATCTACCACAACTGATGATCTCCCTAACCCTCTGGGCATTCTCGCTATTATCTCATTACCTATTTTACTAATTGTTTTAAAGACTGTGTTATTAGGTGATTGGTTTAAAGATGATTATTTCTCGGAGTGGTTTGTGTATGTTATTGAATTAGCTGGACATCCTTTTGTAGCGTTAATTTTGGCTAATCTCATTGCATGGTACTTTTTAGGAATTAGAAGAGGTGTTACCAGAGACGATTTATTAAAGTTATCTATGAACTCTTTCAAACCAGCAGGAGCTATTATATTATTGACAGGAGCAGGAGGAGCTTTTAAACAAATCTTAGTAGATACGAAAGCAGGTGAATTACTTGCATCTTCTTTACAGAGTTCTTATATACATCCTTTGCTGTTTGCATTTATTGTTGCAGGTTTGATTAGAGTACTTCAAGGATCTGCTACTACGGCAATGATTGCTGCTGCAGGGATTACTTCTCCCATTATTCTTGCAGGAGACTTTGATCCAGCACAGATTGCTCTTTTTGTAATTGCAATTGCTTCTGGTGCTACTTTGCTGTCTCACGTCAATGATAGTGGATTTTGGTTAGTTGGTCAATATCTGGGCTTGACAGAAAAGCAAACATTACAATCCTGGACAGTCATGACTACACTAATTGCAATTATAGGCGTGTTGATGTCATTGATTTTATGGTATTTAGTTTAATAAAAAATCAATTCAGTAATCTTGCTAATAATTGAAATTCACTTAAACAAAACTTTCCAAATTATAAAATTTATATACCCTCTTTTAGAATCTTATAAACTACTTCTTTAGACATTATTTTTCCTTTAGCCTTATCTCTGATCATTTCAAAAGAAAATCTAAAATTGCATCCATTTTTATAACCACTACATCCATAAGCCGTTTTACCTCTAAGTATACGCCCATTATTACATTTTGGGCATAGCATGATATTAGAGCTTTTTGAGGATGCAGATGTTGATATATTTTTCTTTTCTTCTAATACCAGATTAAAACGATCATCAAAACGTAGTAACCCTTCTGTTGTGCCGGTTTCCGTTTTAAATCCTTTTAGATTGACAGTACATCCTTTTTGTAGTAATCGAATCATTTGTTTTTCTGATATTTTTTTATTCATAAAACTAAAAGGAATTCGCAAATCGCATCCATTTTTATAACCACTACATCCATAAGCCGTTTTACCTTTAAGTAGATTTTCGGTTTTACATTTAGGACATTTCTCAGTAATAATGTTGCTCGTTTTCTTTGTCTTTTTTTGCTTGTTTTTTTGGGTTTCTACTATTTTAGTATAGGATATATTTGCTCTTTTTGTTTCTGCTCTTACTTCATAAACCAAATGATCCACCATGTGTTTCATATTTTTTATAAAAGTACCTGCATTATAACTTCCTTTTTCAATTTTTTTTAATTGTTGTTCCCATCTACCAGTTAACTCTGCAGAAGTAAGGAGTTTATTCTGGATGGTATCGATTAGTTGTATTCCGGTTAACGTAGGTAAAATCTGCTTTTTATTACGTTCTATATATTTGCGTTTAAATAAAGTTTCAATAATATTAGCGCGCGTAGAGGGTCTGCCAATACCATTCTCTTTCATCAACTCCCGCATTTCTTCATCATCTACTTGTTTTCCTGCTGTTTCCATAGCTCTTAATAAAGTAGCTTCTGTAAATTGCTTAGGTGGTGAGGTTTCTTTTTCCAAAAAAGAAGGTTCGTGCGGCCCTTTTTCTCCTTTTTCAAAGGTAGGAAGGATCCCGGTTTCTTTCTTTATTGGAGCATCCGGATTTTCAAAAACAACTCGCCATCCTTTTTGCAAAATTACCTTACCGTTGGTTTTGAATGAAACTGTATCTGCCTTACCGATTACCTTTGTATTAGCAACCTTACAGTCTTCATAGAAAACCGCAATAAAACGTCTGGTAATAATATCAAAAACACGTTGTTGATTATACTGTAGATTGATTTCTACTCCAGTAGGAATGATGGCATGATGATCGGTCACTTTTTTATCATTAAAAACGCGGGAAGATTTTTTAATCTTCTTATTTAAGAGAGGAGCAGTAAGGTTTTGATAATTCGTTAGGTTTTTTAGAATTCCAGTAACCTTCGGAAATACATCATTGGGCAAAAAGGTTGTATCTACTCTAGGATACGTAACTACTTTTGATTCATATAATTTCTGAGCTATTTTTAAAGTTTCATCAGCAGAAAAACCAAATTTGGTATTACAGTATACCTGTAAACCGGTTAAATCAAAAAGTTTAGGAGCGTATTCTTTACCATTTTTTTTGTTAATTGATATGATTTCAAAATCACTTTCCTTTACTTTATTGGCGAGTGTCTCTCCATCTTCTTTTTTTAAAAAACGACCCTCCTCACAATTAAAAAGTGTATCCCTATATAATGTTTGTAACTCCCAATAAGGTTGTGGTTTAAAATTAATTATTTCTTTAAACCGGTGTACTAACATCGCCAGCGTAGGTGTTTGTACCCTACCAACGGATAGTACTTGTTTATAACCACCATGCTTTAATGTATACAATCGAGTAGCATTCATCCCAAGCAACCAGTCACCAATAGCACGGGAAAATCCTGCATAATATAAATTATCATATTGCCCAGAAGGTTTTAGTGTACTAAATCCTTCTTTTATGGCTTCTGTGGTTAGTGAAGAAATCCATAATCGTTTGACCTCTCCATTATACCCAGCTTGATCAATGACCCATCGTTGAATTAATTCACCTTCCTGTCCCGCATCTCCACAATTAATAATTAAATGTGCCTTGCTAAATAGTCTTTTTATAATATCGAATTGCTTTTGTATTCCAGAATTACCTACCACTTTTGTCTTGAACTTATCAGGTAACATAGGGAGGTTATTCAGATCCCAACTTTTCCAATGTGGTTTATAATCATTGGGTTCAAATAAGGTACATAGATGCCCAAAAGTATAGGTAACCTGATATCCATTTCCTTCATAATATCCATCATGCTTTGTATTTGCTCCTAATACAGAAGCAATTTCTCTGGCGACACTGGGTTTCTCAGCAATACAAACTTTCATGAAATCATTATTCTATAATATAAGGATCGAAAAATACAAATTTAAAACTCAAAAACAGGAGCGGTTTTATGAATATATGAGCGTCATCTTAAATTTTTGATTACATATAATTTTGTTAGTATTACATTTTACTACCCTAGAAATTTTAAATAAATAGTATTGAAGAAGTTTGACAATAAGTTATAGTTTTACTTTTTATCAGAAAACATAATTTTATCATTAGTAAAATTGGAATACTCATAGTGATCCGCATTTTATATAAAATAAGCATTATTTAATGTTTGGGTTAAAAAAATGATAATTGATATGCTATATGGTATAGAAATCAAGTTTTTTCTATCAAATTACTATGCTATTTTTAAAGATTAACAAGTACATTTGCTAAAAATTTTTTTAATGGCAGGAAATACATTTGGTAACCTATTCAAGGTAACTACTTTTGGAGAATCTCATGGGGTTGCAATTGGTGGAATTATAGACGGTTGTCCAGCAGGAGTGATGTTGGATTTAGAAGCCATTCAGGCAGAACTGGATCGCAGAAAACCGGGTCAATCTGCAATTGTTACACAACGTAAAGAACCTGATATGGTAGAATTCTATTCGGGTATTTTTGAGAATGTAACTACAGGTACCCCCATAGGTTTTGTTATAAAAAATGCAAATCAAAAATCTCGTGATTACTCCCATATAAAAGATTCTTTTAGACCCTCTCATGCAGATTATACTTATAATCAAAAATATGGAGTAAGGGATTATAGAGGCGGTGGACGTTCTTCTGCCAGAGAAACAGCAAGCAGGGTAGTAGCTGGAGCAATTGCCAAACAAGTACTTTCTGATATTACCTTTAATTCTTATGTCAGCGCCGTAGGTACTATTAAACTAGACAGACCACATACTGAATTAGATTTTTCATTAATCGAAAGTAACATTGTTCGTTGCCCGGATACTGAAAAAGCTACAGAAATGGAAACGTATATCAAACAAATAAGAAAAGAAGGAGACACTGTGGGAGGTGTTGTCAGTTGTGTTATTTCTGGAGTACCTGTAGGATTAGGTGAACCCGTTTTTGATAAGTTACATGCTGAGTTAGGTAAAGCTATGTTATCCATTAATGCGGTTAAAGGATTCGAATATGGAAGTGGTTTTAATGGAGCAGCATTAAAAGGTAGTCAGCATAATGACCTTTTTAATTCAGACGGCACTACAAAAACAAATCTTTCAGGAGGAATACAAGGTGGAATCTCTAATGGGATGGATATCTACTTTAATGTGGCATTTAAACCTGTTGCTACTATTATGCAAGACCAGGAAACGATTGATAAAGATGGTAACATCGTGACCATGCAGGGTAAAGGAAGACACGATCCTTGTGTAGTACCTAGAGCAGTTCCTATTGTGGATGCCATGGCAGCACTTGTTTTAGTCGATTATTGGTTAATGAATAGAACTATTAAGAAATAGAAAGACAAAAGGTTAAACTATAATAAGAATATTGAGGTTTAACTTAATTTTAGTTTAGAAATCATAACTGAATTTTAGTAAGTTGTAACGGTAATCTTATCAAGGTTACCGTTTTTTTGTTTTTAATCTCTATCTTCGATTTCTGGATTAAAAAGTATCAAATTTATATGAAAAAAATACCATTATATCTCAAAATTATTATCGGTCTGTTATTAGGTATTGTATGGGCTATTATTTCAAGTTATTTAGGATGGAGTAGCTTTACGAATACCTATATAGATCCTTTTGGAACTATTTTTATTAACCTATTAAAGCTCATCGCAGTTCCTTTGGTGCTGTTTTCTATTATTAGTGGTGTTGCAGGGATAGGGGACTCATCTAGTTTGGGTAGAATGGGAGGAAAAACATTATTTGCCTATTTGATTACGACTGTATTAGCTGTAGGGATAGGTCTTGCTATTGTTAATATTATTAAGCCAGGAGCTTTAATTGATAATGAGACCCGCATCGATAATCGTATTTCGTATGAATTATGGGCTAAAAAAAATAAAATAGAAATTATAGATGGTGTCAGTTTTATAAATGATCCAGCAAATAAAAGCAGGGTAGATCGTATCGATTCTAAAACTCAATCAACTGATGCTGATATAGCTGCTAAAATGAAGGATGCTGAGAAGATGAAAAATTCTGGACCATTGCAGCCTTTAGTGGATTTAGTTCCACCCAATTTATTTAAGGCACTAACAGACAATGGGTTAATGCTTCAGATCATTTTCTTTGCATTATTTTTTGGGGTTAGTTTATTGTTAATTCCAGCAGAAAAAGCTGCACCTGTAAAAAAGTTGGTGGACGGTATTATGGAGATTTTTCTTAAAATGGTAGATTTAGTGATGCAAGCTGCTCCATTTTTTGTTTTTGCATTGTTGGCTGGTGTGATTAGTAAAATGGCAGGAAATGATTTAGGAAAAGCAATGGATATTTTTAAAGGACTTTCTTGGTATACCCTTACTGTTTTTTTAGGGTTGGTTTTTATGATTTTTGTTGTCTATCCACTGATTATGAAAATTTTTGTAAAAGTGGTCCCGTATAAAGGTTTTTTTAAGGCTATAGGATTAGCACAAACTACGGCTTTTTCTACATCTAGCAGTGCAGCTACACTACCGGTCACTTTAGAATGTGTAGAAGACAACCTAGGCGTAGATAAAAAAATAACAAGTTTTGTACTACCAATTGGCGCCACGGTGAATATGGATGGCACTTGCCTGTATCAAGCAGTAGCAGTTGTTTTTTTAGCACAATTACATATGATTGACTTAACTTTTGGTCAACAACTTACTATTGTTGTAACTGCAACATTAGCATCCATAGGCTCTGCTGCTGTGCCTAGTGCAGGATTGGTAATGCTAATTATTGTTTTAGGATCAGTGGGACTTAATCCAGCCTGGATTGCTATTATTTTTCCTGTTGATCGTATTTTGGATATGTGCAGAACTGTTGTAAATGTTACAGGAGATGCAACTGTGTCTTCAGTAATAGCAAAAGGAGAAGGGATGATTCATTATGATCCTAATAAAAACCCTGATGATGCTTTTGATCCAGACAAGAACAATTAATTTAACCATTATTTAAACGCAACTAAAACCTAGATTTTTCATCTATTGATTAGAAATCAACTAACTAATAGATGCTATGAAATATTTTATAATGCTTATCGCTATGGCTATAATAGGCTGTAGCAATGATGATGACACTTCTGGTACACCATCAGGATTAGAAGGCGAATGGAATTTGGTTACCATATCCGGAGGATTCATAGGAGTAGAAGAAAATTTTGAACAAGGAGAAGTAGTTTGGGATTTTGACGAATCTTCTAATATGGTTACAATTACTACCAATATTGAAGATACGAGTATATATTCATTAAAAGAATCAGGAACCTATCCCTATTATATTTCAGCTCCTGCTGATGCTGAAGAGCTCTTTATTGACGATAGAAGTTTAGGCATTTTTACATTAGGATCTTCATTTTTTACCTTAGATGAATCGGCTATTGATGGTTTTAAACATCGTTTTGAACGTTAGATGAATTTCTTAATTATTTTTGGTACTATTTATTTTTTCTTTTATGAACTTATAACTGTAGTAACTATATTCACATAAATTACTGACCCAAAAGCGTATTAAGTAATTTTATAAACATTTCATTCATATACCTTCTGATGTTATATAGAACTAAGGTTTCCAGAAATAAGTAGGGTAGTAATAAAACAGATTAAATTAAATAGTAAGAAAAAGTTGTATAATTTAAAAAATTTAATCATCTGTTTATTAGGTTTTTATAAATTGCCTGTATTAAAATAGGGGGTAAACACCTATTTTAATTGTAGCTAATCCACCCTTACTTTGTATAAAGGATATCGATACTTTTGAAAAAAATGATTCACTCTTTATACACAAAATTATGAAACGTCTTTTTGTACCCTTAGCACTCATATCATTTTCTGTGGCTTGTCTTGGTTTTATACATATAGATAATATGCGTAAAATCAAAGAAGCACCTTATTCCAAACTCAAAAAAATGGATAAGCAAGAATTTACTGATTTGTTAAGTACCAGATAGGATTTACTTGATATAGTGATGAATACAGGTTTTTTAATCTTCATTTAATCTAAATATGTTAAATTTATTAATATTTTTAACAAAATATAAGGAAGAAAAAACTTCATTTTGATGCGAAAATATATCTAAAACATACGAATCCTAATTTTCTATGTGCGGATTCTAGAATTAAATACACTACACTATTTATATATATTACTTTTATACCGTAAACATGTTATGGCATCAATGCGATTCGTGTTTATCCTCAAAATAAAATATGATGAAAAAAATATTACTTCCTCTAATACTGATTTCTTTTGCTATTATCACATTAGGCTTTATACATATAGACAATGTGAATAAATTAGATCAACAATACAACGATCTTAGAGATAAACAACAAAAGAATAATACAATAGATACTGAGAATTCTAAAATGTTTGTGTCTGACATTAAATAAGATAGTAAGATCACATTTATATTTAGTCAATAAAGAGTGCTTTTAATTCTGGAGTAGGTACTACACAATGACTTTTTTTACCAAACCATTTATATCGATTTTTAGCAACAATATCATAAACCCAATCTCTGAAGAACTTTGGAAGAATTAAAAAAACAGAAAGTAAAGGATATAGACCGGATAAGTCTTTTGTAATGTTTAGAGCAGCAGTAGATTTATGATAATAAGCTTTATGAGGTAATACAAGAAAAATAGAATCCGATTTTTTTATATCAATTCTTCGCTCTTCTGCTATCCTTATTCCTGTTTCACTTTGTAATGAGACATATCTAAAAATATCATTTTTATCACGTTTAATAATAAAATTAATAGCACCATTACACAGGTTACACACTCCATCAAAAACTATAATTTTTTTGTCAGCAGGTATCATATAGCAAAGATAAGATGATTTTGCGATCCGATATATAAATTAAGAATCATTTAAGCATTACAGATGCGATCACTTCTTTTGTGGTTGTTTGTAAATTTTTTGGTAAAACATTATCTCTGGGTAAGACGGCCAGATATCGATCATTATTAGAATCAAAAACTTTTTTGTATATAGTTTTTTTTAGTTGTAAAATATCGCATATTTCCTCAATAAGATCCTGATGATAAATTAAATCAGTACTGCCTAGATGAAAAACACCTTTTTTATTTCGATTTATGATATAATGGATCTGTTGAGTCAATTTTTGAATTGATGTGACATTAAGTATTACATTAGGAAATACTTCTATAGGAGCCTCCAGACTATGTAATGTTTTAAGCTCCTGAACGCGTGGTGTACCAGACCCAAAAATCATAGGGACTCTAGCTATAACGTATTTATTAGTTGGTATGCGCATCAGTGCATTTTCTATTTTTATTTTAAAACGCCCATATACACTTTCACTAAAGGTTTTATCATATTCGTAAGAAGGATAGTTACTAAAGGTATCAAAAACATTAGCGCTAGAGATAAATATTAATTTACATCTATGTGATTGAACCCATTGTATAACTCGTTGATGCATATCAACCTGAGCGTTAAAATTGCCACGAACTGCAGAAATAATTAATGTAGGCTTAAGACTCTCTAATAAGATAGTGATATCCTCTAGCTCCATATCATATTGATAAAATTTCTGATTTTTGTCATAAAAATCATTGTCTGTATGATATGTACCATAGGTATCAAAATAGGAGTTAAGTTCTTTGTAGAAAGCATTTCCTATAAATCCACTAGCTCCTATAATTAATATTTTCTTCAATAGTTTTACCTTAAAAAAAAGAGTAAGTTTCAAAGATTACATAGACATTGGTGTAAACTTTTTATACTTAATAAAGTGAAAGTAAACCCGGAAATTTTTGAAATTTTGAAACCTAAGAGTTCTTTTATTATTGTTTGTCGATTTATCCTTTGAAGAAAGGTAACTTTACTACCGTAGCAGGAACTGCTTTCTTCCTTATCTGAATGTTAATTTTACTACCGGGAGTAGCTAATCTAGTAGGGACATATCCTAATCCTATACCAATACCCATAGACGGAGACATCGTACCCGATGTGACACTACCAATAGTGTCACCATTGTCATCAACAATAGCATAATCCTGTCTAGGGATACCTCGTTCATCTAATTGAAAACCAATAAGTTTTCGTTTTGCTCCCAGCTCTTTTTCTTTCGCTAAAGCGTCAGAGTTGATAAAGTCTTTTGAGAATTTAGTAATCCAGCCTAATCCTGCTTCTATAGGAGAGGTTTGATCGTTAATGTCGTTACCATAAAGGCAATACCCCATTTCTAAGCGTAGAGTATCTCGTGCAGCTAAGCCAATTGGTTTAATATCAAAATCAGCTCCGGCCTCTAATACTTTATCCCAGATCTGCTGTACTTCAGAATTTTGGCAGTAGATTTCAAAACCGCCACTACCAGTATATCCTGTAGCAGAAATAATAACATTTTTAATACCTGCAAAATCGCTAACCTCAAAAGTATAAAATTTCATAGTTTTTAAATTAACAGAAGTTAATTTTTGCATTGCTTCCGCTGCCTTAGGTCCTTGTATTGCTAATAATGAATAATTGTCAGAGAGATTACGCATTTCTGCACTCATCGTATTGTGGGTACTGATCCAATCCCAATCTTTTTGAATATTAGATGCATTAACTACTAATAAATATTTTTCATCTGATAATTTATAAACAATAAGATCATCTACAATTCCTCCTTTATCATTCGGTAAACAACTATATTGTGCTTTTCCATCTTCTAGCTTCGAAGCATCATTAGAAGTTAATTTTTGAATTAAATTTAATGCATTAGGCCCTGTGATTAAAAATTCACCCATATGGGATACGTCAAAAACGCCAACTCCCTTACGAACTGTTTCGTGTTCGATATTAATACCTTCATAAGACACGGGCATATTGTAGCCTGCAAAAGGTACTATTTTAGCCCCCAATGCTTTATGAGTCTCAGTTAATGAAGTATTTTTCATGTGTATCCAATTTAATAACTAATAAGGGTCGAAAATAGAAAACTTTAAGAAGCTAAACAATCGTTTTAACTCATAAATTATTTGTTCAGATATACCGTTGAATTAAATTCAATTGTTAATAGATTTCTAAAAACGGTCTAAAAAAAATGCCCAACATCTATTTTGGATAGAAGCTAGGCATCACAATATGATAGATTATTTTTTTTCTAATTATTACTTAAGAGACTTTTGGATCCTCCATTAGAATTAATGTTTTTTAATGCATTATATTTAGCAACAAGTCTTTTAAGGTCTTCTTCTTTTCTGGGACGAATTTTTTCAATTTTCATATAATCCTTTAATTCATCTTGCAGATCACTAAAAGTGGCCACTAAGTTTTTCTTATCAGTAGGAAGTTCTTTGATAATACCTCTTTCTTCTAAATAGTATGTAGTAATTAATCGTATTCTGCCAGGTTCTTTTTCGCCATTAGTAACTACACTTGTACTTGTTGGAGCATGAATAATATCTAGCGTGTACTTTTTATAGATACTATAATTATCACTGAGCTCTACTAACACATAATATCCGTCTTTCTTCTGATGACGTTGATTTTTGAAGTTACAGTAATAGTAGTACTCTTCATTAATTCTAGCGTGAATAGTAGTTGTTTTTAAAATTTTATATAGCTCATCTCCCTTATCAAATTCTAAAGCATCAGTATGGATATTATACCTTAATTTAGCATCAAATGTTCCCGATTTCTCATCAATTACATTCGCGCTCTTAAAGGTTTGATTTTTATAGATTGATCCACTAAATTCATCAAAGTTATCAATATTATCTACAGGCTCAATTAGTGAGGTAGGGATTTGGGCAAATAAGGAGCAACTTGTAAATAAAAATATAAAGTGTAGTTTTTTAACCATATCATTTGTTTTAATTATAATTATATTCCTAAATGTACAGAAATATTCATTATAATTTAGTTAAATGTCTTTTTTTGAGTAAGTTTTTGCGAATTTCGTATTAATAAGAATTGTTTTACTAAGTAAAAAGACCTTTATTTCAATTTTTGTTAAATAATTCATAATTAAATTATGGTAAAACAGTAGTAAAAAAACGTTTCCAACTTGTTTTTGGAGGCTAAAATACTGAAAATTAGTTAAGAATGTGCTTAGTTATCAGGGGTTGTCCAATTATAATTGCACTAAACATTGTATAAACTTTTAATTTTTTAACAAAAATATGATGTTATATCTTTTATCGGAATCATTGCATATTTGTACCTTGTTGATTAATCTTTTTAGATGCTCGGTTACAACATTTATCTGAAATTCTGAAATTAAAAATTGTTGTTTTATTTTAATATGTACCAACCCATTATAAGACACATTCGTCAATACGTTCACCCTTCTGAAGGTGAAATACATTTATTTGTGTCAAAGCTTTCCAAAATAAGTTTAGCAAGAAAAAAATTTCTTTTACAACCGGGTGCTCATATTAAACATGAATATTTTGTGATTAAAGGTTGTTTAAAGGCTTATTATCTGGATGCTAAGGGAAACCGACACATCATACAGTTTGCTATCGAGAATTGGTGGGTAGGTGATTTTGATGCTTTTTATAATGATGTTCCCTCAAAATTACATATTGAGTCTATTGAGAGTTCTACTTTATTCTCTATAAGTTATGATGATCTTCAGGAGCTTTTTATTACAGCACCAATTTTTGAACGTTATTTTAGAATTTTAGTAACCAGTGCTTTTATAGCACAACGAAAACGGATTTTATCATCTCTAGAAAAAGATACAAAACAACGATATTTAGAATTTTGTAAAACATATCCTAATATAGAAGATCGAGTTCCTAATTATGATATCGCAAATTATCTTGGTGTTTCTGCAGAAAGTATAAGTAGAATTAGACGCAAAATGAAGAGTAATCCTGTTTATTGATGTAGGTCAATAGAATTCATGTAATGTTCTTATAGTTTTACAAAAAATTAAAAAATAAATTCATGAAAAAGATTGGACTAAAGGCTACATTGATAGCAAAAAAAGAGACTGCTGATGAAGTTGCCAGCTTTATTAAAGAGGCGGTAGTTTTAGCAAAGCAAGAAGAAAAAACGTTAACTTGGTATAGCTTTAGGGTAGACGAAGTTACCTTTGGAATTTTTGACACTTTTGAAACTGAGGATGGTAGAGAAGCACACTTAAATGGTGAGATAGCAAAAGCATTAATGAAACATGCAGATCGCTTATTAGCTGAGCCACCAAGTATCGAAAAAATAGAAATTCTTTCTGCAAAATAAAAACTTTCAAGTACTATCGGGTAAACTATATAACTACAAAACTTACATAAGTTATTAATAATTTAGAAGGAGTGGGAATTCCTTCTAAATGATCTTTTTTATGAATTATATAGTTCTTAACCACGTTACTTTTGATATTACATACAATTTTATTTTCCTTAATATTTAAAAAATAACAATTCAATTTTAAATTGATTAAACAATAAACAAATGAATATTACATTAAAACAAGCACAAAACGTAATCGAAAAAGCTGTAGCAAAAGCAGTAGCTATAGAAACAAAAATGAATATTTCTGTTGTAGATTCCGGAGCTAACCCTGTAGCTTTTGTCCGTATGGATGGAGCATGGCTAGGTAGTGCAGATATAGCATTGAAAAAAGCAAAAACTGCACGTTTTTTTGATATGCCTACAGGTGAGATAGGTAAATTGTCTCAACCAGGAAATCCATTATTTAATATAGAACATTCTAATGAAGGTCTTATTTCTTTTCCAGGAGGTATTCCTATCAAAGACAATACAGGTACAATCATTGGAGCGATTGGAGTAAGTGGAAGTTCTGTAGAGAATGATCATATTGTTGCAGAGGCGGGACTGGAAGCTATTTCTTAATATTAGTAATCTAAGTAAATTTTCATAGTAAATCAATACATTAATGAAAGAACAACCTGTATTAAAATCATATAAAAGTGATAATCTAAATCTCAAAAACAGAGTCGTGATGGCACCTATGACAAGAAATAGGGCTGATAATGAAGATCATAAACCAGTCGATGAGTTGCAAGGGGTTTATTATCAACAACGTGCTTCTGCTGGATTAATTATTACTGAAGGATCACAAATATCCAAACGAGCCGTAGGATATATTAACACACCAGGAATCTATTCTAAAGTCCAGGTAGAAGGATGGAAAAAAGTTACAAAACGAGTACACGAAGCCGGTGGCAAAATTTTTATACAATTATGGCACGTAGGAAGAATGTCTCATCCTGAATTTCATGAAGGTGAACTACCATTAGCACCATCCGCTATAAATCCTAATGCTCAAGCTTATACTTCTGATGGTTTCAAAGATACGGTGACTCCAAAAGAAATGACAAGTTCTGATATTGAAGAAACTATTCTTGATTTTCAGAACGCTGCTAAAAATGCTGTTGAAGCTGGATTTGATGGTGTAGAGATTCATTCTTCTAATGGATATTTATTTCATCAATTTTTTAATGGAACCTCTAATATTAGAAACGATGTATACGGTGGGAGTATAGAAAATAGAGCACGCTTCTTTTTTGAAGTTTTAGAAGCCGTAAAGCAAGTAATTCCAGAGCAAAAAATAGGAGTACGCTTCAATCCATCGTTACATGGCATATTTGGAATGACCATGGATGAAGAAACGATCCCAACTTTTGAATACATCATAAAAAAGCTTAACGCATATGATCTCGCATATGTACATTTATCAGAACCTTTTAATGATGTGTCAAAAATACCTTTTGCAGTTACTGAGATTGCAAAACATTTCAGACCTATTTATCAGGGAACTTTAATGATCAATGCAGGTTTTACGCAAGAAACTGCAAATAAGGTAATTGCAGAAGGAGATGCAGATTTAGTTGCTTTTGGTAAACCTTATATATCTAATCCAGATCTTGTCGAACGTTTTAAAGATAATTTGGACTTAACGGATTGGGATGAAAATACTTTTTATACACCAGGTAAGAAAGGATATACCGATTATAAAAAAGTATCGAATAAATAAAAATATATAATCATAAAATTATGACAACTATAAAAGCATATGGTGCTACAGAAGCTAGTGCTGATTTGAAACCGCTGGATATTGAACGAAGAACTGTAGGACAAAAAGATATTAAAATAGATATTACATATTGTGGTGTATGTCACAGTGATATACACACCGTAAGAAATGATTGGGGTGGTTCTCAATATCCTGTAGTGCCAGGACATGAGATTATTGGTCTTGTTACAGAATTGGGTACAGAGGTTAGTAATTTTAATGTTGGGGATTTAGTTGGCGTAGGTTGTTTAGTTGATTCTTGTCATAACTGTTCTGCTTGTGATCAGGATTTAGAACAATTTTGTGAAAAAGGAGCAACTTTTACTTATAACAGTCCTGATAAACATATAAAAGGTAAACAAACCTACGGCGGGTACGCCACCTCTGTTGTAGTAGATGAGCAATTCGTATTAAAAGTACCAGAAAATATTGATCATGCAGCTGCTGCACCACTTCTTTGTGCAGGAATTACGACCTGGTCTCCATTAAGACATTGGAATGTAAAAAAAGGGGATAAGGTAGGTATTGTAGGTCTTGGAGGTTTAGGACATATGGGGGTGAAATTTGCGCACGCGCTTGGCGCTCATGTGGTTATGATTACCACGTCTTCAGATAAAGGGAAAGATGCGAAAGCACTAGGAGCAGATGAAGTTTTATTATCCAAAAATCAGGAAGAAATGAATTCTCATCAAGGCACTTTTGATTTCATTCTAAATACAATTCCTGTGGGTCATGAGATGGACCCGTATATTGCATTACTGAAATTAGATGCTACTATGGTATTAGTAGGAGCAGTCGAACCATTAAAACCTTTTCACGGAGGAGGAATTATTATGGGACGTAAGCGTATTGCTGGTTCTTTGATCGGAGGTATTAAAGAAACACAGGAAATGCTTGATTTCTGTGGAGAACACGATATTGTCTCTGATATAGAACTAATCAATATGCAAGATATCAATAACGCTTACGATCGAATTACTAAATCAGATGTAAAATATCGTTTTGTCATTGATATGAAATCATTAAAGAATTAAGGTTCTTATATGCTTATTTTAGTATGAGGCTGAGTTTTTTATTAAAACTCAGCCTATACTTTTATATCGTATAGCTTTTACAAATACTATTCTAATTTTACCATTTTAGTTTCACTTTTTAATGTGATATTATATCCTTCATCTATTTCAATCACTTCGAATTTTTCTGATTCTAAGGTTAATATTTCAAAAATAGTACGCTTTGTGGATACATCGTTATTTTTTCCATAGGGAAATATAATTCGATGTCCGTCTAATTTCCAGCTTCTTTGTATAACCTTGTTAGATTTTCTTCTTCGGAACGAATCATCGTTTAGATCATCCATAATTTGACAGGTTCCATCTTCATTAAAAATATACCAAGTTACTTTTGGATCCACATCAAAAGCGGTATTCGCTAATTTTTTAGCAGATTCAGAAAGGTCAGGATTTACTTCTAAATATCTGGGTTTTGTATAATAAACACCCCATTTTCCTGAACAAATCAGTTGCATCTTTTCTTTTTCCCTGGCAATTTCTTCTTCATCTTCTTCCTTTTGTTTCTGTTCTAGTGCCAGCTTTTCATTTTTAACCTTTTCTTGATGCTGTTTTTCTAAACTATTAATTTCTTCTTTATGCATCTTTTGGGCTTCTGTCAAAATACTGGAGTAGCTTCTTTCATGAAGAGATTGTCCTTCTAGTTTTAAATCTGATAAATGATTTATAAATAATTTGAAATCATTTTTATTGATTTCATTTTTAATAGAAAACACATCATTTCTCTCTGTTTCCTGATTGTAGATCTTATCTAGAGGAGAGGAACATGCACTAATTATAAGTGTACAAAGGATCAATAAAAATAATACTTACTTGTCATGGATTATTTGATTTTTTAACAAATGTAATATTTTGCCTCTTATTAATACTGCTAAAAACATTTTCTAAAATAGTGATCACCTGTCTTATTTCAGTTTCGTTTAATGAAGAGAAACCCATTCTAATCGCACGATCATTCATAATTCCTGTATGATATCTACGTGGGTTATGAAGGTATAAATTATGATCTAAGGCAACATTTCGGCCTTGATCCCAATCGTATTTTTTATCTAATGTAACCCAGATAGCCATACCTCCATTAGGTATTTCAAAATCGAAATATTCACCTAATCTTTCTTTTAACAGATAACAGAATAGATCTCTTCTTTGTTTGTAAATTTTTAATGTTTTTTTACTATGTCTCTGCAAGTTTCCTTCTTTGATCATATAAGACATAGTGATCTCCATGAGATGATCGCCTTGTTTATCAATTGCTTTTCTACTTTCTGCTGCTTCTGTTATGAAATCTTTAGATGCTATGAGATATCCTATTCTGAGTCCCGGGGCTAAAATTTTACTGATCGATCCAATATAAACTACACTTCCATTAATATCAATACTTGCTAAAGGCATTATAGGAGCGTTATTATAATTAAAGTCATAATCATAGTCATCTTCTATAATAGCGAATTTATATTTCTTTGCTAATGCTAATAAATGAACTCTTCTCTCTGCAGAAAGTGTTACGGTTGTAGGGTAGTGGTGATGAGAAGTAACGTATACTATAGCAATCTTTTTATGCTTGCATAGATCTGCTATTTCTTCTATTATCAAACCATTATTATCTACACTAACATTGTTTATACGACCGTTAGCTTCAATAAATGTATCATTTGCTGTTCTGTAATTAGAATTACCAACAACAATTTCTTTTTTCTCTCCTATAATTAATTTACTTGCTAAATAAAGCCCCATCTGACTTCCGCGAGTGATAAGAATTTGATCAATATCAATAGAAAGTCCTCTCGTTTCATTAAGATACTTAACTAATGATTTCCTTAGTTCCAGATTGCCATATGCAGATCCATATCCAAAATGTTTAATATGTTGTTTTCGTTTAACGACACTTCTGTATAAAGTAGCTATCTCATCAATAGGTATGAGTCTATTATCTGGTATGCCATCTCCCACAAATAACATGTCTTCTTTTATAGGAAAAGAAAGTCTATGCTTATATTTATTTTTCGTAAAAGAAAACCCAGCTGTTCCTTTACCAGACATTTTAGAATTCTCAGGGATTGGGATTTCTATTTTTTTAAGTATTGGTAACTGACTATTAACAAAGGTTCCTTTATATGGTATTATTTGTATCCACCCTTGAAATTTTAATTCATCATAGGTGGCAATAATTGTTTTTCTATGGACCTCTAATATTTCGGCTAAAATTCTACTTCCAGGTAATTTAGTATTTGGCATCAAAGCTCCTCTAAGAATTAACTGAATGATTTGATTAGAAATTTGAACATATACGGGAGTACTCGTGTTTTTAGAAAATTCAATACTACTTTTAAATGGAAACACGTCTGGACTATTTAAAGATTTAAAACTGGATCATTATAAGGATCCAATTTACAAATATATTTGTAATTCTAACAATCTAAAAAATGAGTTTACAAAAGCGAATATATCGAGAGATACAAGACAAAACTATTTTTACTAATGCTCAACAATATGCTTTTGAATATATGGATACTGTATTTGATAGAAATATATATCCCACAAAAAAAGCACTCCAGAGTTTGTCTAATTTTGAAGAACAATTACCCGCAGATTCTACAGAAGCCAAAGCAGTCTTAACTTTTTTAAATACATATGGTGCTCCAGCGACATTACCAACCACAGGTGGTAGGTATTTCGGGTTTGTTTCTGGCGGTGCTTTGCCAATAGGAATAGCAGCCAAAAGTTTAGCAACGTTCTGGGATCAGGCACCGGCGATGCATGTGTTATCTCCAATAGGATCCCAATTAGAGGCTGTAGTAGAAAATTGGTTACAAGAACTTTTTTGTTTACCTACATCAACAGTAGCTGGTTTTGTTAGCGGAACATCTACTGCAAACTTGTGTGGTTTATCCGCTGCAAGATTTAGAATATTAGAAAAGCTGGATTGGAATGTTAATAAAAAAGGATTATTTAATGCACCAAAAATACGAATAGTAACTGGTCGGCATGCTCATGCTACCATCCTTAAAGCAATAGGTATTTTAGGATTTGGTATAGAAAATATAGAATGGGTGGATGTAGATGATCAGGGAAGAATTATTGCAGATTCAATACCAATATTAGACGATAAAACGATTCTTATTTTGCAAGCAGGAAATGTTAACAGTGGTGCATTTGATGATTTTGAAAATATATGTGCTAAAGCAAGAGAGGCTAATGCATGGGTTCATATAGATGGAGCTTTTGGATTGTGGGCAGGAGCTGTTGCTAAACTAAAACATCTTACTAAAGGAATGGAACAAGCATCCTCCTGGGCTGTTGATGGACATAAAACATTAAATACACCTTATGATTGTGGTATTGTATTGTGTACTGATAAAGAAGCACTTAAGTCTTCATTACACATGTCAGGTAGTTATATTGTAGAAAGTAAAGAAAGAGATGGAATGTTTTATACTCCAGAAATGTCCAGAAGAGCTAGAATTATTGAATTATGGGCTGTTATGAAATACTTAGGTAGAGAAGGGATCGATGAAATGATCTATACTATGCACCTTAGGGCACAACAATTCTCTTCTGAAATCCAACGAATTAAAGGATTTAAAGTGCTAAATGAAGTTGTGTTTAATCAAGTTATTGTACAATGTGAATCTGATAAAACCACTACTGAAGTGCTATCTAAAATTCAGGAATTAAGAGAATGTTGGGTTGGTGGATCGACTTGGTTTGAGAAAAAAATAATCCGTGTTAGTGTATGTTCGTGGGCGACAACGGAGGATGATATTACCCGATCCACCATATCTTTTAAGAAAGCATTAGCACAAGTTAAATTATCTTTTAAAAATAATAAGAATTGATGAAAATAATAAAAAGTACACTTGCCGATATTGAAAGTATAGTCCAATTATATGATATGGCGATTGCTTTTCAAAATCAGAAGAAGGGGACTCCATGGCCAAAAAATTCCAAAGAATTGATTGAAACAGAAATACGAGAAGAAAGACAATATAAGTTGATCATAAATAATGAAATTGCTTGTATCTGGGTGTATACGTTTAATGATCCTGAGATTTGGGGCATTAAAAATCAAGATTCTTCGATATACATACATAGAATAGCTGCACATCCAAAATATAGAGGACAAGACTTGATTAGTAACGTTTTTGAATGGACTAAAATATATGCACTTAAAAATAATTTAAACTATATACGATTGGATATTGCTGGTGTCAATTTAGGGCTCATTAATTTATATAAAAAGAATGGATTTACTTATTTAGGTACAACAATTATAGAGGATCCTAAAAACTTACCTACCCATTATCATAATATAGAAGTTTGTCTTCTCGAAATGTGTCTGAATGTTGATTAATTGTTTTATTAAAATAGAAAAAAGCTAAAGTATTCATTAATAGAAATATCGTATTCTCTATACTTTCGTACTAGTAATCTCTCCATCATATCCCGCCATAAATACTTTTTTTCTTAATACAATAATATCCTGTATAAAGTTTTGTGCTTTGAATAGAAGTTTGGTTTTAGATAAACCATTATCTGTAACTATTACTTGATTGTCTTCTCCACAAGTAATAATCTTATTTTTTGTAAGCTTAATTGAGCGTATAATATTAGTATGAAGTTTTGTTTTACTAATTTTATTAGTCTGTAGACAAAGCTGAATAAGCACTCCACCCTTTGAGCCAATAAAAATAGTATCTTTTTTTTCTACATTTAGACAAAATAATGGTGTATCGTGTTGATAAATACATTTTGTAATTCCTGATAACAAATTGGTCAAATGTAGGGAGCCGTCTTCACTGCAAGTAATAATACGATAATCATTTGTTATAGATAGACCCCATATCCAATGTTGATGAATTTTAATTTTTTTTATCATAGTCAAATCGGTATTTAATAAATATAATGTTCCACTCGTTCCAACGGCAATAATTTTATTATTTTTATATACCTTTAAATTAATAATCATTTCTGGCATTGAAACTTCAGATAACACCGTACCGGATATATTCCATTTTTTAATAGTAAAATCTCTGGAGCATGAAACAAAATGAGTAGTATCAAAATGAACCATTTTAAGTACTGACTTAGTATGTACCTGAATAGTCTTTTGTAATTCTAAGTCTGCGTTCCACAGTTTAATTTTTGTATCTCTGCCACAGCTTAAAAAACTGTTTTCATTCAATCTCAATAAATTCCATATATAACCATCGTGATGTTTTTTATTACTGATACGTTTGACAATAATATCAGATCTTAAGATATACTTGTCACCTTTAGTTACAATGGCACCTTTATGCCATATTTTATGATCAAAAATGACAAGTTTACCCTTGGCAGGAATTATGCTTTTAATGACTTCCTTATCTTCACCTGATTTGTAAAAATCAGTCATACCTCCTTCAAAACATTCGGTACCATTGAGGTATAGTAAAAATGTAAATTTAGATTCAGAATTAGCATCTGGATAATAAATTCCGTCTTGATGTTTAGAAAATAATTGATCTTTTTGATATTTGCAGAATCTAATCCGTTCGTTTATTTTTATAGGATTAATATCAGTTTCCTTTTGCAGAATATTTAAAGTTGTAAGCTTATTAAATAATAAAGAAGAGATCTCTTTAGTATCCTCTACAAGACGTTCGTTATTTCTATAATATTCTGGATAATGACTAATAGCAGTTTCAAATTTGTTTTTTCTGGGTGCTATCAATGCATTTATTTCTTCATTGGTCAAAAAGTCTTCTATTTCAATAATAGATAGGCCATTAATTTTAGTATGAGTATACATAACAAAAAGGATTTAATTTCTGGAGATCAAAGTTCTTATGAAAAAAAACCTTCTACATTGATGTATGGTAAGATTTACTTTTTAAATGATGTTTTTCTAATTCTACTTAGGGATTCGGGAGTTATTCCTAGATAAGAAGCGATATAATGATGTGGGATTAAGTTAAAAAGATTAGGGTATTGATTCATAAAAATAAAATACCTGTCGGATGCACTTTGATATTGTAATGATTCGATTCTCTCCATCGCTAATACATAATTAAATTCAGCCAGTAAACGACCAAAAGTATTTAAAGATGTACTTATACGATAAAAATGCTGCCAATCGGAATATGGAATAGATATGAGTTGTCCGGGCAATATACATTCAATAATTTCAGTACTGGGTTGCTGTTTTAAAAGGCTAATAAATGAAGCAACTAGAGGATTTCTGGTGGTATAATTGAAATAACTGGTAATTTCTTTTCCATTTTTTAATTGATATACTCTGTAAATTCCTGAGACAACAAATTTTAAAGAAGTACAGAATTGTTCTTGTTTAATAATTGTATCTCCTTTATTATAATCCTCCAATGAAATTTGTGATGAGATTAATAGAATTTCTTCTTCAGAAAGTACTACCCAATTAGCAATAAAATTGATTAGTTGTCGATGTTCTTTTGGTATATTCATTAGTGATACTATTCCGATTATTATAGTAAATTTACAAACTTTATAAGATTCAACAGTTTGCTTTTTATATTGATATTGTATCTAATACCATAGGATATGGACTTTTGGTAAATTTTATAAAATTTAGAGGGAGATTCTCAAAGATGTTATGATATGATAGAATAAATATAACATTTAATAAAATAAGCATATTGTAATCAAAACAACATACAAAACATACAAATTATTAATTATGTTTATTTATATACAATGATGATTTAATAATTAGAAATAACAAAATATCAGTAATCTATTTTGTTATTTAGATTCTTTAAAATTAATGGCGAAGTGAGTTCATTAGTGCTATGAATAAAATTAAAATTGTTAATCTTACGCCTTATAAAATCTCATATTTGTAAGAAAAATGAAGGAAGAAAAGATTTGGAAAAGTTGGAACGAAAATATCAGTCATTCTTATAAAGAGTTACACGAAGTAACTACTGAAAAAGAGTTGCAAGATATTGTAGGATCTGCTCATAAAATTAAAGCTTTTGGGAATAAACAATCCTCTGCTGATATTAGTGCAGGAGTTGATACTTTAATTGACATTCGTTCTTATAACAGCCTTATAGATGTTGATATAGCTCATAAGCAAATAACTGTGCAATCTGGTATGCGCCTTAGTACTTTGTTAGAGGAAGTTGAAAAAAGGGGGTGGTGTATACCTTGTTTACCCGATATTAATACAATAACAATTGGTGGTGCACTGGCAACAGGTACTCATGGAACCAGTGGATATATTCTGGCAAATTATGTAAAGGCTTGTCGTTTAGTATTGGCAAATGGTTCTATAAGAATAGTTAGAGAAGGAGAGGAGCTTATGGATGCTTTACGGGTTTCTTTAGGGGTTTTAGGCATTTTTTCTGAAGTTACATTTCAATGTGAGGATATATATACATTACACGTTAAAGAAGAACCGCAAAAAGATGAGAAGTGGTTACCTGAAATTAAAAAGAATCTGGAACAACATGATTTTTTACGTATTTTATGGTTACCTCATACAGGTAATGGGTATGTAATCAAAGGAGATAAGATACATCCAGATACTGAAATCAAAGAAAAACAAGGTCCTTCATATCTTAAACACAGAAGAAGTGTTTCTAAATTATTATACAAATATTCTCATCGTTTTCCTTGGAGTACCGCTATTGCTAATAAAATTTTATACCGCTTATTTTTTAGCGCGAAGAAAGAACATAAAGGATCCTTATATCAGGCTACTGTAACAAAATCAAGAGGATCTACTCTAGAACTAGCTGAATGGACAGTAGCGTTAGATAAATTCCCTCAGGTTTTTGCAGAATTAAAAAAAGAACTTAATAATTGGAATAATGATGCCTTTGTACATATACCTATGGATGTTCGATTTATATCCAAAGATAATTCCTGGCTTAGCTATGCCTATAAACAAGACACGGTAACTATGGGGTGTGTTTCTCGTAATGCCGCTACTGCTGATACTTATCAAGCTTTTAAAAGTATTGAGAGAGTTTTTCTTAAGTATGGAGGAAGACCTCACTGGGGAAAACGATTTGAAGCTAAGGATCAGGAATTAAACAAGTTATATCCTAAATGGGACGAGTTTAAATCAATAAGAAAGCAATTAGATCCTACAAATAAATTTTTGAATGCCTATAAAACCGAACTTTTTAATATAACTACCTATGCTAAAGAAACCGAAAGCGTTATTATTTGATTTTGATGGAGTTGTGGTTGATAGCTTCGAAGTACATTATAATGCATGGTCCTCAGCTTTTAAAACATTGTTCGGAACCAAAATTCCTGAATTTCCACACGATACATACGCAGGTAAATCCCCATTATTAATTGCCGAATTCTTTTCTGATACCATTGGTAGAAAATCACAAGCTAAAGAATTATACGCATTAAAGGATAAACATCTTAAAGAAAGCTTATTATCTCCAAAATTATTACCTGGAGTACACGAGATACAAGAGTTTGCAGCACAATTTGATATACCTCATGGTATCGCTAGTAATGCAACCAGACAATTTCTTAAGAAAAGTATAACCCAGTTATCCCTAAATTTTAAAGTATTTTATGGTTTTGAAGATTATACCTATCCTAAACCACATCCCGAGGCATATATCACTTTAGCAAAACATATTGGTGTCCCACAGAAAGATTTTAAACAATGTTGGGTGTTTGAAGATAGTCTGGTAGGGCTCTCAGCAGCCAAAGAAGCAGGAATGCTACCAGTAGGAATTAAAACACAATACAATGATATACAACTTAGAGATGCGGGTGCATTACTTATATATCCAACATTAAAAGAAGCATACCAAGAATTAAGAATACTTTTTAAGACTTAATAAAATAAATAGTACAATTCATAAGCATTTATATGTATATTATAAATTATTTTAAAATAACTCAAATAATTTACTATAAATCAAAATAATGGCATCATCTTTGCCTAGAATATTATATAATAATTTTAATTACATTACAATGAATAAAGGAACAGTAAAATTCTTCAATGACGCTAAAGGTTTTGGTTTTATCACTGAAGAAGGTGCTAACAAAGATCACTTTGTACACATTTCTGGATTAGTAGACGAAATTCGTGAAGGCGATGAAGTTGAATTTGATCTACAAGAAGGTAACAAAGGACTAAATGCAGTGAACGTAAAAGTTATTTAATACATATACTTTTTAAAATTGTAAAAGGCTCATCATTTTGATGAGCCTTTTTTATTAAATCGAATGTGTTGTTAATTCGCTATGTATCTAGTTAAAATCTTCTCTTAAATAAAACATTAATTTTGCTTTATCAGTAAAACTTTTAATAGTAATAATTTCGTCATTGAGCTTGTTATAAATTACTTCAACAAAAAGAAAATTGAAGAAAAAGACACTATATCTGAAATCTCGATTGGCATCATTTATAGTAAAAAGATGAACTCCATGATTCCAAACATCATTATATTTTAAAGTGAGATCCTTAGCATTAAATTGCTTTTCAAGAGTAGTTTGCTGCATTGGTAGATTTATTTAAAAATGTTAGGGGCTTTCAATATAGCTAAAAATTGCAAATAAACAAGTTAAAAAACACTTATATTTGTTAAATTTAAAATTTAAGTAATCTTTTTCTTACATTTTTAAAGAATCTAAGTCAGTTTTCTAATTTTTTGTTGTGAATGTATAAACTTCATTAAAGATTTTCTAACCTTTTAAACTATAAAATCGTAAAAATCCTATTTTTGTGTTTTACTAAAAAGATCGTTTATTTAAGTGGCTACAATTTCTCAAAACATATTCCTGACTAAAAAAGAAAAGTTAAAATGTTTTTCCTGTGGAAAAAGTATAGCTCCAGGAAAATCTTTTGTTGCAAAAAGTGAAAATCATAAAGGTACTTGTTTTAATTGTTCGCCTTTTGAGGGGTATGTGATGTTACCATCTGGTGACGCCGCTATGACACGCAGATCAAAAAAATATTCTACACTATGTGGTGTAGTTTTGGCTTGGAATCAACGAAGAAAAAGGTACGAGCGCAGAGGACAACTAGTAGAAGAAGAGGCTATAAAAAAAGCAAGATTAGAATGTATCGCTGATCAGGCAAATCGCGATGTAAAAAATAAAAAAGCAGCTATAGTTAGGGATAAAAAAGATCGTGAGTATATTATTGCTTTTGCAAATGCCATACGGTTTCGTTACAGCAATTGTCCTAAAGACAGAGAATATGAAATAGCAAAGCATGCTTGTCAAAAATATAGCGGTAGAGTAGGGAGAACAGCAGATGCAAAAAAAATTGATACTAAAATGATTGATCTGGCGGTAGAAGCACATATCAGGCATGCAGAAACTACTTATGACCATCAATTTGGTAAAGGAAAACTTAAAAAAGAAATAAGAGCTGATATTAGATCTGATATTGATTACATTCTAAATACTTGGAGATAATTATATGTTTTGTAGTAGTAACCATCAATAAAAATGCTGTGGCAAAAAAAGGAAGAGAAAAAAATACACTAAATAAAGAAAAACATACAAAATTAATGAATCGCAAAAAGAATAAGTTAAAGAAAGAAAAAGCCCTTCGTGCTAGTCGGCTAAAAGCGATTATAACTAAAGCAAATGATCAAAAAGAAAAAGAATAATGAGTAACTGTTACTGTGGTCGTGAATCATCGTATACAGCTTGTTGTAAGATCATCCATTTAAACATACAAGAAGCAATAACAGCCGAAGACCTGATGCGTTCTCGCTATTCAGCTTTTGTTTTAGGCAAAGGCGATTATTTAATGAAAAGTCATCATAGTACAACACGTCCGTTAAAAGAGAAAGATGAAATAGTTGCGTGGGCAAAGTCTGTAAAATGGATCAGATTAGAGATCTTACATACTACAAAAGGTACTAATACAGATATAGAAGGAACTGTAGAATTTTCTGCTTTTTTTTATGAAAACGGAGAAGTACGTGTGATTCATGAAAAATCAAAATTTGTTAGAGAACATGATTGTTGGGTATACCTAGGTTCCTAAAAGTTATAGTAGCTTACAATCCTTTTGGTATATGAATAATTTTAAATCTCTGTTTTATTAAAAAAACTGATTCACACTTAATTTTGAAGATATCATCACAGTGATGATATTTATTTTTTTACACAACAACCTGTTAAAAACTTGTTTTCTTTTTTTAAGTAAAAAACTGGTTATTTGTAATCGGAAAAAATAAAGTCATTGGAAAATCAAATAGTAAAAAAGGCAAAAGTATATTCACGTACTAATTTTTTTAATAAAACATATTGCGTATTCAAAGGAGTCCCGTTAAGAGCTATATCCAGAAGAAAACCTCATTATAGAAGTGAATCAGGGAGTACATATTATTATACAACAAAAGGCGTATTCAGATTATCTAATCATTGGGGGAGAGCTGCAAAATGTAATTGGCGGTTAGCCTCAGAGATTCCTGTAGAAATTGACGATTTACGACTAGGATATGCAGATTGGGTGGATTTTAGAGAAAATCTTGGGGAGGACATTGATGCATATTATATCCGTGTAGATTTTGAAACCAAAAATGTTAGTTACGTTCATCGTGAGAATCCAGAATATGATAATATTGCTGTATTAAGAACAGTCGATGCAACCAGAAAATTAATAAAACAAATCAAAAACCTTCTTGATACTCATAAATGGGCAAAATATTATGAATATGATGATCTGGAAACATTCAGAAAAGAGGTGATTTTAAAACTTATCAATACTAATATGACATTAAATGAATTAAGAAGAGAATTAGCTTCTCAACAATACTAAACCATTATTCTGGCATGGGAACATAAGTATGATCTCCAGGGATGTCAGGGAATTTTTTGTTTCGCCATTGGTCTTTTGCATTTTTTATTTTATCCTGACTGGAAGACACAAAATTCCAATAAATATGTCGCTCTTCAGGGAATGGTGTTCCTCCAAATAATAAAAGATGCGTATTGGGTTCTAAAATAATAGAACAGCTATCATTCACTTTAGAAACTAACATATTTCCTTTAGTGATTGTTTGATTACAAGCTTGTATCTCTCCACTAACAATACATATCCCTATTTCTCCTTTTAATTCGCCTTTAATATGTAACTCGTACCGTTCTTTATTTTTTACTTCGACCATAAAAAGTTCTGAGTGTACAGGTAATGGAGAGGTTCTGCCATATCCTTTACCGGCAATTAACCTAAATTCTGCTTCCTCATCTTTCCAATGAGGAACTTCATTTTTTTCAATATGATAGAATTCTGGATCCATATCTTCCAGATGTTGAGGCAAAGCTACCCATATTTGATATCCATGTGCAATAAATTCTGAACCGTTTCTTAAGTCATCAGGTGTTCTTTCAGTATGAGTCACTCCCTTTCCTGCAACCATCCAATTAACAGAACCTGGGGATATCCTTTGATGTGTACCTGTACTATCTGTATGCATAATTTCACCTTCCAGCATATATGTGAGGGTAGATAAGCCTATATGAGGATGTTGATCAACATCCATGTAATTTCCTTTTTTGATCAGCGCAGGTCCCATATGGTCAATAAAAATAAAAGGACCAACCATTCTTTTTTTTCTAAACGGAATTAATCTTCCTACTAAAAAGTTGCCAATATCACGACTTCTTTCTTCAATAATTAATCCGGTATTCGACATAGTAAAGTATATATGGAAATTAAAGACTCTTGTTTTATGTTTTATGTAAACCTATTAAAAAAAGTTACTGTAGATTATGAATTAACTTTTTGAAGTGAGGATAATAAATGCGTCCCCATAAAGGATTTTTTTGGAAACTAAATAATTCATTAGTTTCAGAATTATAAACTACAGGGATCGTAAAACCAGCCCATTTTTTTCCAGATTTTAATTGTAAGCAATACTCTTTTGATGAAGCATCAATTTTACTTGAAATAAGAATTGAAATTACTCCAAGACCAGACTGCAATCCCCTTGGCCATCCATTATAATGTTTGCTAGCATATGCAAAAGATGCTGTAAGATGTTGTTCAATGATACCAGTAGTTATTTCTTCATCTCCAAAATCAGTGACAACGATAAAAGTGTTTAGTTGTGTAGCCATCCAACTCCATTTAAACTTTTTTTCATAGCCAATAACAGCATGTTTTCCCATTATTTCTGCTTCCGAATGAAAAATGGAATTATTGGTCAATTTAGCCTTTATAGTTTCGATATTCATGTTATCCGCTTTAATTTATAGTTTGAAGTTGTATTTTTTTAAGTATTGCTACCCACAATATAATAACAATTGTTATTATGCACGATTTTCTAGGTAGAAATTTAATTTTACTTAACTATAACAATTATTTTATTATCTTTTCGCAATGAATAGCTACTAACCAATCTACCTATGGAAATTTTCTCATCGTACAATGTGATCATTGGTATTTCGCTTACCATTATTTTATCCTTTATTTTTAATGGAATAGCAAAAAAAACAAATATTCCAGCTGTATTGATGCTCATCGTCTTAGGAATCGTATTTCAATATGGCATCAAAGCTTTTGGAGGTGCAGAGGTTGATTTTTTTCCGATGCTAGAGGTTTTAGGTATTGTTGGTTTGATTATGATTGTATTAGAAGCTGCTTTAGAGCTAGAACTCAAACGTGAAAAATTAATTCCTATATTAAAGTCGTTTGCCATTGCTTTGATTGGGCTCGTAGCATCGGCTTATGTTGCTGCAATTATTTTAAAAGCATTAATTGACGGTATGACGATGCAATCTGCATTACTATATGCAACACCACTATCTATTTTATCAAGTGCTATTATTATTCCCAGTGTCGCAGGACTATCAGATTATAAAAAAGAATTCCATATCTATGAGAGTACGTTTTCTGATATTCTGGGAATCATGATGTTTTATTTTCTTACGGGTAGATTAAATCCAGCAGAGGATGGTGGGATAACGGGTTTTACTTTGAATTTGATTTTAACTATTGTAATTTCTTTAATTGCCAGTTACGGAATCATTCTTATTTTTCAAAAAATTAAAAGTCCCGTAAAACTGTTTCTGCTAATTGCTGTTTTATTATTACTGTATGGATTAGGAAAAAAAATGCATTTATCCTCATTAATTATCATTCTTATTTTTGGATTGGTCATCGCTAATATGAAGTTATTTTTTCAGTGGAAACTGGAACGTCTGTTGGATCTTGAGAAAGCAAAAACTATATATCACGAGTTACATGTGATTACAGCAGAAACCGCATTTGTAGTACGAACGTTATTTTTTGTTATTTTCGGAATTACCATTGTACTAAGTTCTTTGTTAAGTTTTAAAGTTGCTTTAATTAGTATTTTGATTATTATTTCTATTTATGTAATACGATTTGGTCTTTTAAGACTTTTTTTGGGAAAAGATATTTCACCACAAGTATTCATTGCTCCAAGAGGATTGATTACAGTTCTTTTATTTTATGCGATACCAGCAGAAGCTATAATCCCCGGTTTTGAACCTGGCATTTTACTATTCGTGATTATAGGTACGAGTTTAATTATGACAGGAGGAATGATCAGAGATAAAAAAGGACAAGATGACGAGCTGACATCTGCACAGGTAGAAGCGGCAGCAACAGCAGAGGTCGCCCATATTATGGGTGCTACTACTGATCTAAGTACTATAGAAAACTCTCTGAATGAGGATGGAGAGATATATGAATAATATAAAAAATTCTCTAAAACACCTCTTTGATGAAAAGAATACTCATCAGGATCTACATTATAAGTAGTCCATTAGAAAATACATTTTATTAGTATTGATAGTCATAATTATGTATTTACTCTTTTGAAATCAAAAAATCATTAATATAACTGCTAAATTATTATGAAATAATCATTAATTCTTGCAGTTTTTAAAATATTTTTAACCAAATTTAATAGGCTTTTAAGTAGCTTTAAACTTTCATTAATGCAGACAACAGCTTTTTATATTAACAAAGTAACATACCACATATAATTTTTCATGAAAATACTTCACACTAGCTTAGAATGTTATCCTTTTGCAAAAGTTGGCGGTCTTGGGGATGTAGTGGGTTCGCTACCAAAATACCTAAATAATATAGAATGTACTACAGAAGTTATTATTCCATTATACGATAATGATAAGATTAAAGCGCAGAAATTAGAAACTATATATACTGGTGATGTTACATTGGGAGAAACATCCTTTGATTTTTCTATTAAAAAATCAAAATTTACCGCGTTAGGGTTTCATATATATTTTGTTGATATACCCCTTTTATTATTTAGACCTGGTGTTTATGCATATCCGGATGATACAGAGAGATTTGTTTCATTTCAATTAGCTATTCTGGATTGGTTAGTGAGTCTCGAGGCTAAACCTGATGTTGTTCATTGTCACGATCATCATACCGGATTAATTCCATTTATGGTTTTACACGTAGAAAAATATAAAAGTTTATATCATATCCCTACAGTATTGACGATACATAATGCCCAATATCAAGGCGGTTTCTCTTATGATAAACTTAATTATATTCCTCCTTTTAATTTTGATCACGCAGGACTTCTTGATTGGGATCATCATATAAACCCATTAGCTACTGCTATTAAATGTGCTACGATGGTGAATACGGTTTCTCCTAGTTATATG
The DNA here is from genome assembly GCF_039539305.1 of Aquimarina addita. Classification (NCBI taxonomy): domain Bacteria; kingdom Pseudomonadati; phylum Bacteroidota; class Flavobacteriia; order Flavobacteriales; family Flavobacteriaceae; genus Aquimarina; species Aquimarina addita. The sequence goes on along the minus strand of NZ_BAABCW010000010.1, from coordinate 114,643 downwards.
GAAGAATTACAAGAGCAGGCTAATGGACTTGAGGGGTTATTATCACATGAAAAAGCAAAATGTATTGGTATTCTAAATGGTATTGATGATAGTACATGGGATCCGGAAACAGACCCTATGATCATTAAAAATTATAGTATTTCTACATTAACATCTGGTAGAAAAGCTAATAAAAAATGGTTATGCGAAGAATTTGACTTAGATATAAACAAACCGTTGTTTGGATTTATAGGGAGATTGGTATATGAAAAAGGTGCTGATTTATTACCAGATATTATTTCTGAAGCTTTATCTAATTCTGATATTAATATATTGATTTTGGGATCAGGTAATGCCGATGTAGAAATTGATCTTATTGCATTAAAACAAAAGTTTTCAGGCAGATATAATACTTTTATAGGCTATGATGAAAGGCTCTCTCATATTGTATATGCTGGAGCAGATTTTTTATTAATGCCATCCCGTGTAGAACCTTGTGGGTTAAATCAGATGTTTTCATTACGTTATGGTTTGATTCCAATTGTACGCAGTATAGGTGGGCTTAAGGATACTGTGGTGGATATAGGTGACAATGGATTTGGTATTTGTCATAGAAATGCAAGTGTAGAAGATGTATGTTATTCTATCAATAGAGGGATCGAATTGTATTCAGATCAAAAAAAATACAGAGAAATACAGAAAAAAAGCATGAAAATTGATAATTCCTGGAATAATGCTGCAAAACAATATAAAGAGTTATACAAATCACTAAAACATCTAAAATGATTAACAAACAAGTACTTTCAATTATTCTGGGGGGTGGACAGGGAACCAGATTATCTCCATTAACGGATCGTCGATCTAAGCCTGCTGTATCCATAGCAGGAAAATATCGATTAGTGGACATCCCTATTTCTAATTGTATCCATTGTGATATTAAAAGAATGTTTGTACTTACTCAATTCAATTCTGCTTCATTAAACAGACATATTAAAGATACTTATCAATTTAGTTCGTTTAGCAATGCATTTGTAGATGTTTTGGCAGCAGAGCAAACACCAGAGAATAAAACTTGGTTTCAGGGAACAGCTGATGCTGTGCGGCAGTCGATGCATCATTTATTGAATCACGAGTTTGAATATGCTATGATTCTTTCGGGAGATCAATTATATCGAATGGATTTTAATAAAATGCTGGAGGAACATATAGAAAAAAAAGCGGATATTTCTGTAGCAACAATACCAGTTTCAGCAAAAGATGCCAGCGCATTTGGTATTCTTAAAATGGATGATGAAGGATATATTTCTACATTTACAGAAAAACCATCTCTAGACAAATTACCTGGTTGGGAGTCAGAGGTAAGTACAGAGATGAAAGCTGAAGGAAGAGAGTATCTTGCCTCCATGGGGATTTATATCTTTAATAAACAATTGCTTACAGATTTAATGGCGAATACAGATATGATTGATTTTGGAAAAGAAATTATTCCGCAATCTATAGGTGTTCATAAAGTTTCTGCATATCAATATGAAGGATATTGGACAGATATCGGAACAATCCCATCATTTTTTGAAGCTAATATTGGACTTACAGAAGATCTTCCTAAATTTGATCTCTTTGATACGTCTAATAATGTATTAACTCGCCCTAGAATATTACCTCCGTCTAAGATTTCTGGTACTATTCTTAATCAATCGATGATTGCAGATGGTTGTATTATTGCAGCAAAAGAGATAAAAGATTCTGTAATAGGAATCCGTTCTAGGATAGGTAGAGATAGTGTCATCGAAAAAACATATATGATTGGTAATAATGGGTATCAAACATTAGAAGAAATTGATGATGACAGGAATAATGGGAAACCAATTCTAGGTGTTGGTGAGCGATGTCATATTAGCCATACAATACTGGATAAAGATTGTAGAATTGGTAATGATGTCATTCTTCAAGGAGGAGATCATTTAGAAGATGTAAGTAAAGAAACCTATGTAATCCAGGGGGGGATCATTGTGATAAGAAGAAGAGCTATTATTCCTGATGGTTTTGTTATTAAATAATAAAGCTTATTAAACAAAATTCTTAATCAAATTAATTTTAATCCCAACTTATAGCTAATTACAATGAGTAAAGTACTAGTACATAGTTTATTTTCTGATTTTGATATCAACTTATTCAAAGCAGGAAAACATTACAGGCTATATGAAAAATTTGGCTCACATATTATTACAGTTGATGGAGTAGAAGGTACATATTTTGCCGTATGGGCACCTTCTGCCAAGTCCGTTTCTGTGGTTGGTGATTTTAATTTTTGGAATGATCAGGAACATCAATTGAATGTGAGATGGGATGCCTCCGGAGTATGGGAAGGTTTTATACCAAATATAGGAAAAGGAAGCATTTATAAATATAAGATTCACGCTACTAATAGTGGTATCCAAACTGAAAAGGCAGACCCTTATGCGAGAAGATGTGAACATCCACCTAAAACCGCTTCTATCGTTTGGGACAATGATTATGATTGGAATGATAGTACGTGGATGAAAAAGCGAAAACAAAATAATGCTATTGATGCACCATATTCCGTTTATGAAGTTCATCTGGGTTCCTGGAAAAAGAAAATAGAAGAGAATCGCTCTTTATCATACACAGAACTGGCAGAAGAATTAGTCTCTTATGTTAAAAAAATGGAATTCACGCATGTAGAGCTGATGCCTATTATGGAATATCCTTACGATCCATCGTGGGGATATCAGATTACGGGTTATTTTGCACCTACGGCGCGTTTTGGGTATCCCGAGGAGTTTAAATTATTAGTAGATACATTACATCAAAATGATATCGGAATTATTTTGGATTGGGTGCCTTCACATTTTCCTGATGATGCTCATGGATTGGGCTTTTTTGATGGATCTTGTTTATATGAACATCCGGATAAAAGAAAGGGATATCATCCTGACTGGAAAAGCTTGATCTTTAACTATGATCGTAATGAAGTGAGAAGTTTTCTGATTAGTAATGCTATTTTTTGGTTGGATCAATATCATGCGGATGGATTGAGAGTAGATGCAGTTGCTTCTATGTTATTTTTGGACTATTCCAGGGATGAGGGTGCATGGGAGCCTAATATCTATGGAGGTAGAGAAAATCTGGATGCTATTGAATTTATGAAAGCTCTCAATATAGAAGTGTATCAAAGTTTTCCCGATGTGCAGGTTATAGCAGAAGAATCTACTTCATTTCCGATGGTATCAAAACCAGTATTTACCGGAGGCTTAGGATTTGGTATGAAATGGATGATGGGATGGATGCATGATACCTTACAATATTTTGCAAAAGAACCCATCTATAGAAAACATCATCAGAATGACCTAACCTTTAGTATGACATATGCGTTTACCGAAAACTTTATGCTTCCTTTATCTCACGATGAAGTAGTATATGGTAAAAAAAGTATTATCGGTAGAATGCCTGGGGATGAATGGCAGAAATTTGCAAATCTACGATTGCTGTATAGTTATATGTTCACGCATCCGGGAACAAAGCTGTTATTTATGGGTGCCGAGTTTGGACAACATAATGAATGGGATTTTCAAAAAAGCCTGGATTGGCATTTACTGGCATATGACTATCACACGGGAGTTAAAAATACAATTACTGATCTTAATAAATTATATAAGAAATATCCGGCTTTATATGATAAACAATTCGATAGAGACGGTTTCCAGTGGATAAGCTATGATGATCACGAAAATTCAATAATTGCTTATATCAGAAAAGGAAATGAAGAAAAAGATATCCTTATAATAATTTGCAATTTTACGCCAGTTCCCAGAACGGATTATAAAATAGGACTGCCACAAGATGGAAAATTAGTATTAGTATTTAATAGTGATGATAAGAAATATGGAGGAAGTGGTATTTATAATTCAAAGGAAATTAAAATCACGAAGGACAACTGGCATTATCGAGAGTATGCAGCAGAAATAAATATTCCTCCTTTATCCGCAATGGTATTTAAAATTAAAAAATAAATAGTGCTAAAAGAAAATTGTACAGTGAATTTTTACGAATTTTTAAGGTATAAAAATTTAAGCAACATCTATTACTATTAAACATTTGTTAATGAGGTATGGTCTCAAACGTTTTCGTAATTTTTATTAGCAAATACTAATAAAAACAGTTTTAAAATTGAACTAGATGTTGTTCTTTTACTAATAGGTTATGTAGAATTTTCAGGGCTGTGAAAGAAGGGTTTTACTTTTAGAATCATATAGATTAGATCTATATAATTCTAAGAATAATCATTTTTCATATACATAAAATCACATAAGTTATAATCAAAAATTGACTAACTATGATTACTAACACAGAATTAGAAATAAAAGGAAACTTATTTCCGGGAAAGATCATTTCTTTTTCCCAAAATGTTGATAAAATTAATTTTACAACCGAAAATGGTGTGATTCTTCAGGTCACAATTTTAAGAGGAAGTGTAATTCGTTTTAGATATGCGACTGATAACAATTTTGAAAATGATTTTTCATATGCTATTAGTGAAACAGGGGTAAGAGGATATAGTGTACTCGAAGTAGAAGATCATAATGAAGAATATGTGATCATTACAAAAAAATTAAAAATACATATTGCTAAAGCTAATATCAATGTGGTGATCAAAGATACAGCGGATAACGTTATCTGTAAAGATGATTGGGGTTTTCATTGGGAGCAAAGTTATGAGTATGGTGGCAATATTGTTAAAATGAGTAAAAATGCTCCTCAAGGGGAGTGTTACTATGGATTAGGAGACAAACCAATGCACCTTAATCTAAAAGGAAAGCGTATAGAGAATTGGGCTACAGATCAATACGCATTTGGTAAAGATCAGGATCCTTTGTATAAAAGTGTTCCTTTTTATATAGGTATGCATGAAGAAAGAGCATATGGAATCTTTTTTGATAATACCTTCAGAACATTTTTTGATTTTTGTCATGAAAGACGCAATGTAACCAGTTTCTGGGCACAAGGAGGAGAAATGAATTATTATTTTTTCTATGGACCAGATATGCAAGGAGTAGTTACGCGATATACAGATTTAACGGGGAAACCAGAATTGCCACCTTTATGGGCACTAGGGTATCATCAATGTAAATGGAGTTATTATCCTGAGAGTAAGGTAAAGGAGGTGGCTAACAAGTTTAGAGAATTACAAATCCCTTGTGACGCTATCTATCTTGATATTGATTATATGGAAGGATTTCGTTGTTTTACTTGGAACAAAGAATACTTTCCGGATCCTAAGCGGATGGTGGCAGAGCTGGCAGAAGATGGTTTTAAAACGATTGTAATCATTGATCCCGGAATAAAAATTGATCAGGAATATGGTGTTTTTAAAGAGGCATTGGATAATGATTATTTCTGCAAGCGGGCAGATGGACCTTATATGAGGGGAAAAGTATGGCCGGGAGAATGTTTTTTTCCAGATTTCACTAATCCAGAAGTGAGAGAATGGTGGGCAGGCTTATTTAAAGAATTGATTGATGAGATAGGAGTAAAAGGCGTTTGGAATGACATGAATGAACCAGCGGTTATGGAAGTTCCTGGTAAGACTTTTCCTAATGATGTACGTCATGATTATGATGGTAATCCGTGTAGTCATAGAAAAGCACATAATATTTATGGTACGCAGATGGCAAGAGCCACCTACGAAGGTATTAAACAATTTGGATATCCTAAAAGACCTTTTGTGATCACAAGATCGGCATACTCAGGAGCACAGCGATATACATCTTCCTGGACAGGCGATAATATAGCTACCTGGGAACATCTATGGATTGCAAATATTCAGGCACAACGTATGAGTATGAGTGGTATGTCTTTTACAGGCAGTGATATAGGTGGATTTGCAGAGCAACCTACAGGAGAATTATATGCGCGCTGGATACAATTGGGAGTTTTTCACCCATTTTGTCGTACGCATTCTTCTGGGGATCATGGGGATCAGGAACCGTGGACCTTTGGCAAAGAGGTTATAGATGTTACCAGAAAATTTGTAGAATTAAGGTATCAATTGCTGCCTTATCTGTATACTATGTTTTGGGACTATGTAGAACAAGGAATCCCAATGTTAAAGTCATTGGTATTATATGATCAAGAAGACATACAGACACATTATAGAACAGATGAGTTTATTTTTGGGAATCAGATTTTGGTCTGCCCTGTACAAGAACCTAATTCTAAAGGTAGAAGAATGTACATACCTCGCGGTAACTGGTTTAACTACTGGACACGTGAATATGTAAATGGTGGAGGAGAGCAATGGGTAGATGCAGATTTAGATAGTATTCCTATGTTTATTAAAGAGGGGGCTATAATTCCTAAATATCCTATACAGCAATATGTTGGAGAGAAAAAAATAGATCAACTCACATTAGAAGTGTATTATAAACTAGGAGATAAAGAGGTATCCAAGGTTTATGAAGATGCAGAAGATGGATATGATTATTCTAAGGGTAGGTATTCTTTGCGAACTTTTACTTTTACCGGTAAAGAGCAAGAGATCATTATACAACAACACAAAAATGGAACTTTTATTACAGACTATGAAACAATGGAGATTGAGCTTATAGGGATTCCATTTGTAATTAAACAAATTGAGATTGATAATGTTACTGTAGTATTAAAGGATGTCCATTTTGATCCTAAAAAAAATACAATAGTAGTACCTAAAGGATTTACTGAATTACATATAGAAGCGTAAAATCAGGATAGTAATATTAATTTTATATGTGGATAAGCCTGGCAAGTTTTATAAACTTATCAGGCTTATACTTATTAGATGAGTAAGATGTTTTCCGTATGAAAATTTATATTTTATATATTTCACATAGTAAGGATCTTTATTTTTATGAGTTAGTAAAAAAATCATATGAAATAATGTTAACGAAGATTTTTGTTTAATTTTGGTAAATATTAATATTACTATAAATTCTTATGAAAACAAATAAATATATAGCAACTTTAGGATCATTTCTACTATTGATCTCCTGTGCTACAAATCCTTTTACGGGTAAGAAAACACTTGCATTAGTGTCAAATGATGAAATATTACCCATGGCTTTCCAGCAATACAATCAATTTCTTGGAGAAAATAAGGTAGTAAATGGAACTTCGGATGCGAAAATGATTACAAACGTAGGACAAAAAATAGCATCGGCAGCAGAGAAATGGTTAAATGCGAATGGATATCAAGGATATTTAAATGATTATAAGTGGGAGTATAATCTGGTTGATGATCCTACAGTCAATGCGTGGTGTATGCCAGGTGGAAAAATAGTTTTTTACACAGGTATCTTACCAATAGCTCAAGGAGAAACTGGTGTTGCGGCTATTATGGGGCATGAGGTGGCTCATGCACTGGCTAATCACGGACAGCAAAGAATGAGTGCTTCACAAATACAACAAGTAGCCGGAACAGCAACCACTGTTGCTATACAAGGAAAAAGTGAATCTACACAACAAATTATAGGGACAGCCTTTGGATTAGGTAGTCAAGTAGGAGTGATGCTACCGTTTAGCCGCAGTCACGAAACAGAAGCAGATAAAATAGGTTTACAACTTATGGCTATAGCGGGCTATAATCCAGATGAGGCAGCACAGCTTTGGGTACGTATGAAAGCCAATAGCGGTGGGTCATCTACACCTGAGTTTATGAGTACACACCCATCTAATGATACCCGTATCGCTAATTTAAAAGCGTGGGCACCATCTGCTAAGGTAGAGGCAAGAAAATTTGGAGTAACTAGTTTTAAATAATTGTAAAGATAGATTTCTTACAAAGATTATACTTAATTTAGAAGCCGTTCTACATATTAGAACGGCTTTTTTTGTTAGTCAAACTTTTTATAAAAAATTATTAAATGCAACAATTACCTAAGGGAGACAAAAAACTACTAAATGCGTGGGCTTTTTATGACTGGGCAAACTCGGTGTATAATCTTACTATTTCTTCAGCTATATTCCCAATATTTTGGGGGGTATTAACAATTGTGAGAGATGATGATGGCAAGATTTTAAGTGACACTGTCCATTTCATGGGTATTGATTTTAACAATGACTCCTTAATAAGTTACGTTACTGCTTGTGCTTTTATCGTTGTTTCGGTATTAAGCCCTTTATTATCAGGGATAGCTGACTATGTAGGAAATAAGAAAAATTTTTTAAAATTCTTTTGCTATTTGGGAGCTATATCCTGCATAGGATTATATTGGTTTTCGTTGGATAATCTTTGGTTTAGTTTATTGTGCTATTTTCTTGGACTAATAGGCTTTTGGTGTAGTTTAGTCTTTTATAATTCATACTTACCAGACATAGCATTTCCAGCACAGCAAGATGCTATTAGTGCCAAAGGATATTCATTAGGTTACATTGGTAGTGTAATTTTGCTGATTATAAATTTAGTAATGATTCTAAAATTTGAATGGTTTGGCTTTAAAAGTGCTGACATGCCAACCAGATTATCTTTTATTATGGTAGGAGTATGGTGGATAGGATTTAGTCAATATACCTATTATTATCTGCCCAAAGGAAATAAAAAAGACAACTTGACTAAAGCTGTAATATTTAATGGTTTTAAAGAATTAAAGCTAATCTGGTCTTCTATGCAACATAATGTAAGGCTCAAAAGATATCTCTATGCTTTTTTTGTTTACAGTATGGCCGTTCAAACCATTATGCTTATCGCAACTTATTTTGGAATCGAAGAATTGGATTGGGGGGATCAGGATGCTAAAACTGGCTTGATAATAAGTATATTATTAATACAACTAGTAGCCGTGTTAGGAGCTTTCTTAACCTCAAAAGCTTCTAATAAATACGGGAATATAAAAACTCTTATAGTCATTAATAGTATTTGGATTTGTATTTGCATTTTTGCATATACTGTTACAACTCCATACGAATTTTATGGAACCGCCGCAGTAGTTGGACTAGTAATGGGAGGGATTCAATCATTATCCAGATCTACTTATTCTAAATTGTTACCAGAGAACGCTGTAGATACCGCTTCATATTTTAGTTTTTATGATGTGTCAGAAAAAATAGGAATTGTTATTGGCATGTTCTCATATGGTATTATTGCTCAATTAACAGGAAGTGTAAGATATGCGATTTTATTTTTTATTCTATTTTTTGTAGTTGGAGTTCTATTACTTTTTAAAATACCCAAAGATGTAAAATAGAAGTTTATCCTTTTCATTTTGTATACGAAGTAAAGATCAAAGCATTTGAGGACATAGATCAATAGGATATAATTTATTTTTGTAAGGATATTAATCTATAGTCTTATTATATATTTTTAAAAAGGAACGTGTAAATTCCTTTATATTTTAATTAACGATTTAAAAAAGAATATTGGCTTTCTTAAATCGTTATTAAGTAATACTATTGCAAACCAAAAAAACTAACTATGAAAAAAATTATGTTGATACTAACAGCAATCCTGTTAGTATCTTGTTCTTCAAGTCAAAAAACAATAATAGCCGCAAAAAAAACGCTCAAAGGAGAATGGTTACTTAATGATATTTCTTATGATCGTGTAGGAACTTTTGATGTAATACTGTATAATGACGCTTCTGCTGATTGTCTAACCGGTGGAGTTTGGAAATTTATACCTAATAATAATACTGGAATGTATACTGTCAATGATAGTCAATGCGTATCCACGGGTGCAAGAAATTTTAGATTTACCATTCCAGAAGCAGGTCAGGATGGTTTGTATAGCTTTTTATTTAAGCCAATTGATGAAAAGAAAAAGAGTACCAATAATAATAAAGGATATAGAATGACCTTAAAACATCTGGATGACACTTCTATGATTTGGACACAAACAGTAAGCTTAGAAGGAAGTCCTTTTATGATTACTATGAATTTTAATAAATTACAATAATAAAATATATAAAAATGAATAAGTTAAATATTAGAATAGTAGCTACGTTATTAATGGTTATGCTAATTTTTAGTAGCTGTGATGCCATACAAAATGCCAATAATACACAAAAAGGTGCAGTGATCGGTACAACATCGGGTGCTATATTAGGCGGTGTTTTGGGAAATAATATAGGAAATAAGAAAAACTCTGCTTTAGGCGCTGTTATAGGTGGTGTAGTAGGAGGAGTTGCTGGTGGTGTTATAGGAAAGCAAATGGATAAACAAGCTCAAAAAATTGAAGAAGAAATTCCTGGAGCAGAGGTAACACGTGTAGGAGAAGGAATTGATATTGTTTTTGATGAGACAAGTGGTGTTTATTTTGAAACAAATAAACATGATATAAATGCTAAATCCAGAGAAAACCTCAATAAACTGGTAGGTATTTTTAAAGAGTATCCAGATACTAATATAGTAGTAGAAGGGCATACAGATAGTTCTGGTGATGATGCTTATAATCTGGAACTATCTAGAAAAAGAGCTAATTCGGTAACTAGTTTTTTAACTTCGCAGGGAATTAGCAGTAGCCGTTTAACTACATATTACCATGGTGAAACTTTACCTAAATATGATAATTCAACTTCTGAAGGAAGAGCTAAAAACAGAAGAGTAGAATTAGGCGTTGTCGCTAATGAAAAAATGATAGAAGACGCGCAACAAGGTCAATAGTAAAAGTATTTTTAATTGCATTCTTGCAATATAATATATAGAAAGTCTATTATATAAAACATCTCCTAAGCATTTTATGAATGCATAGGAGATGTTTTGGTTTAAAGACTTAATGATTACAAAACTTATGGTTACGGATACACAAAAAATAGTAACGAATATAGGTCAATGAACTTCATTTCTTTTTTCTTAGATGTAGGAGAGTATTTTTTAATATATTTTTACACCATTAAGAAGGTACTATAAAGTACCCCCTGAAAACAGCCATGTCAATTACACTGTTTATGACGTTTTTTTTGTCACTTAACTATAATATATTTGACATCTGATAATGTGATGTTTTACATCCGAAAGAAAATAAAACATGGGAAAAAACACATTCATATAGTAACATTTTGCCATCTTATGACACTTATGTATAATGGGACACCTAAGGAGATAGCTTATATAAACGGTCTTAATAGTTTCATTATATATGATATTGTATTTAGGATTTAAGTTACATATCTTTGTCTTAGTAATATTTTAACACAGTTTTAAATTATCAAGTTAAATAAAAACCGCTGATAGTAATTCATATTCATTCATCATAAAACTTAAACTCTTGAAAAAAATCGCACTTCTATTCGTATGCACCCTATTTTTGTCTTGTGGGGCATCTAATAAAATGACCAGAACCGTAGCAACTAAAATTAATGGAGAATGGACTTTAGAAACAGTTGATTACGAAACAGAAAAAGAAGGAACTTATAATTTTACCATTTTTAATTCAATTTCTCCTAAATGTCTTGAAAACACCAATTGGAAATTTATTTCTAATAATAATACAGGAGAATATGTTTTGTTAAATCCTTCTTGTACGAATATAGGAATTCAAAATTTTATCTGGACGATACCGAAAGAGATGTATGGTTATGATTATAGCATCATGATCAAGCAGGTAAATGATAAAATGAAAAGTACTACTAATAATAAGGGCTATAGAATGCAAGTATCAGAATTATCTGATGAAATGATGATGTGGACTTACGAAGTGAAAGTAAACGGTCAGAAATTTGTGATAAAACTTAATTTTATAAAAAACGACTAACTAATTATCAATAAAAAAACACAAAAAATCAAGAAAACATGGGGTATACTACAATTTTAAGAATAAAGAAAAATGCCGTATTACTACTACTTTTTATAACATTCATTGGGTGTGATACATTAAAAAAGGCAGAATTAGGTGCTATTGTGGGAGGTGTAGCGGGTGCTGCAGCAGGTGCAGTTATAGGAAATAATGTAGGTGATGGTAATAGTGAGCTAGGAGCAATGATTGGTGGAGCTGTGGGTGCAACTGCAGGAGCAATGATTGGTAATAGAATGGATCAGCAAGCTAAAAAAATCGAAGAAGAAATACCAAGTGTAGAGGTTGAAGTAGTAGAAGAAGAAATCTATATGGTTTTTGATCAGAGTAATGGAGTGTTTTTTGACAGTGGAAAGTCTGTTCTAAATGATACTACAAAAGAAACGATGAGAAAATTGTCTAACGTTTTAATTGAATATCCAACGACTAAAATTTTAATTGCCGGACATACAGATAGTCAGGGCAAGGAAGAATCTAATCTTAAGTTATCAAAAGAACGTGCAGAATCTGTAAGAGATTATTTAATTGGACAAGGAGTAGAAGAAGGAAGGTTCACTGTTGAATATTATGGAGAATCAAATCCAAAAGCTACTAACGATACTCCTGAAGGTAGAGAAAAGAACCGACGAGTAGAGGTGAAGATATCTCCTAATGCTGTTAAAGTACAATCAGATGATAATTAATTTGTGATTATCATGATGAAATCACAAAAAAATAATCATACCTGGATATATCTTTTAGCAACATTGATTATAGTAGCAACAAGTTGTAAAAGTTTACAAAAAGCCGAAGTAGGAGCAATGGTAGGTGGCACTGTTGGAGCAATCGGTGGTAGTCTTATCGATACAGGAGATAATGACTATGGAACCCTATTGGGAGGAACATTAGGTACTGCGCTCGGAGGATATATTGGTAGTAAAATGGATCAGCAGGTAAAACAGATTGAAGAAGAACTCCCATCTGTAGCCGTAGAAAAAGTAGAAGAAAAAATCTATGTTGTTTTTAATGAAAGTAATGGTGTATATTTTGATTCTAATAAATATGATTTAAATATAAGTTCAAAAGAAGCATTACAAAAATTCTCAAATATTCTGATTGAGTATCCAGAAACTAAGATATTAATAGCAGGACATACGGATAACGTGGGTAATGATGAGGCTAATTTAACACTTTCTAAAAAGCGTGCAGAAGCTGTACGAGATTTTTTAATTATTCAAGGTGCGGATAAAGATCGTTTTACCATAAAATATTTTGGTGAATATGAACCTAAATTTACAAATGATACTCCAGAAGGAAGAGAAGGGAATAGAAGAGTAGAAGTAACTATTACTCCTAATGCAGTGGTAAAAAATTAATCAGTATTTCTTTATTTTTGTATAAACAGATAATAAGGAATAAAATACCCTGTATGTAAGGTGTTTTATTCCTTTTTTTATTAGTAAAACAAGGAACTCCATTTTTTAATAAGCTTTTTATTTCAGATAATTGTAGTGTATGACTCCTTTACCTTGATTCTATGTGCTATACTTTAGGTAGCGCCTCAAGGAATTCTTTTGATAAAAATTCTATAACTATATATATAGAATTTTTTTAAGAACTAAATTTATGTATCTTCCATAAATGATTGGGCATTCACACATAGTTATAGTAGGAGGAGGCTTATCTGGATTAACTAGTGCAATTCATTTGGCTAAAGCAGATATACCTGTACTACTAATAGAAAAAAATGTATATCCAAAACATAAGGTTTGTGGAGAATATATATCCAATGAAGTACTGCCATACCTACAGTTTTTGGATCTTGATCTGGATATATTAAAACCTTCCAGGATTACAGAATTTATAATTAGCACCGCTCAGGGTAAAACAATAAAAAGTAAGCTTTCTTTAGGCGGGTTTGGAATAAGTAGATTTGTTTTGGATCATTATTTATGGAATCAAGCAAAAATACTTGGAGTGCACTTAATTAATGATCAGGTAGACGATATTGATTATGATGATAAAGGTTTCATGGTAAAAACTGCTCGTTCTGGTGTTATAACTGCTGATTTTGTTATCGGAGCATATGGAAAACGATCTATTTTAGATCGCAAATTAAATAGAAAATTTAGTTTTAATGCATCATCTTGGCTTGCTGTAAAGTCACATTATAAGGCAGATTTTAATTCTGACACAGTAGCTTTACATAATTTTAAAGGAGGTTATGCCGGGCTTTCCATGGTTGAAAACAATAGGGTTAATACCTGTTATCTGGTTAATTATTCAAGTTTTAAAAAATATAAGAATATAGAGAATTTTCAAAAAGAGGTGATGTGTAAAAATCCTCATTTACAGTCATTCTTTAAGAATTCAGAACCTGTTTTTGATCAACCGATTACTATAAGTCAGATTAATTTTACAAAAAAAAAGGCAGTGGAGCATCATATTTTTATGGTTGGTGATACAGCCGGGCTTATTCACCCATTATGCGGTAATGGAATGGCAATGGCAATTCAGGCAGCTCAGATTCTATGCACACTTTTAGTAAAAAATTACAGTAATCATGAATTTTCTCGTTTAGAACTGGAAAAGGAATATACCCATCAATGGAAACTAACTTTTTCTAAACGTTTATATACAGGTAGAATGTTACAAAAAATATTAATTGATAAGGGGTTTCAGGAAATTGCTCATACCATAGCAAATATATCCCCTTGGATAGTACCAAAAATTATTAATCAAACCCATGGTAAACCTCTTATATGTTCTTAAACTTAACAAATAGAAGCGAAGAAAAAGAGCTCATGGATGATCCAATGGTAGATCAGAAAGCCCTGGATGTTGCACTATCCGATGTATCCAGAGTAAATAAACTACTTGGTGGTAATGGAATTACCATCAATGCAGTTTTTAAGCAGATAGCTAGAGCTATGATCGTAAAAGAATGGACTATAGTGGATTTAGGTTCTGGCGATGGGGAAATGTTACGTCAGATTGCAGATCAAGCCAGAAAATTGAAGATTAAAGTAAAATTAATTGGTCTGGATATTAATGATAAATGTGTGTTAAGATCAAAGCAATTAAGCGTCTTATACCCTGAGATTTCGTATTATAACAAATCGTTTATATCTCTTACCAAAGAAGAACTTTATTGTGATATTATGATATGCACTTTGACATTTCATCATATGAAAAATGAGGAAATCAAAAATGTAATATATAAAAGTAAAGAGTTAGTTTCTACATCATTAATAATTAATGATTTACATAGAAATAGTATTGCGTATTTCTTATTTAAAATATTCAGTTTCTTTTTTATTAAAGGACATATTGCTAAACATGATGGATTAGTATCGATCAAAAGAGGTTTTAAAAGAATAGAATTAATGAATTTAGCAAAAGAATTGAACCTTCATAGCTATCAGTTGGATTGGAAATGGGCATTTAGATATCGCTGGATTATACAGATGTAATACAAAAAAGAGGAAAATTTTGAGTGTAAAAATTACTACCGTGGCCAAAGCGCTGCCACAATATGAAAGAAGTACTAAAGAAATACTACCCTTTGTCTCTCAATGGATGACAGGTCAGGAAGATCGATTCAGAAGAAAAGTTCTAAAGATTTTCGAAAGTGCCGCTGTAGATAAGCGATATGGGATTATGAGTATCGAGGAAGTTTTTACGGCAACTTCTTTTGAAGAAAAAAATGACATTTATAGTAGAGAAGTAAAAAAGTTAGGAAAGCATGTCCTTAAGAAGGCATTAGATCAAGCCGAGTGGGATGTAACATCACTTGATTATATAATCACTGTGAGTTGCACAGGAATTATGATTCCTTCTCTAGACGCATATCTAATCAATGATTTAGGACTTCGTCAGGATATTGTGAGACTTCCTGTGACAGAAATGGGGTGCGCTGCTGGTGTTTCCGGAATCATATATGCTAGAAATTTTTTACAATCAAATCCTGGTAAAAGAGCTGCAGTAATTGCTATAGAATCTCCTACTGCCACATTTCAATTAGACGATTACAGTATGGTCAATATTGTGAGTGCCGCTATTTTTGGTGACGGTTCAGCATGTACTTTATTATCTTCAGAACCTGAAGCTGTGGGACCTAAAATCATTGGAGATGCTATGTACCATTTTTATGATGCTACGACTATGATGGGTTTTAAGTTGACTAATGGTGGGTTACAAATGATATTAGATAAAGAGGTGCCTCAAAAAATTGCCGATCATTTTCCCGATATTATACATCCTTTCTTAAAACAACATGGAAAAACTATAGAAGATATAGATCATTTAATTTTTCATCCGGGAGGAAAAAAAATTGTACAGACCGTGGAAGCTCTTTTTAGTGATTTGGGAAAAAATATAGAAGATACTAAAGAGGTATTGAGATCCTTTGGTAATATGAGTAGTGCTACAGTATTGTATGTACTGGAACGATTTATGAATAAAAAGCCTGCTAAGGGAGAATTAGGATTAATGCTGAGTTTTGGCCCTGGATTTTCTGCTCAGAGAATACTATTAGAATGGTAAGTCAATCTGTATTTGATTATCTGTTGTAATGTATGAGAATTTTTTTTTTGAAAATAAAGTGTTAAAAAACAATGATAAAATAGATATCTTAGACATAGGGTTTTTGAAAAATTCTTTGGATCAGACGATTGTCAATAAACTTAATTTATAATTTATATGGAAACAAAAAATAAGCTTATGTATTTATTATGTCTGTTTTTTTCATTAACAGCTTGTGCTGATGATTCTAAGACAAATACGGATGATGATGATACCTCTTCTGAACAAGAAACGAAGGCGGTTGTGACCAATGTTTCTGTAACCGGTGAAGAAAACAATTTTATATTTAATGTAACAGTAAAGAGTCCTGATCTGGGATGTAATCAGTATGCAGATTGGTGGGAGGTTTTATCAGAAGAAGGAGAACTATTGTATAGAAGGATTTTACTGCATAGTCACGTAGATGATCAACCTTTTACCAGATCAGGTGGTCCTGTGGCTATAACTAAAGAACAGGTAGTTTATATCAGGGCACATATGAATACAAATGGATATGGAAGTGTTGTTTATAAAGGGAGTGTCTCAGTAGGCTTCACTGAGCATATATTAGACACTGATTTTGCTATTGACGTGGTCACAGAAGAACCATTACCAGATGGGTGTGCTTTTTAACAAATAATAACATAAACTTTGGAGAAAGAATTAATTATACAAAAACTACCGTATACAGAACCTTTTTTATTTGTAGATAAGATTATTGATATAGATTCTGATGGTGTGACCGGACGATATACCTTACGCCCGGATGCATATTTTTATGAAGGCCATTTTGTAGGTAATCCTATTACTCCGGGTGTTATTCTAACAGAAATTATGGCACAGATTGGTGTTGCATGTTTGGGTATTTTTCTTTTAAATACATTTAGCGAAAATGATGCACCTGGTATCGCTATGAGTAGTAATGCTATAGAATTTTATAAACCTGTACTTCCTGGTGAAACTGTAACCGTTGTTTCTGAGAAAGAATATTTTAGATTTCATAAATTAAAATGCAAGGTTGCTTTGTATAATACTGAAGATAAGTTAATTGCAAAAGGTGTTATTGCGGGTATGGTTTTGAATCATAAAGATAATAAATGAGAATAGGATATTCATTAGTGAAATTAATACTAAAACCAAAAGGGGAGAAGTGGTCCTTGTCAACAGACACTTTTATCTCTCTGATATATATTACATGAAAAAACGAAGGGTTGTTATCACAGGTCTTGGAATTGTCGCGCCTAATGGAATTACTGTAGCTTCATTTAATCAAGCGATTAGAAATGGTAGTAGTGGTATTCGTCATATTGAAAAATTGAAAGAGCTTAATTTTTCTTGTCAAATAGCTGGAAAACCGATATATAATAAAGAATATTTAAACAATTACTTTAATAGTGCTCAGCTAAGAGGGTTAAATGCATCTGGAGTTGAATATGGAGTTATTGCAGGTATAGATGCATGGAAAGATGCCGGACTAGCTATACCCGGAAAAAAAGAAGAAGCATTATGGGATGCAGGCGTTATCTTTGGCACTGGGATATTAGGCGTAGACAAATTTAGAGAAGCAATTTATAAAGTAGATGATGGTAAGGTTAGAAGGCTAGGTAGTACTTCTGTGATACAGACGATGGCAAGTGGTATTAGTGCATACTTGGGAGGAATATTGGGTTGCGGCAACATTGCTACCACCAATTCATCTGCTTGTAGTACAGGTACAGAAGGACTTCTAATGGCATATGACCGTATTGTTACTGGTAAAGCAGAAATTATATTAACAGGCAGCACCAGTGATAGTGGACCCTATGTTTGGGGTGGATTTGATGCGATGAGAATATTACCCTATACTTATAATGAAAATCCTACAGAAGCATCAAGACCTATGAGTGCGTCAGCTTCTGGTTTTGTCCCGGGTAGTGGGGCAGGAGCACTTGTTGTAGAAAGTCTGGAAAGTGCACAAAAAAGAAATGTCCCAATATATGCAGAAATTTTAGGTGGTCACGTAAATAGTGGTGGACAACGTAATGGGGGAAGCATGACAGCTCCTAATCCTTTAGCTGTTCAGAAATGTATCCAACAAGCAGTACAAAATGCAGATATTAAAACGAGTGATATTGATGTGATTAATGGACATCTTACTGCTACTGCAAAAGATACGGATGAGATCATTAATTGGTCTAAAGCATTAGATCGACAAGGAAAGAATTTTCCATATATCAATTCATTAAAAAGTTTAGTAGGACATTGCCTTGCTGCTTCTGGAAGTATCGAGAGCGTAGCAACTATACTGCAACTAAAAGAAGATTTTATATTTGGTAATATTAACTGTGAAGATGTACATCCCGATATAGTATCTATTGTTAGTAGAGAACGTATCCCAACAAAAACAATTCATACTTCTGTAGATATTATCGCAAAGGCAAGTTTTGGTTTTGGAGATGTAAATGCATGTATTATCTTTAAAAAATTTTAGTACGTTACAATTATATGACAAAAGAAGAAATATTAGGTAAGTTAAAAGGCATAATTGAGCCTTTTGTAGAAAATCAAGAAGCATTAAAAAAACTTTCTGAGGAAACGGATTTTATAAAAGATTTGGAGATTAATTCTGCTAATTTGGTAGATATTATTCTTGATATAGAGGATGAGTTTAGTATTGAAATTGATAATGAAGACATGGATAAAATGTTGACAGTAAAAGCTTCTCTAGAAGTGATTCAAGACAAATTAGCGGCTAAATAAATGATTGGCAATGATATTGTGGATCTCCATCTTGCTCGTATACAAAGTAATTGGCGTAGGCGCGGTTGGCTGGATAAAATTTGTTCTATATCTGAGCAAAAAGAGATTTATACTGCACAAAACCCAGATCAGACTGTATGGAAACTATGGAGTATGAAAGAAGCGGCCTACAAGGCACATCAAAGACTTTTTTTACATCCGCCTAGATTTAATCCAATAGATTTTATCTGCATTGATGAGACAGTAACTATACGAAACAATGAATATATAACTCATTCAGAAATAACAGATAATTATATCCACACAATTGCTCATCAAGCAGCGGTAGCGTATAATTCTAAGGCTTTTGCTAAGGTAGATTTTCACGATAAAAAAGAGCTATTTGAATTTATTTCATCTTGGTTCCAAGTGACTACCTCTACAATTTCCTTAGAAAAAGATGATAACCGGATTCCTATGATCAAAATAGGAGATACTTTAACGACCATTCCTTTTTCTTATACAGGTCATGGAGGCTATGCTGCCTATGCTATCTCTATCTAATATTTATAAGAATTTTGTTCAAAAAAGGCTTAGAAACAGGGTTTTTAACTCCTTAATAATCCAGTGTTTATACCCATGTTTATAAACTAATATTCATTTATCTTCGTAATAAAAGTATAATATCCATCTTAAACTTACGGTATGATAAATCACTTTATAACTAAAAAAAACGAATCAGAACCAGATGTTCTTATTAAAGTTGTACGCATAAAAAAATCAGAAATGTTGCAAAATATATATGCAAGTAATTCTGAAAAAATGGCGAAAGCATATAATATGAATTAGTAAAATATACTATTAATCACCGTAGGAGTGGAAAATCAAAGACAATATTCAATTTGTTTTGATCACGTTTATCGTGAATATTAACCCCAAAATCACTAGTGTAAATAGTAGTTTTACCTAAAAGCTTTTGAGTATCAAGCATAAAATTGATAATAACTTCTTTTGTTACTCCTTTAATAGTTAAATCACCTATTACTTTATAGTTATTATTACCAAAATGTACAACCTGAGAACTAGCAAATTCAATTTTTGGATATTTACTTTTATAAAAAAACTTTTCCCACATCAGATGACCATCTCGTAAAAAATTATCAGTATCTAAAGTTTTTACAAGTGCAGACCCTCTAAAATAAGCATTGTCAGGGTTATCCGGACTGAAAGAAATCTTATAATCAAGACCACCTATAGTACCCTCAGTATCTTCTGAAATAAAATTAAAAGAAATTTTAGAGTTTTCAGTATCAAATTCGAGTTTAATAAAATCATTAATCAATGCTTCTTCATGTCCTGTATATCCATCAGAAAGTCTAGGGTTTTCAGTCAGATTACCGTTAGTAAACTGACTATAACTCATTTGAATCGTGCACATTATAATAATAAAACTGATATATATTTTCATTAGAAAAAGATAAAGCATTTTGGGATTTGAAATATAATAATAATCAATAATCATTCCAATACTTTTAACCTTTATACTAATTTTTATACATAGTTCATATTTTTATTTTAATCGTAAGATGAACACTTTTAACTATCAGAATATTAAAATAAGTTCTTCTAGATACTCCTAAAAATAATTGAAATATTTATAATTTGATGTTAAGTAGGAAGATAATATGTCAAAAATATTCTATTTTAGAAAGTAAATTTATTAATAATCAAGTAACTAATTAATTGAAACAATATGTGAAGATGGAATCAACAAATCAAAAAAAAGCGAGAATCAAGAGAAAATATGCCAATTTTCAAACCAACTACCGGAGGTCTTCTAATTTTGGATATGGATCTAAAAGAGATAGGTTTATTGTAGAAGGGGATGGAGAGCTGTCTGTTCCTAACAATATTAATCATTGAGGTGTTAAATTGTTATTGTCAGGTTTCCATTATTATGAGTGCTGAGCCTATTGAAATGTAGGTTATAAATACTGGTGCCTATATTTTAACAGATACTAAACCCTAAGTAAGTATTTGCTTTTAGAATATTGATTTAACTTAAAACTTGATAAAATAGACATAATTAATTTATTAAGATATAGATTGTATCATCTCTTCAATATCTTCAATATATGTTTGATAAAACTCTTCTACATAAGGTCTTCTATTATTAGAACCTTGCTTCATTAATTTTTTTGATTCCTTCAGAAGTTGAAAAATTTCAGATGTTTTACCTCCGGATTCTTTCCATATTTTTGCTTTCCAATACAAGAGATCTGCATTTTTATTATGTTGTATACCTAGGTCAATTTTTTCAAGTGCTCTTTCTATATTTCCCATGTTATAATATGTAATTCCGTGAAACAAAAAAGCCCTACTTTGTACATAGTCCAGATTGTCAGCTTCTATTTCATGTTCAAAAAATTTTTCAAAATATGATAGTGCTTTGTCATACTCTTTTTTCATAAGATAACAGACAGCTCTGGAAAAATCAATATTCTCAGATTGTGGATAATCTACAAAATCAGGTGTAAGTGCATCCAGAGTATTATAATCCTGGATAGCACGATCATAATCCCTATAAAAATATAGATACAGATATCCACGATATCCTTGCCATGATTCGGCATCATAAGCAACTGCTTTACCATAGGTTTCATAAAATTGGGTAATCAACCCTCTTTTTACCCTAGAAGCTCCCATTTCTCTATAGATATCAGCAAAAGTTGAATCTAACTTTTTTGCTTCAAGTATCTGAAAATGTTCCTCAGGGCTTCCCTGATAATAATGTGTATTGAGTCCATTGATAAACTGCCTCGCGTATATTTTTGAATCTTTATTTGTAAATTCTCTTTTATACAACGATTCTTCCTGATGGCAAGCACTTAGTAATAGCAAACTAACCAGCATGGTGTTACGGTAAAATATCCTGAATTTTTCCATTTTTTAATATAAAAGTTACATAAGCGTATGAATCCCTTTCTTCACCTCGTATTATACAGGGTGACCACCGTGGTATACTTGAAATAATCTCATATAAATGCTGAGTGGTTTCTTTATTAAAATTCTTTTTCTGGTAGTCAAAACCAGCTTCATTGAGCAAAAATTCACCTGCTTTCCCTTTGCAGTTAATTACAAACCTAAAACCCAAATAACCTGATTCATCTTTTAATTTATCAGAGTCTAATACACTATTGATATATTTCTTTAGATTTCCTTTTCCTCCTATATAACCACCGCGATCCTGTCCGCCGTTGTAATAATCATTAATCTTATTGTGAGAAAAACATAACTCTAACTCTTTATCTTTATCTAAAGTCTGCTCAAAATTAATATGACCTACCCGATGTATAACATGCGATGCTAATTGCTCGAATTTTTCTGGTAGTATTTGTTCTACAAGTATTAATTCATTCTTAGATTTTTTATTCTCAGCGTTCAATTTCCATAATCCAAAGTCTTTAATATAAATGGCTCTTACTTTTGTAATTATTGTATCCTGAGGGATTTCTTTATCAAAGACAATATATTTTATTAATCTATGAATTATTTTAGCAGGTTTAGAATTAATGGTAGTGTCCTTAACTACATGTGAAGATTGCTCTCGGGTTCTGGAAAAATCATTACTAATGATTTTTGAAGTATACTGAATAGTATCTTTACCAAAAGTAAGAAAATCAGCAGTCCCTTGATGAGACACAGGAATGGTGTCACTATTATAAATATAAAAAGCTCGTTTAATTTCTTCTAAAATCGGTCCCCTTTTTTGATAGAAGGCTTCTTTTTCAATACGAAAGGCAGGATTGTATTGCGTATCAGAAAACACACTATCATTCACCATTTTAAGGTAATTGTATTGTACATCTGTTTTCGTGTTGCTAGTTTCTTTAGAATAAGTGGAGTAGTAGTATTTGTATATAATCCCTTTTTTAAGCGTTTCATGAGTAGGCAAAAAATCATCCTTTTGATTAACAGTAGTCATACATGAATATAGGAAAGACATAGAAACAAGTAGCAAGATAATTTTTGCTTTCATAGTTATTCTTTGATTTGAGTATAAAAATACGACTTTGAAACCTAAAAGAGTTGTAGTCACTGAAGCATTCAAAAAGATAGCAGGAAACAGACCTTAAAAAGATAAAAAATCAAACCCTATTAATTGTATGAATATTTACTTCTTCCTGTTTTCCTTTTAATAACACACTTCCTAAAAAAGTAACGTTTAAATTGGTATTTAAATGTAAATCCTGTAGTAATTTTTCAGAAATCAATAACTGTACTTTATGTGAATTACATTCCGCCTGGATACGAGCAGAAGTATTGATTACATCACCATGATAGGCAATTTCTTTTTTAATTACTCCAACTTCTGTTACCATTAAAAAACCTCCGTGTAATCCTGCTTTAAAAACAGGAAGGATGCCATACTTTTGAAGATAATATTCTGATTTTTTTTGTTTTTCTTTCTGAAATGCAAAAAAAAGATCAACACAGTTATTATTGGCGAGCCCTTTTTTATATGGCCAACTCAATACGGCTTCATCACCTACATATTGATAGATTTCTGCTTCATATTTAGGCACCACTTCATTGAGATCATAAAAACAATCCTGTATAAACTGACTATATTTGAAATGACCAAGATTCTCCGCGATGGTCGTAGAATCTTTGAGATCCAAAAACATAAATATACGTTTCTCTTCTTGTGGATTTCTGTATCTTCCTAATAACATTTTTAGAAATACACCTTTCCCAAATTTTTCAGTTGCTATTTTTATGAAGGAGAATACAAAAGAAACTAAAACAATATATACAATGGTCGCCCAAAATGATTTATTTTTTTTCCACCATCCTCGATCTGTATTCAGATTGAGATTATAGAGATCAGAAAACAAATCCATAATGACTGTAAATATCACAATAGTAGTCACGAAATATAACAATGTTCTGATCACAAGCTCATAAACCAGCGATATCTTATGAGACGAATATTTATCAAAAAAGAAATCAATACTAGCATATACAATTCCAATTAAGATCCCAATACTAGTGAATCCCATTAAGGCGCGTAAAGTTCCTTCATTTCCACTAAATTCTTTGATCACAGTAAAACCTTCTTCTTCGTCAATTCCATAATATCTAAAAATGGAATACAATCCCATAACACTGGCCCAGAAAAGAACAGATTTCCATAGATGTTGTAGGTATCGTTTTAGGTTTCGATTCATAGTTTCATTTAAAAGAATACCGTAAAATAATTCTAAAATTAGTAGTCCTACGTAGATTTGTTTAATTTTAACAAAATGAACCCCATAAAACATATTTTATAGGGTTCATTTTTATCATAAAGATTGAGTTTTTTTAAGATAGACTCAACTTTAAATCGTAATCAGAGAATAAAGAAAAATCCTTGTTTATTTTTTATCTACAGAATTTTTACTAAAGTTTTTATAAATTTAAAAATATAGTAATCGAAATACATCGCTATATTATTCAACTCCAGTACTACTTTATTCCTTGATAAGTTTCTTTATTACAATATCTTGTTCGCTTATGATGTGAACAAGATATACACCATTAGACCATGCTTTTAAATCGATTGTATTAGTATTAGATTTTAATACTTCAGAATAAATTGTTTGTCCTGAAATAGTTACTATTTTTAATACTGCTGGTTCCAATCCGTCATATTCAATATTAACTAAATCATTTACTGGGTTTGGATAGATATTAATCGTACTTTCTAATAGTTCGTTATCCGCTTTGTTTTCATCATCTACCACCTCAATAATCCATTGTAAACTTCTGCCATTACTAGCAGAGTTAAATAGATTTACGTTTTGAGCATTAGCTCCGCCCGCACCACCATTAATCGCAAATCCAGAAGCGTTTCGTTTTACAAGTTTAAATGCATTACCACCCACTCTTACTTTTAACCAATGTTGATTATAATTAGTGTCACCGCAAGTCCATAATAACACATTTTGCCCATTTTCGCCGCCGTTTCCTCCATCAATACAAAAATCAGTATCCTGTTTCTGATAACTATAATATCCATTTCCACGGTCTATTTCAATCCATCTTTGGTTTGGATTAGAAGAGTTAGCTTCCCATAAATAAATATTTTGTAAATTCTCTCCACCATGATCTCCGTCAATAGCAAAATCCGGAGCATTACGTTTTCGCAAATGAACAATTTGTGAATTCTGATTCTCGTCCTCTTCAAAACTGATCCAATCTAGATCAAATAAATAGCCGGTACCACCTTTAAAAACCAAATAAAGATCGTGTATTCCTGCTATTTTATTAACTTCAGCTGTACTAATATTCCATATATTCCAACCACCGGTATTTCCAATTTCTACGGTACCTAGTATTGTTCCCGTGGTGCTTCCTACTCTAAGCTCAATTCTTCCTCCAGCAGAATCACTTGAAGCATTAACGCTAACTGAGCTTATACTACTTAAGTTTATATTTTTATATAGGGTCCAGTCATTATTGTTGATATATCCTATATTTTCACCTTGATTTTCTATGCCAGACATTTCACAGTAGTTTTCTGCCTCTATAAGTGAAATATTGTAAGTTCCACACGCACTTCTTACTGTTATTAAACTAGAAGTCGTATCTCCATTACTGTCATCTGTAACGGTTATAGTCGCAGAGCCTTCACCTATGGCAGTAACTAATCCATTGCTATTGACAGTGGCGATATTTATATTACTACTTTTATAACTAATATTTGATTTGTTAGTAGATAATTGTTGAGTTTCTCCTGTGTTTAAGGATACGTCACCTGGACTTACCGTTATGCCAATTGATGAAGTATTAATCAATATTGTACTGGTAGCCGTATATTCACCATCTGATGTTGTAACTGTTATAGTTGCAGATCCATCTCCAATTGCAGTAACCAGTCCATTATCATCAACGGTTGCTATTGCGGTATCACTGCTTGTATAACTTACATCCTGATTCGTGGCATCTAATGGAGTTATAGTTACTTCTAATTGTTGCATAGATCCTACGGATAAGGAAACATTTTCAGGAGAAACATTAACTCCTGTAACTGAAACATCTGGTATAATGACTTCTGAACCAGTACTAAAACTCCAGATATCTCCGGTTATTATTGAGTCATCTTCTAACTGAGTATCTACACGCCAATAGTAAGTTTTTTCATCCTCTAGTGCAAAACTGCCTGTTAACTTTACGATATTATTTGGATCATTTTTAGTTGTTACCAACGATAAATTATCTGCATCGGTACCTAAATAGATAAGTGCTTTTTCACCATTTAAACCAATTACATACATAAGATCCGTATTAAGTGCTATATCCACACTACCGTTTGTAGGGATTGGCATAGAAGCTTTTGATTCTATACGCCCTGGTA
Source organism: Aquimarina addita (assembly GCF_039539305.1). Taxonomy (NCBI): domain Bacteria; kingdom Pseudomonadati; phylum Bacteroidota; class Flavobacteriia; order Flavobacteriales; family Flavobacteriaceae; genus Aquimarina; species Aquimarina addita. The sequence goes on along the minus strand of NZ_BAABCW010000010.1, from coordinate 88,226 downwards.
TCCAATAAGAGGAAGCACCATATTCATACACTCCAAGATCTGGTGCAGCGCCTACGAATCCAGCAGTTACATCATCAGTTTGTCCATTATATGTTACTGTAGCTTCTATACCTTTATCAATTAATTCTGTAGCAGTTGGTTTTGGTCTAAAATCTAAGTTACCAGGATCTACTAGTAAATCACTCATGGATTTTGTCTCATTTTGACCAAAAAAGTTATTAGAATTTGTTCCAGGCATAGGATCATCATAGAGAATATCCGCCGCATTATTGTAAGCAACGGTATTAGCGTTACCTCCAGATGCTACAGAAACAGAAATTGATGCCCTGCCAAATACGCCTATGTTATTATAAACTTCATGATCATCTCCTTTAAGATGGTAACCGCTATCACGTATATTATTTGGTTTCAAATTAGAAGAGGTAGCCACATTGCGATAACAGTTACCATTTTTACTGGTAAGTGCTGCAGTTCTACCATTGCCATCCCATCTAAAATCTTTTTGCGCATTATTAATAAACCAATTGTAACGTGCTATCGAATTAGGCACCGCAGGAGGAGCAATATACATGGCTGTACCATCGTCCTGCTGAAGACTACAAAGCGTTAAATAGTTATATTCAAGAATTTGAGGTCTGCTACCATTATCTGGTCCATATTGACCGGTAGTTAATGTTAAGGAGGGGCCTGCAACCTCTATAGTATTTCTACTAAAAAGTAAATCCCTTGAATTTGCTAAGTTTACTCCCCAAGAGGCATCAATACAAGAATAATTAGTATGGTAAAATAAATTATTTTCTACCCTCATATTTTCAATATAACTACCTAATAAAGCTCTTCCGTCAGAATAACGAAAGGCACAGTTAAACAATACATTATTTACACAAAAATCTGTTTCAGAACCAACAAATTGTGAACTTAATTCTGTAGCATAACTTCCTAATGCTCGTGTAGAAGCTGTTGGATAATCAAAATTACAATTCTGTATAGTTATGTTATCAGATGATGTGAAGGAAAAAGCAGTAGAAAAAAAGTTCAATCCATCGATTGTTATATGTTTAGTACTGGCATTACCAACAATAGCATAGGTCTGGGTTTTTCCGTGTACATTTCTTCCCGTAGGATTTTGCCCATCTGGAGCCCAAAGATATAAGGTTTTAGTAGACTCATCATATGCCCACTCTTGAGCACTATCAAGCATTACCCGCTCTGCATTATCTTTTCCTCCTTCAAAAAAGTAAAATTTACTTGTTTTGTATTTCTCTATGGTAGGACTATAATCAAACTCAGCTGAACCTACAGAATGTCCTGATACTAATCTAGCATCAGAGCGGTGGTTACCAAAGTTCATTACTGCTACACATCCATTAAAGGAAACTCCTGCAGCAGCTAAATGTGGTGAAGGTCCTCTGGATGGATCATCCACCACATGACCATTGTTTGAGTTACTCTGGGTATCCCAAAACTTTTGTCTTCTAGTACCACCAGAACTCCACATTTCATCCGACCATACTAATGCATTAGGAAAACGTGCCAAGGTCATAGGCGCACCTTCTAAAAATAGTTGTGTAACATCTTCACTAATAGTGGTTTTAAAAATACTCCCCTGATCACGTGTCCAGTTTGTAGTAATAGGAATAGTGCCATCAAGTATAACCTTTTCACCTGGGTATGCAGTAATAATGATAGGGTTACCAGGTGAACCCGAAATACCTGAAAAGTCAATATCTTCGTGATAACTGCCTCCACGAATGTAACAAGTATCACCTGCCTGCATTAAGCTAACTGCATGCTGTATTGTAGCAAAAGGACTATCTTCACTAGTACCATTATTGGTATCACTACCTGTATTAGAAACATAGTAATCAGCAGCATATGCGTGTAGACTTAATATGATAAATAAAAGGGCACATATATTTTTCATTTTAAAATTATTTAAAATTGCTTATACAAGCAATTTTGAGAGTTTTAGATTAGAAGTTTTGAAATGAATTTTTGTATTAAACAAATTTGTAATTCTATCATTATTTTCAATGTTCTACTTATCATTAAAAACCTGAAAAATAATCATATGGAGTAGTATATCGAGGCGTCTTTTAGAATTCGTTATAGAAGATTTATAATATGTCGTAATAACTAGATTTTTTGATTTCAATGATTTATAAAATTTGGATTTAATACCATTGATATAATAAGAAATCAGAATATCACAAGAGTAGGGGGGAGACTTTACAAAAAGTAAGGCATTAAGAATAAAATTAGGTATCCGTACAATTTTATTCTTAATGCCTTATTTAACTTACTAAATAATACTATTACATAATAAAAAATAGCTACAAGCTTAATTTTTTACAAATTTTATGATGACAATATTTCCAGTGGTACTTATCTTACCATAATAGATACCTGCTGTTAGCTTACTTAAATCAATAGATTCATTTTCGTTAGCGATAGGTTTTGTAAATACAGCACTTCCTTTTATATCATAAACAGTAAGTATAGAATTCGAAGCATTGGTAATTGTAGCATTAGTATTTACAGGATTAGGATACATAACGATACTTTTTCCATCGATAGTCTCTAATGATTTTGCAGAAGTATCTAATGGAGTAACAAACCAATGTAAATTTTGACTACTTGAAGAAGCATCATATAAATTTACGTTTTGTTCTCTGGCACCGCCACTTCCACCATTAAGTGCATAATTTGTATTACGTTTTACTAACTTATAAGCTCCACCTCCTGCATCTACTTTCTGCCAGTGTTGATTTGGATTCTCAGTATCACAAGGCCATAAATACACATTCTGTTGATTAGCACCCCCATTATTACCGTCTATACAGTAGTCAGTTCCCTGTTTTTGATAGGCATAATACCCATTCCCTCGGTTTATCTCTATCCATTGTTGATTACCATTTGAAACATCAGCATTCCAAAGGTAAATATTCTGTCTTTCTGAGGCTCCACTTTGTCCATCCATAGCAAAACCTGTGGAGTTTCTTTTAGTAATATGAACTACATTTGAACCAGTACTACTATTTCCTGTTTCTGTAATCGCAAATGATTCCCAAGTTCCGCTATACGTGTCAGGAACCATTTTAACTAAACCTTCTCTATCTACTTGTAATCTTTTATGATCTGAGGTTCCGTTGGGTAACGTTAAAAAATAAGTTCCAGAGCTTGAACCTTCCGTTATTTTATACCGAGTCCATCCTCCATTACTTGATGTTGCCTGCATATCAGCAAACTCAGTACCATCCGTGCGAATACCAGGTTTTGAACCTCCTGCTGCTCTACGTATGTACCAGGTATCACTACTGGCAGCTACAAATTGCCATCCTACATTAGCTCCAGTAGTAGAAGTTGATGCAGTATAAGGGTCTTCACTCTCTCCATTAGCGGCTAATCTAAGATCATGTACCGGTACGTCTATATGATATGTTTTATTTGGATCTGGAGTAAAAGAGGTTATGGGCCCCGAATTGGCATCAGGATTTACAATATCATAGCCATTTTCTCCATCATACCAGCTTATATTGTCATAATCTACTATTCTTATTTCATTTTCATGTGCACCAGAATGATTGTATTGACCTATTTTGAATTCTGTATAAGATTGATCCGTTTGCACATCATTATCGTCAAAATCTCCCATACCTATATTAATATTATAAGCACTGTATTCTAGATTTCCATTTATAAATATCTCAACTTCCCCTTGATTGTTATCAGAAAGTACCGCATGTATAATGATATCCATATCTCTTCCTCTAGGGAAATTCTCATAAATCGTAAGATCAACTCTGGTGGCACCTATGCCTCGTCTATCTATCCAGGTGAGATCACCGTCTTCTATATCAAGCATTGCTGTCCAGCTAAATTGACCTCTAGCATCATTAAAACCAAAAATTTGAGCCAAACCACCTATACCTGTATATTCTGGTCCCATATATGCCTCATCTATATTCATAGTAAATCCTAGCCAACAATGTTTATAGGTTAGGTAACCAATACCATTATGAACCGGGTCACCACAGGCCTCTGCACCTTTTGTCATTCTATCTGAAGCATTATAACTAGATTCTTGCCAATAGGTTCTTAAACGATTATTTACAACCTTGGCATAGTTAGGACTTTTAGTAGTACAGTCTACGAATGGTCCCATATCACCATCATTAAAATCGTGTGAAATAAGTCCTTGAGCTTGTATAGTTGGGATTAAAATACTCAGACAAAATAGTGTGAGTATTAAAGAAATTGATTTTTTCATGTGATGTTTAATTTTTTATAAATTTTATAATTACATTATTTCTGGTAGTACTTACTTTTCCGTAATACATACCTGCTGTTAGCTTACTTAAATCAATAGATTCACTTTCACTAGTGATAGGTTTTGTAAATACAGCACTTCCTTTTATATCATAAATGGTAAGTATAGAATTCGAAGCATTTTTAATTGTTGCTGAAATATTTACAGGATTAGGGTACATAACGATACTTTTTCCATCAATAGTCTCTAATGATTTTGCAGAAGTATCTAATGGAGTAACAAACCAATGTAAATTTTGACTATTTGATGAAGCATTATATAAATTTACGTTTTGTTCTCTGGCACCGCCACTTCCACCATTAAGTGCATAATTTGTATTACGTTTTACTAACTTATAAGCTCCACCTCCTGCATCTACTTTCTGCCAGTGTTGATTTGGATTCTCAGTATCACAAGGCCATAAATACACATTCTGTTGATTAGCACCCCCATTATTACCGTCTATACAGTAGTCAGTTCCCTGTTTTTGATAAGCATAATATCCATTCCCTCGGTTTATCTCTATCCATTGTTGATTACCATTTGAAACATCAGCATTCCAAAGGTAAATATTCTGTCTTTCTGAGGCTCCGCTTTGTCCATCCATAGCAAAACCTGTGGAGTTTCTTTTAGTAATATGAACTACATTTGAACCAGTACTACTATAGTTCCCTGCTTCGGTCAGCTTAAAAGAAACCCAACTACCACTACTGGCAGTAGTGGTAAAAAGTACTTGATTAGCTCTATTCATTTGTAGTCTTTTACGACCATCTCCCCACTGCCAATCAGGCAAGGTAATATGGTAACTTCCAGCTGCAGAACCTGGCGTTAACACATAATAAGTTTGTTCTCCTGAAGATGTAGTAGCTTGCATATCTGCTAGTGCAGTATTACTAACTGTTCTTAAGCCAGGTTTTGTACCACCAGCAGCACGTCTGATATGATAATATCCATTACCTTTAGGCACAAAAATCCATTCTACGTTAGCACCTGTAGTAGTGGTTGTCGTTCCGTAAGGATCTTCACTTTCACCATCTGCAGCTAATCTTTTATTAACGCCTATACAATCAATATAATATTTTTTGTCCGTTCGGATTTCTGCTGTTTCAACCAAAAAAAGATCCATTACTGCTTGACCCGCTGCATTAATAGATCCATTGGTTAAATTAATTGATTTCCAGCTATTGTATAGCACTAAACCATCAACTCCTCTATTAATAGCTTCAACAAGGCGTGTAGTAGTATTTCTATTGGCAGCCTCCGTTATATTATGATTTACTTCTGAATCCCATACAGGCAAATTTTTTGCTCTTGCTACATCGATAAAAGTAGCCCAAGAACCGTGATCATAGCCTAAATTATGTGTAGTTGCTACGGTGATGTAATTACTAATATTAGTATTTCGCATTACTTCAATACTAGCTGGTATACCCCATGCTCCTGAACCAATAATTTCTGCTCCATTTACATTCCCATATAATGATGAGTAAATCGTATTCATTTGACTCGCATTCCAACCATGGGTAGTCCGCCCGTCCTCATTAAAAGGATTAATCCATTTACACTTATATTCGCTAGCAAATTCTTTAACGTGGTCTATTAATATATTTGTTCTGGCAGCGACACCTCTTGTATTACAATCAATACCAAATCCTTCACATGCAATATTTTTAGCTCCTGAACTTTGAGCTGGATTTGCCATAATTGGGAAGCCCTGAGCAACAGCTTGATTGTAAAAATAAGTTAACATTGCTTTATTAGGAATTGCTCCTTCTGGGAAAATAGGAATTCGAATTCCGTTTACTTTCATTTCCCTGAATCCTTTAAGTAAATTGTCCGCTTGCGCTTGTGTAGTAATCCTATTTTGTATAAACGCCTGTTTTACATCACCCAGTACATAATCCATTCCATTTACATAATGAGAACTGTTATAATTTTGAGCATTACTTTCAATAAAGAACAAAGAAAAGAAAAGAATTACCGTTAGATTTTTCATATTCATATTATTACTTGTGATAATTTTCATTTATTCTTTAATAATCTTTAATACGCTTATTGAAGATTTTCCGGTCACTTTTGCAAAATACGTTCCCGCAGATAATGCACTTAAATCTACAGTTTCATTAACGCTAGAAATAGTTTTAGTAAATACCAGACTACCATTTATATTATAAATATTTATAATAGAATCTGATGCGTTCTCAATAGTTGCTATATTATTTACTGGGCTTGGATAAATTAGCACGCTTTTATTTTTACTAAGATTGGATGATTTATCTGCAGCCGTTAATGATGTAATAAACCAATGTAAGTTTTGACTACTTGAAGAAGCATCATATAAATTTACATTTTGCTCATTAGCGCCGCCACTGCCTCCGTCTAGTGCAAAATTAGTATTACGCTTTATCAATTTATAAGCTCCGCCTCCTGCATCTACTTTCTGCCAATGTTGATTTGGATTATTGGTGTCACAAGGCCATAAATACACATTCTGCCGATTAGCACCGCCATTATTACCATCTATGCAATAATTAGTTCCTTGCTTTTGATAAGAGTAATATCCATTGCCATGATCTATTTCTAACCATTGTTGATTAGGATTAGAGGTATCTGCATTCCAGAGCTGTATATTTTGTCTTTCGGCAGCTCCATTTTGACCGTCTACAGCAAAACCAGTGGCATTACGTTTTGTAATATGTACTAAGTTATCTGATCCATTGTTATTATTGGAATTTCCTGCTTCTATAATTCTAAATGACTCCCAAGTACCATTTTTACCCTCATCTACCATTCTAACGGTACCAGAGTTATCTACCTGTAATCTTCTGTAGTTTGCTCCACCACCTGGTATTGTTAAGAAATAAGTTCCTGAACTTGACCCATTTGTTATTTTATAACGTGTCCATCCACCTGTACTTGATGTTGCTTGCATATCTGCAAAACTGGTATTGTTTGTACGCAAGCCGGGTTTAGAACCCCCTGCAGCTCTGCGTATAAACCAAGTATCATTATCTGCTGCTACAAATTGCCATTTTACATTATCCCCAGAGGCAGAAGTATTTGTTGTATACGGATCCTCGCTTTCGCCTGTAGCAGCTAATCGTAGATTATGAACCGGAGCATCTATATAATATACCTTAGCAGGATCTGGTGTAAAACCTACCGTAGTGCTATTTTCATCTGGATTTACAAGATCATATCCATCTGCTTTATCATAAAGAGAAACGTTGTCATAAGTAACAGTTCTAGTTTCGTTATTCACATAATCCTCTGATGAATAGTTATATTGTCCAATTGAAGTTCCAAAACAATATGTCCCATTGATCATACCATTAGGACCCTGATCACCCCAACCAATTCTTTGATTGGTCTCATTTACTACTAACTCACCGTTTGCCCAAACCTGAACAGTACCTTCGTCAACATTTTTTAAGATAACGTGCATTACAATATCTACAAATTCATCTCTTGGAAAATTCCTTAAGATATCATGGTACGTAAATGTTGAAACACTATTGTAGCGATGTTGCCATACCAATGTTCCTCCATTTCTGTTTTCAAATCTCAACATACACATATGATTCGCTGCTCCTGAAGATCCATTATAGCCCCATATCTGCATCAACCCAGCTTGTGTATTTGGACTGTTTTGCATGTAATCACTATCAATTTTAAGGCTTAAACCCATCCAAATGTGTTGTGTAAACCTGGGATCACCAATAGGCATAAATTGAGCTTTTCTACCTGAATTGGTACCATTATACAAATCCTCTCTCCACTGAGTTCGTACTGCACCATCTATAACTTTTACCCTAGTCTCTTGGTCAGATTTTCTAATTTCATAAGGTCCTAACTGACCATTATTAAAATCGTGTGTCACTAATGTTTGACTATTTAGTGTACTAAATAATCCTAAATATAAAACTAGTATTGATAAACAAAATGAGTGTTTCATGATTTATGCTTTTGTTGTTTCTTTTTTGAATTATTAATACAAGTTTTTAATAAATCACTTGTTATAATTTTTTATTCTTTAATAATCTTTAATACATTTATTGAAGATTTTCCGGTCACTTTTGCAAAATACGTTCCTGTAGATAATGCAGTTAAATCTACAGTTTCATTGATGCTAGAAATAGTTTTAGTAAATACCAGACTACCATTTATATTATAAATATTTATAATAGAATCTGATGCGTTCTCAATAGTTGCTATATTATTTACTGGGCTTGGATAAATTAGCACGCTTTTATTATTACTAAGATTGGATGATTTGTCTGCAGCCGTTAATGATGTAATAAACCAATGTAAGTTTTGACTACTTGAAGAAGCATCATATAAATTTACATCTTGCTCATTAGCGCCGCCACTTCCTCCATTGAGTGCAAAATTCGTATTACGCTTTATCAATTTATAAGCTCCGCCTCCTGCATCTACTTTCTGCCAATGTTGATTTGGATTATTGGTGTCACAAGGCCATAAATAAACATTCTGCCGATTAGCACCGCCATTATTACCATCTATGCAATAATTAGTTCCTTGCTTTTGATAAGAATAATATCCATTGCCATGATCTATTTCTAACCATTGTTGGTTAGGATTAGAGGTATCTGCATTCCAGAGCTGTATATTTTGTCTTTCGGCAGCTCCATTTTGACCGTCTACAGCAAAACCAGTGGCATTACGTTTTGTAATATGTACTAAGTTATCTGATCCATTGTTATTATTGGAATTTCCTGCTTCTGTAATTCTAAATGACTCCCAAGTACCATTTTTACCCTCATCTACCATTCTAACAGTACCGGAGTTATCTACCTGTAATCTTCTGTAGTTTGCTCCACCACCTGGTATTGTTAAGAAATAAGTTCCTGAACTTGACCCATTTGTTATTTCATAACGTGTCCATCCACCTGTACTTGATGTTGCTTGCATATCTGCAAAACTAGTATTGTTTGTACGCAAGCCGGGTTTAGAACCCCCTGCAGCTCTGCGTATAAACCAAGTGTCATTATCTGCTGCTACAAATTGCCATTTTACATTATCCCCAGAGGCAGAAGTATTTGTTGTATACGGATCCTCGCTTTCGCCTGTAGCGGCTAATCGTAGATTATGAACCGGAGCATCTATATAATATACCTTAGCAGGATCTGGTGTGAAATCAACAATAGGTGTTGTAGGGTCCCCATTAAACAAGGGAACTCTAAAAGTAACGATAGATTTATCAGGTACTGTAAATGCATTACTTAAGGTATGATTTGCTACTTTCTTTAAATCATTAGATGCGTCAGTAATATATACTTCTGCATACTCAGCATAAGTATTATTAGGTAAGTTCTTTAAGCTTTGTCTAATATTAACATCACTGTCAGACCAGTTTGTATATACGGTTACTAATTCTGATTGATCTGGCGATACAAAAGAAACCCCCATTAAAGAATTTAAATTACCAGCACCATTAGTACTCACACGCTGATAACCAGGTCTTATAAACCGACTGAAATTTCCTAATGCCCAAAGGTTTTTATCCACATTAATACTCCCTGAGTTTTCTAAGGAAGCATAGTCACCACCTCCGGGTATTAATTTTATTAAATAAAATCTATTTTTTTGATCCCATCGTTCTCTTTCAAGTGCTGTCCAATAATCCCACATACTCACACCAGCAATTTCGAGATCTGCATAGATAATTTTTGCTAAGAAAATAGCGTTAGTTAATTTGTCATCATAATGCTGACTTAGTAAGTTATACTCTGTTTGATATACTTCTAAATCTCCATAGCTCGCTGCTTTAGCTTTTGCACTTGCTCTGGAAGAATTTATAGAAGAATCTGAGCCATTTATCCAATAGGAGTGTGCACCGATACCATTAAGCATTTGAGAGAAATTCCCTAAATAGTAGGGACTACTAGTGTTGAAATAATTGTCAATGATATCACTTTTATCGCTGTCATCTTTTACTCCGGTTAAGTATCTATAATCAGCCGCTTCAGACAATAAAATTTTAGTATTTAGCCCTTTTGCTACAATATCTCGGTCTAATTTTTCTATTAGTTTATATACCTCATTATGTTTCCAAGGGCATCCTTCCTGACCACTGTTCCATTCGTATTGAGGTTCATTGATTGGACTAATCTGTGAAAATTCTATTCCTTCATCGTCAAAATGTTTTAAAACAGTAACTAAAAAGTCTGAAAATCTGTTGTAATTACTATCTCCTAAGTTTGTAGTTCCGTATCTATTGGAATTATTACTATTTGTTCTTCCATTTTTGGTATAGAAGCGAGGAGGGCTATTGACAAAAGCTACTAATTGATGTACATTATAATCATTAGCCGCTTTTAAAAACCATTGTTGTCCTAGTTGTTTATTCCAATCATAATTTGCGACACCTCCTGATACGCTTGTAATAAAACATTCTGATCTTCTTTCTTCTTTATCAATATTACTGGAGTTACCTTGCTCAGCACTACCACCTCCAATATTGAATCTCCATCTGGATAAGCCAATTCCCTTTGGATTGTTACCATTAATTTCTGTAGAGAACAATAGTTCTGCAATATCTTCTTTTACATCAGTATCCCAATATCTACCTACAGGATCCATATTCCAGGCATCAGAAGCTCCAAAACCTTGAATTTTTTGATGTTTAGATCCCAAATCAATTTCAACGTTTTGCTGCGCTGATATGTGTAAACTAAAAGCTAATATTGCTATTGATGTTTGAAAAACCCTACTCAATTTGATCATAACGTATTCATTTCTTTTATAAAAAGATTTTTAAATTGGTTAACCAATTTTTAATTGGAAGTAAATTACTCATATGATCTAATTAATAGTGGTGCTATTTAGAATTTGTATATGATCAATTATAATTTGCAATGGTAATCCTGTTTTACGTTTTTATACTTTTTTAAAAAGAGATACTGATTCTTATATTTATGTTAAATCAATTGTATAGAGTAGGGGATATTTCACATAAAAAAATTGAGTAAATACAGTAATGATAGCTTGTATGAGAATAATTAAATAAAAAGTATAGTGAATTTTTATCTCAGGCTATTTCTTCAATAACTCGAGTGTCATATTATTTAATTACTCTTATTATTTAGAAAAGTTGTAAAATAGAGAAAGGCAGGTTTATGTCCCCTGCCTTTGTATTCTAGAATTTGTAGATATAGTATTGTTATTTTTTAAGAACCCTTATCGTTGATATTTCGGTGCCACTAGTTATTTTAGCCAAATATATTCCTGATTCTAATGTGCTCAATGCTAAAAATCCAGCTCCATTCGTAATATTTTTAGAGAAAACGACCTGACCTAATGTATTAGTAATATCTACTCTACCTTTGGCTTGTGAATTTCCTAAACGGATGTTCAATACATTCTCAAATGGATTAGGAAATGCTTCACTACTAATCACATTATCTTTTGATGCTAAGTCATTACTCTTATTTGCAGATCCAAAGGTCCAATGTTGATTTTGATTTGAATTATTAGATTCCCATAAATATAAATTTTGCCCATTAACACCGCCTTTATTTCCATCTAAAGAGAATCCAGAGGCATTTCGTTTTTCTAATCTATAGTTTCCATTGCCAACATCCACTTTTTTCCAGTGTTGATTCTGATTATTATTACTACATTCCCAAAGATATACGTTCTGACCATTTGCACCACCATTATTACCATCTATACAATAATTGGTGTTTACTTTCTGATATGAATAATATCCGTTACCACGATCAATCTCATTCCACTGTTGGTTTACGTTACCAGCATTCTGAGACCATAAAAATATATTTTGTGTATTTGCTCCACCCCAATTTCCATCAATAGCAAAACCAGAAGCATTGCGTTTTCTAAGATGTACAACAGAAGAGTTTGTAGGTGGGTTAACAACAGAACCACAAGATTGACTAGCACTACTAATATTACCTGATTGAGAAACAACACTAGTTACGTCATAATCATCACCATTACCATAAGAATTATTGTTCTTAATTATACCTGTTGCTCCAGATTTAGCATAAATTCCTTGTCGATCATTATTAGCTACACAATTATCCTGAAAATCTATATCTCTGGCAGTAAAGTTTTCACTGTTAGCTCCGAGTCCATAACTGCTATCATCATCTGCACCAAAACCATTATCTGTAATAATACAATTATGTACTAAATATCCTTCGGTATCTGCAGCACGAACACCTCTAAAATAGTTACCAATCATTTCACTATTATAGATTTCTATATCTTCACTATAAGATATGTTTATTCCATTAGCAGAGGTAGAATAATTAAAAGATGAATTTTTTACTGTAGCTCCATATACTCTTCTCAAATACATGTTATGTGCAAATCCTTCTTTTCCTTTAGTTCCATTTTTACTAAAATCACAGTTTTCTACTGTGAGATTCTTAGCACCTTTTATATGAACTCCCCATCCAGTATTATAACAACGTACATTAGATATCAAGATAGTATCATGATCAGTACCATAAGATACAATATCCATACCACCTCCATCTACCTGATTTGTTCCGGTAAGTGTAAGGTTTCTAATTGTTATATTTTTTAATCCGTATCCAGCTTGCTCTATAATTTTAATATTTTGAGTCGTTTTAATTGTACTTGCATAGGTTCCAGAACCCTGTAATGTGACATTGCTTTTTATTTTTAATGATTCATTAATTGTAAATGTTCCTGCGGCTAGTGTAACGGTTCCACCACCCGTAGAACTAACATAGTCAATGGCATCCTGTATATCGCCTCCCAGAGAAACTGATCTGTTATCAGCATTCATATGTATTGTAGCTAATAAAAATAAAATAGTTAAGATACTTCTACATGTGTGTTTTTGTTTCATGATTTTTGAGTTTTTTAGGTTTTAAGGTGTTGGTTTGTGAAATAATTAGATTATTATTTATTGCAATTTAATTGGTTAACCAATTAATGTAAACGTGAAATTAATTAGATTAAAATTGAATTATTTAAACCCTTTAGAATTAGTATATATGAATATAGAATTCGTAGTGAGACAAGATTTTTTCGTTCCTAACGAATTTGGTCTTTATTTAACAGCTTTCAGACGGTAAGACAGCAATAGAGTAAGCTTAGGATTATTGGTGGTATTGCGTTAAAAAGTCAGTATATAAAGGAGAGGTTTTAAATTTCTTTGTAAAACAAATAAGTCTGCTAACATTATGATATCATTAGCAGACTATTGTAAGATTATCATTAAATATCTTATTTCTTTGTTATCAACTTACTAATCGTTTTATTATCTCCGGTTACTTTTACAATATATACACCACTAATTAATTTATTCAGAGGTATTGTACTCGTATTAGAGGTAATTCTTTTGGAAAAAACAATTTGACCAGTGAGGTTTACTATATCCACTTTTGCTTCAGACTGTGAGTCATTTAATTGTATGTTTAATATATCTGAAAAGGGGATCGGATATACTTCAAAATCAGCTTTTATTTTTTCTATAATTTCCTTGCTATCACTAATAGGCGTAATAATCCAGTGTAAGTTCTGGCTACTGCTGGATGAGGAATATAAGTTAACATTTTGCCCATCTGCACCTCCAGAACCACCATTTAATGCATATCCAGAAGCATTACGCTTTATCAATTTATAGGCACCAGATCCTACATCTACTTTTTCCCAGTGTTGATTTTGGTTATTTTCATTACAAGTCCATAAATAAACATTTTGATTCTGAGCACCACCACTATTACCATCGATACAGTAATTAGTGTCCTGTTTTTGATAACTATAATATCCGTTACCACGATCAATCTCCATCCATTGTTGATTTTTGTTCGTGCTATTCTGCGACCATAGATATATGTTTTGTGCATCATCACCTCCATGATTACCATCGATAGCAAAAGATGTAGCATTCCGTTTTTTGATGTGTACTATTGATGATGTTCCTATTGAAGTTTCGCCTTCAAAAACTTGTACTTCTGCTAAGCTCAATGCATTGCTCGTATTTAATTGAACTCTTATTATCTTGCCTTGGACATTTCCTGCATTCAAAGTTAATGATGGAGAAGGAGTAGTCATATAGTTTTGACTGAAGGTAGTATTACCATCACTATCGATTACAGAAACTGTAAAATCAGACAATCTGGTGGTACAACAGTCTGTTCTATTAAAAATTGTAATATCACCTATATATTTAGTTGTACTCAGATCAACTTGCCACCATGGGTTTGCCTCATTTGCTGTATGCGTTACCGATTCTTGATTCCATATTCCGCTCGTATTACCATCAATAGCTCTAGATGCAGCACCATCATAGTCTAAGGATGATTGAGTTGCAACTCCATATAAAGCCAGATTATCAGTAATGGGTGGAGTAGTGGTGTCAATACATTCACCAGAAGACGAAACATTATTACCAGCACCATTATCTGTTACGGGACCACAACTAACGATAGTATTTCCACTAGCAGATGATTCAAGAATAATTTTATATTCTGTTTCATTGACAATAGTAGAATTATCTCCTGAAATTACAATAGCACGTTCTTCATCACTATCCAAAGGACCTGGAGTTCTATGAAATACAATGTTGTGATTATTCCCTAAAACATCTGCTAGATTATGCGGACCTTCTGCATGAGGGGATGGAATGATAGTCCATTCAATATCCATATTACTTCTGCTCAATCTAAAATCAGATAAAGGAGCATATGCAAAATTTCCAGATGAATTGATTACATTTCCTCCTGATGGCATATTCCAGTTTGTCGCACCACAATCAATAGACGTAGTGTTATTTACAGTAGCTGGTCCGCCCAAATACAATCGAACACCACCTCTCATTTTTTTTGCTGTGCAATTCTCTACGGTTATGCTTCCAGGAATGTTGTACATTCTGAATCCGTCTTCACATAGAGAGTGTACTTCATCAGTAGGGATAGGAGCATTATCGTCTAGAGGCATTTTATAATTAGATCTGTAAGGTAAGTCAAATGAGTTTGTTTCCTGATACAATTCTGCTGTTGCTCTGACTCTCCCTTCTACCAACGTATTTTTGATAACTGTTTCATCAGCATCTCCCTGCATAAATATTCCATGTCCAAAAGCTCTTTGCTGTAATTCTACATGATCGATTGTATTTCTTTTACCTGTAATAAGTATACCACAACGTTTATCTAATCCGTACACATTATCACTACCAATACCGTACATACTTCCATATCCATATGGATATGAACCTCTTGTAGTTAGTTTAAGACCATCTATTAGATTGTCATCACCTTCAATATTCATAACAGCATCACCGCCAAGACCATTTGCTAAATTTGTTCTATCTTGATTATATGCACTAAAATCAGTTACTTCTGTCATTCCATTTCTATAGGTATCTTCTATTTCTCCACCTATAATGGTGTTGTCATCACCAGAAACAATTATATATGCGGAGCTTACACTACCTACCGGTACATCGATATATACTCCGGTAAGATTAATTGTGTTGTTGTTACCTGTAAAAAGAATATTTCTGGAACTGCTGGCTAAATCCTCTAGATTATAATCGCCTGACTGCATGACAATTTCTTGATTGCTATTCTGAACAGCAGCACGAAGTTCTGCTAACGAACTAACTGTTGTTTGTGCTTTTACCTGGAAACTCATAAATACGGCTAATACAAACAAAATATTGAGACACCTAATTGAGTATATTTTATTTGACATTGAATTTTTCATGAATTTTTTTGTTAACTATTTTTAGGAAGTCTATAGTTCATCTGCTTTTACACTTAAAAAGCAATCTATAGATTATTGAATTATTAATCTTTTAATTGATGTACTATTCGTTTGACTAAAAATTTTAACCGTATATAAACCAGTTGCTAATTGACTAACATTGATGCTATTAGTGCCTTCTGTAATACTAATTGTCTTGATTACCTGTCCTGTCATATTAATAATAGACACTTGCGCTTGCTCAGATCCTCCAAGACTAATATTTAAAATATCAGAAGTTGGATTAGGATACATATCTATCTGGTCTTTTGATGATAGATCATTGCTCTTTGTTGTACTAACAGGGGTAATAATCCAGTGTAAGTTCTGGCTACTGCTGGATGAGGAATATAAGTTAACATTTTGTCCATTTGCACCTCCGGAACCACCATTTAATGCATATCCAGAAGCATTACGCTTTATCAATTTATAAGCTCCCGATCCCATACTAACTTTTTCCCAATGTTGGTTCTGATTGTTGTTTTGACAAGTCCATAAATATACATTCTGACCGCTAGCACCACCATTATTACCATCAATACAGTAATTAGTATCCTGTTTTTGATAACTATAATATCCGTTACCACGATCAATCTCAATCCATTGTTGATTTTTATTAGTGCTATTCTGAGACCATAGATATATGTTTTGCGCATCAGCACCTCCATGATTACCATCAATTGCGAATGTGGATGCATTTCGTTTTTTCATATGAACTATTGTTGAAGTTTCTGATCCTGTCGTACTACTTTCTGAAATTTTGATATTAGAAATGCTATAAGTTTCATCTGCATAACTAGTGTAAGCCTGAATGATAAGTTCTATATTATCGCCTTCAAGATCAGCTACAGAAATTGTTTTAGACGCAAAAGAATCGGTGTTTTCTGAAATTGTACGTAAGGTACCTCCATCAATTTTATAATATACATTTATATAATCGGCTGATTCCATATTACCTTCTCCTTTGATATCCATAGAAACGGTCACTGCAGACGCACAAGAGATATCTATTGCTTCAGAACTGTAATTAACTGTTTGATTTGTTACCGTAAAATTAGTATCTGTCCAGGGTAATGAGCAGCCTGTAGGAGGAGGAGTCACTGTATTACAATCTGTAGATGTGGAGACATCATTATCAGAACCATTATTAGTGATTGTTCCACAAGACTCACCTGTCAAGTCTGAACTTTCTGATGCTAATACTAAAGGATATTTAGTAAGATTATTAATATTGATGTTGCTTGCTGTATAATTTTCATCATTAGATCGTAATCCTATAGTAGTATTATCTCCACCCACATTCAATTTTAATGACTGATCAGGATTATCAATAGTACTTTTAAAAGTTAAATCGTGACCACTACCTATCACAATAGCCAGATGTTTACTACCATTGTATGATTGCCCGCTATAAGGCAATACAGTAATATCTGCTGTAATATTTCGATCATTTTCGTAATCGACTCCAAATATAGGTCCATATTGAGCGTCTGCACTACAGTTTACTATATCACCAGAACCAATAGCATATCCTCTTTCACAACCAATAGCAACACATCCTTCTACATATTTAGTTCCCGTTGCATGTGTCAATGTAACTCCAGCTCTCATGTTTTTTATAGTACAGTTAAGGATCGTAGGGTTTGAGGTTCCTCGTTCATATCTAACACCATTAATAAAAGTTTCTCCACCATTGTATGCTCTAATACCTTCTTCACCAGTACTCATCATATAACCCGCTGGTAATCTATATCCCCAGGTGGTCATAAAATTAACATCATCAGCTCTCGTACCTGTTCCTTCTTCCAGGAGCATATCATCAGTAGAACGCATTTCCCCTTCTACATAACAGCCTTCTATTAAAGGATTATTAGCAGCCTGCATAAATATAGCGTGACCATATGATCTATGAATCACAGTACAATTTTTAAGATGATTTGATTCTCCTCTCACTAGTATCGCTGAATGCTTATAGTGATAAATAATCGTATTAGATCCTCCTTTTCCGAAGGCATCACCGTAACCATAAGGCCAAGATCCTTTTACAGTCATATGAAAGCCTTCAATTCTATTGCCAGAGCCATCTAAAGCAATACCAAGTGCAGTTTTACTAGGATTATCCGTAACACTGCCATTGTCAACCATTTTTAGATTTTTTAAGACATTGTTATTACCTAAAACCTGAATCTCTTTGACATCTACACGTCCAAAACTTTTGAATATGGCTGTATCAAAATTAATCGTAACACCTGTAAAATCATAAGTGCTATTAGAACCCTCAAAAAGAAAGATAGGATTACTAAACTTACCTGCTGATATATCGGCCGCGGTAACATTATAAGTACCAGGAGCCAATTTAACATTGGCATTATTGTCATTTAGATAGGGTAGTAGTGCACTTAAAGAGTTTACCGTGGTTTGGCTATAAACGCTCTTGTTGGCTAATAAGAATACTGTTAAGATTAATAAACCAAAACCAGTACGTGTTTTTAAATGATAAAGTAACTGTGAGTTCATGATTGTGTAAATTAGGTAGTCTGATAAGTGAATTTTTCAGATACTAAATTACCATTTGAATGTTCAATTTAGCATCTAGATATACTAACCGTTCTTAAAATCGAAGTATTTGACACTATGAATTTAGAATTCGTAATTTTATTGGTTGACCAATTTAAAGTATGCTTAAAAAAAGAGTTAATTTTTTAAGCACACTTTACTTTTTCATAATGATGCATTCTTATCAAAACCAAATGAGTATAAGCATTTTAATGTTTATTAATTAAACTTATACTTTTAGGTTGATTATGAAAGCTATTTATTTTACTGTTATTCTTTTACTATCTTGAGTGGTGCATATACCTGTAATTCATCAGTAATTTTTACCAGATATATCCCTTTACTTAACTGCTCAACATTAACACTTGCGGTACCTCCTTGTATATTTTCTGTTTGAATTATTTGTCCAGTCACATTAATAATATCAACTTTTGCAGATTTTGAATCAGGAATATTGATATTTAATACATTAGAAACCGGATTAGGGTACGTAGTAAATTCTTGTTGCGTAGTACTATTGTTTCCTTTACTCTCAGCAACGGTAGAAAATGTCCAATGCTGATTTTGATTTGCATTATTAGAGGTCCATAGATATAGATTTTGTCCATCAACTCCATTTCTTCCTCCATCTAGTGAATAACCAGGACTATTTCTTTTTTCTAAACGATAACTTCCGCCGCCCACATCTACTTTTCTCCAATGCTGATTATAGTTGTTCTCGCCACAATCCCATAAATATACATTTTGTCCATTAGCTCCTCCATTATTCCCGTCAATACAATGGTTAGTACCACTTTTTTGGTACGAATAATATCCATTTCCACGGTCAATCTCGTTCCATTGTTGATTTACATTATTGGTATTTGCCGACCATAAAAATATATTTTGTCTATTTGATCCTCCCCAATTTCCATCAATTGCGAATGTCGAAGCATTCCGTTTTTTCATATGCACCACTGTCGTGGTTGGTATAGTTGGATTATTTGTGTCTGTAAGAGGGTTGTAAAGATTTCCACTCATTGTATACATATATAATACTCTTAAAGTAGCTGCAAAATATGCAGTCGATGTTTGATTTTTTAAGGTAGTATATGCAGTATTAACTTCATTTTGATTAGTAGAAGATAATATTGATGAAGCAAATGAACCCGTAAATACCGGATCCTGATAATTACCTATTACCGTACCATCTTGTTTGTAGCCTGCTTTGATCTGTGCGATTCCACCTTTGCTATTTACAAAGTTTCTACATTTTGTAGTATAGCTGGCAGCGTCAGAATCACCATACCATACATAATCCGTTGCGATTCTCCATGGAGTTCTGGCAGCATCATAATAGAATGTTTGACCAGATTCATATGCCCAGTCAACAATATCAGAATAAGTACCATTTGCTTTACACCAATCAGATACCAAACAATCTACTGCATTGTTTACAGATAGATTAGCATTTAGTATCTCATAACTTTTATCAGCTACATTATTCCAAAACGCCTGATCATTGGTAAACTCTCCGTATACTCTAAAATATCCGGGAGCGAAGTAGGAGGGATTGGTATTTTGCGAACCTCCCCAGGCATCGCCTGGTTTAAGAACATAAGATCCGGATTCGACTTCATGTTGTTTTATCGCTGCGATTAATTGTTTTGCATCCGTGTGATAATCATAGGTATCATCATTACCAAAACGGTTTCCTGCAATGATAAGTGCTATGGCAACATCAATTTCTGCATCTGTAGCACCATTTTGTCCGTTGACAGTATTACATCCCTGAATTTTCCAATTCATCACGCCATTCCCATTAGAATTGGTTTGATAGTATAACCACAATCCATCAAATAGCTCTTTATCATTGGCATAAGCAGACAATAGCATCCCATAAGCAATACCTTCGGATACTGTAAATTCTGGTTGATCAAATTTAACACGGGCACTGCCATTAGAACAATTGGTATCTACAAATGTGGATTTCCAAGTAGTATATGCGTTTTGCATATCGGTTGAACCTACATTATTTGGCATAGTACCGTATGCATACGTTTTATTCAGATAATTGATATCTGAATTCTGAGCTTTCACAAAAGGGAAAGTTAATAGGGCTAAGAATAGAGTAAGACTGATTTTCATTTGTTATAATTTTGTTGGTTAAAAAGGTTTTTATATTTGCTATGAATATGTATTAATCTTTTACAATTTTTGTAATCGATGTAGTTCCATTATTATTAATTTTCACTAAATAAACCCCTGTTTCGAGATGTTCCAGATTTACAGATGTTGTTCCTTTTTTTAATTCTGAATAAATTTGTTGTCCAGCCATATTTGCTATATGTATCCATGCAGATTCAGACTCTGGGATATTAACGGTAAGTAGATCAGAAACTAAGGTTGGGTAGATGTCGATTTTATTTAAGGCTTTTACATCTGCATCTGCATTTTTATTTGCGTTATCAAACCTCCAGTGTTGATTTTGATTGCTACTACCAGAACTCCATAAATACACATTTTGATCAATGTCACCACCATTACCACCATCTAAAGAGTAGTTTGTACCACGTTTTTGTAATCGATAATGTCTGGCTCCTGCATCTATTTTTTGCCAGTGCTGACCATAGTCTGAAGCATTACAAGGCTGTAATGTAACGTCTTGACCATTAGCTCCACCAGCACCACCATCCAAGCAAACATTAGTATTGTATTTTTGATATGAATAATAGCCCCCTCCGCGATCAATTTCTGTCCAGGTTAGATTGTTATGCTGTACATTCGTATATAATTCTACACTTCTACCTGCAACTGCTCCGCTACCACCATCAATAGCAAAACCAGTAGCATTTCTTTTAACTAATTGAAAATTAACACCGTTTGTAGTAGTGTTATTTTCAGAAATTTTAATGTTTGATATAGTATATACTTCTCCAGGGTAGCTCGTATATGCCTGAATGACAATTTCTATAGTATCTCCATTAATATCAGATACCTCCAGGCTTTTTGTAGTAAAAGAATCTGTATGTGTAGCGATTGTTCTTAGGGCACCACCATCTACTTTATAATATACATTTATATAGTCTTCAGTTTCCATATTACCTTCTCCTTTGATATCTAACGTAATATCAACGCTATCTACACAAGAGATATCGATAGCACCAGAACTATAATTTACCGTGTTATCAGACACTGTGAAATTATTTGTTATCCATGGTAATTCGCAACCAGATGGAGGAGTAATAGTACCATCAGAGGGATCCACGATATCATATCCGTTTGGACCATTCCATAGAGTCAAATCGTCGTATGTGAGTGTTCTGGTTTCTCCATCCAGATATCCATCAAAATAATGTCTGTCAGAATCATATGTTTGTTCATAACCGGGAACATTACGATAATTATACATACCCCAGGAACCCGGTGTTGAATACGAATTATTAATCTGACCGTTAGCATCCATTTCACCCCAGCCCATATTTTGACCTGATATATCTAATTTCAGATCTCCATCGGCCCAAATCTGAACAATACCACCATTACTGCTTAATTTAACATGAATGATAATGTCTACAAATCTGTTTCGTGGAAAACCAGGGTAGACAAGAAAATTGGATTTTCCCGCAGAGCCTCCACCATTTCTGTGATACCAAGTCAATGCACCACCATTACGACCATCGAACTTAAGCATCGCATAATGGTTAGCACCTGTTTCATCAAAACCCCAAATCTGCATAAATGACATATCATTATTCGTGTTGGTAGCAAAAACATCGTCATGAACTTTAACCTTAAAACCTGTCCAAAATTCCTGCCTGAATTCATATGCATTGTCATCAGCTCTGAATTCTGTTTTCTTAGAAGACGTGCCAGTGCCTGTGTAATCACTTGGTTTCCATGTGCATTCAAGAGCCCCATCTTTAAAGGTCATCCTGTTTAGATTCGTTGACTCAAAGGGGCCAAGTTTCCCATCATTAAAATCGTGTGATACAATTGATTGAGCATTTATTATACCGCATATTCCTAATAAAAAGGGTATTGTAATTTTAAACAGCAGTTGTTTTCGTTTCATTGTATTGTTTGGATTAGTGTTATTTCAAAAAAAAGTAAATTCTTTATTACCTAATTGATAGATAAAAATTGGTCAACCAACTACCTAAAATATGTGATTGGAACCTAAAGTTGTCTATAATTTTAGAATCCGTAAGTAGATTTTTAGAATTCGATAGTGAACTCTAATTTTAATATTAAACAAAAAATATATGTTTAAAATTATAACAAAAAAATTATTAAATAGTTAAAATTAAGGTCTAATTACTACTGTATTCACACCAAATTTATAAGTATTAAACTGATTACTAGAAGATTGATAGATAGAGTCAATTACCAGAAATAGAAGCTGTTTCAGAATGATAAAATATATGTTTGTAGTGTTTTTTAATAGGTATTGTATGTGTTGATTGTTATAATTTGATGTTAAAAATTAAAATGATTTCTAAAAAAAACTGTAAGTTAAGTATTTGATTATTAAGTGAAAGCTTTAGTGTTTATAATAAATTAGTTGATATGAGATTGAGATATATTGTGGTATTCGTATGTAGTGTGTTGATTGTGATGAGTTGTACTAGTTCTAAGGATATTATTTCTTCACAGGCATTTAAAAATACGGATGCGCTTATTTTACAGCAAAATTTTATAATAGATTCTGATATGGCATATCCTGTGGCATCATCTGGATTACAATCATTGAGTAATACAAATTTGATACTACAAGGGAGTACAGTCAATCAATTCAATTTAATAGGTAATGATAACCATTTTAAAGTTATTGGTGATAGTATATCAGTATACTTACCATATTACGGAGAACAGCAAATGGGTGGGTTGCCATATAACAATAATAATGTAAGTATTCAATTTGATGGCATTCCCAATAGTTTTGAAATCAGTGATGTGGATACTAAAGGTGTACGCGTCTTAAAATTTAATTTTCGTAATGCTATGGAATCTTACAAAGCCAGAATTCAGATTTATCCCAGAGGAACGGCTTCGATTATGATTAATTCAAGTCATCGAACACCGATTCGTTATAGAGGAATTGTAAAAGCAATAGAAACTAAAGAAGAAGGTGTAGCATCCAATTAATTGGATGCAGTAAAATATTCTATTTTACATAATATAAATTATAGTACAAATGTATTTATTGAAGCAAATTGACGGATGCTTGCATTTTACATAATTGCAGATATAGCCAACACGTCAGTGTTTTATATCGATAGTAATTATGTAAAAGCCAATTTTTTGCGGTTAATAGTCAAATCAGTAGCTATAATGTAATACTATGTAAAATATCCCAGAATAATTCTATTTCATAGTAATCGTAGCTACTTGGGTCATTAATATTTCTTTTGTGGCGTTTATGATTAAACCTCACATTATTATTTGTAGCTATAATTTGCCGTTATGTAAAATTGCCGCGCCCAACCGCTTTATTGTTTTGTAGATAAAAATGCTCAATGCATTTTTATCTACACACAATTTGCCAACGCTTGTCCACACCAAAAAAAGCAAACACTTTTAGGTGTTTTATAAATCGCGTATTCGATAAAACATATGTGAAAAAAGTTTTAATGTGATTCTCGTAAAGGTTTCCACATAAGCATAAAATTACTCTAACGAGATAATTTCTATACTGGAGTTCTATTTTACATAATAATTTCAGTATTTAAAATTTCAATCAAACGAGTTTATAATTAAAATAGTAAATTTGATATGAATATTGATATCTTTCTTTTAGTTTTGTAGTATATTTAAATAGTTAGTGGGACAAATTGATCACATAAAGAAAATTGCACGATATGGTTTAGAAAATGATCGTGAAAGCTTACTAAAATCTTTGAATGAATTCATTGAATTCTTCAGGGAAAGTAAGAAAGTCAACCTTGCCCTTCAATTACAGTCATTGTTAAAGGAATCAAATCGAAACAGTGGCAACCTAACAAAAGTTGGTTCTGACCACTATTTCAACCAGCAAAATGAAAGAGAAACTAATGATCTCTTTATTGATAAACTAAAGTCTGATTATAGATTAGGAAATTTAGTTATTGATCCTGAAGTAAAAAACGAACTAATTTACTTTATTAAAGAAAATAATTCTATTGATCTTTTACAGAAGTTTGAATTACCTGTTTCTAACAAACTTTTATTACATGGTCCTTCGGGTTGTGGTAAAACTCTGGCATCATATGTTATTGCTGGGGAATTAAATAAAACCATGTATGTTGTTAATTTAGGCGCTATAGTTTCTTCTAAACTTGGTGAAACTAGTAAGAATCTGACAAAGGTTTTTAAGAAAGCAGCTCTGGAGGATAGTATTATTTTTATTGATGAATTTGATTCTTTAGGTAAAATAAGAGATTATAATCAAGATCATGGTGAGATGAAACGTGTTGTGAATACAATTCTTCAGCTTTTTGATTATCTACCTCAATCATCTATTGTTATAGCTGCAACTAATCAAGAAAATATGATTGATGAAGCTTTGCTTAGACGATTTGATGTGAATTTGGAGTTTTCACTACCTAATAAATCACAAATTGAAGAATTAATACAATTAACTCTTAAGAAAGGGGATTTCAAAATCCCTTCTAAAACTGCTTTAAATAAGATCATTAGACAATGTGAGACATTAAGTTATTATAGTATTCAGAAAACTTTAATTAATGCAATTAAGCGGACACTCTTCAAGCAATTAGACGATAAAAAATTAGAACATAAAATTAATATTTCTGTCTGGTCTGAATTAATTGAGCTTGAGAAAAAGGCATTGAAAAAGTAGTTAATTCTCTGCATCTAAATCTAAATCAGCACCTATTTCTACTTCACTTATTACGGTTAAATTATTGATTTCAAGCATTTCATTGTAGAGGTTGTTTTCAGTATTGTTTTTCAACTCTTCTGTAATGCGAATTACTAATGAAAAAGAATGTTTATTATTTTCTAGATATTGTTTCAAATTTTCATCAATATTATCTTTAGATAAACATCGTACTGCTATAGCCATTTGACCATTTAAAGAAACAATATCCTTGGGTTGAAGTCTGTATTCCTTACTTTGAGCATTTGAGAAAAGAATATTTTCCTTACCAAAATGATCTTCACTCCATGAAAATCCATTTTTTGCTACCGTTTCACTTGCCTTTTTTGTCGCAATTTCTTTTATCGGTAGATTTTTCATCAAATTAAAAGACATGTGCAATGGTAAATAACTCAAATGATTACCTTTATCAGGATACGAACTATAAGCAATTGATATTTCAAATATTAATTTGTTCTCAGCAATTTTGAGATATTCAGGCAAAAAAATTGGGAAAGAAACAACTTCAAGCAATTTAATTTGATCCTCAACCACCATCGTGATTGATTTATTATCAGAAAATAATGCTTGATTTCTATTTGGAATACCAAACCCTATTAGCTTTCTCAATAGCTCTCCTTTATTTTTAAAATGTGGTAATTCCTTAGGTTTATAATAATTAGCGTTATTAATTAACAAGGCTTTTATTGATTGAACATCTAAATTAGGGTACATTCCCTCTATTTCTGCTGCAATCGAAGTAATTAAAGGAGTGGAAAGGCTCGTGCCTGCTGCTCTTCTAAAATAGTTATCTACAGGACTTGCAATAACTTCAATACCAGATTGCTCATTTAAAAGATCACCTCCATCAAACACTAGATCGGGCTTGTTTAAATGTTTGTTCTTTTGATTTTGATTAAAATCTGTAGAATTTACTTTTTGCTCATAATCAAAATGAAACTTACGTGTATAATATGCAGGATAAATATTGGCAGGTGTAATATCTGAATTTTCATCGTCTTCTATATTACCTGCGAGTGCTCCAATTGATAAATTATTTAGTGATTCTGAAGGAGTGCTAATGTTTGTGTTTTCACAATTATGAACGGGAGAAGTAGAATTTAAATTATAATAGAATTCTGGATAAGAATGGTCATTATGAAAATCAGTAGTCAATAGTTCTCTTAATGAAATAGAATCAAAATTTCCTACCGAAATAAAAATCAAAATACCAAGTTCATGAGAAAGGTGATCAAGTTCATATGCAAACTCTGAAAAGGCCTCATTATATTTTTTAGGATAAAAGACCAATGACATATTAAAAATACGAATACCATGATCTTTATTTGCAGTTCTTATTGCTTGTAGTAACATCGGAAAATTAATTCCTCCATTATTATTATGAAGTACTTTAATAGGTAAAACTTTACATTTAGCTAAATAAGAATCTTGCACTGAAGATGGTAATTCTTGTCCAAATATCGCTAAACCAGCCACCAGAGTGCCATGACCAGAATGATCAGCGTCGGTTTCTCCAGTTATGTTGATTCCATCGTCAACAATTAAATTATTAAAAGGGTCAATTTTATTTACACCAGTATCAATAATTCCGACAGTAGAAAGGTTTTCTGGAATTCTTACTTCAAAACCATATTCCATTCTTAGTGTACCTAACATTCCAGGTCTAACATTTAGTGCTCTAGAGCTAGTAATACTTTGTATAATATCAAAATTTTGTTCAATGTTAATTACAATTTCATTGCTTGCATGATTTAAATAAAAGAGATCTTCATTATTGTTAGTTGAAAACGACAAATCAGCATCTTTAAGAAATTGCTTTAATCTTTCTTTTTGAAGATTGGCAATTTCAATTGATGCTGATTGAATAATAGAAAGAATAATACCTTCCTCTTTATCTGTTTTTGCTCTCTTATCAATAAAACTAAACTTATAGATAGTAGCGACTATGTTATAATCTTCACCTGAATAAGGCACATCCTCATCTAGACTGATTATGAATTCAATATCAGCTTTAAAGGCATCAAATAAATTATTATCAACAACCTCGAAAACAACTGTACGATTAAAATCACTGTAAGAAACTGGTAATAAACCGTATTTCTGGAAGAATTTATTTTTTAAATTTTTGTTGAAAATTGGAAAGAACCGAATCTCAATTAAATCAATATATGTAGGGAATTCAATGGTTCTATTAGCGTATCTACTCTCATATGTTTGAGTAAAGTCTATGTAATAATTTCGAAGATTGACTACTTGAAATTCTTTTATTGTTAGTTCTTCTGGCTCTTCTTCAGTTACTTTTGGAGTAAATCCTCTCTTACGATTAAAGCCAATTTGTTGATTTTTTTTGTTATTGAGATATACGTGTTTGTTATTCATTCACTACTATTATTGAACAATTATAGGTCATTAAATCATCTGGTATCTTTGATCCTTAACCCTGAGCTTTTCAAATATAAAAATTATATCCCATAATCATTTATGGAAAACCCTTACTTTTGAATAATAATTAAGGGAATTATTCCCATTCCACACACATTCCCCTACTCTCCTATCGTCGCTTCGGAAAATAAGTGTTCCATTACCTTTTTTAAAGAGGCTTTTCGTTAGAAAACTTTTAAAGAAAATGTAGAAGTAATAAACTTTGCTTTTGACCAAAGCAAAGTGACATAACGCAAGTACATTATAGTACAAATGTATATTGTAGCAAATTGGGGGATGCTTGCATTTTACATAATTGCAGATATAACCAATACGCTTATGTAAAAGTTAATTTGCGACACGCCTGCCACATTAGTAGCTATAATTTGCCATTATGTAAAACAAGATTAAGTTATTACCTGCCTATTTTTTTATGATTTTAAATGATTCGATCTTTTGATTGTTTTGTGTGATTTTTAATATATAAATACCACTTGTGTACTTCTCTAAATTAAGAACCGTACTATTACTATTAATTGTATGCGTTTCTATCATTTTACCCTGTATATCATATAAAGAATAAAGTGAGGGAGTAAGTCCTTCTTCCGAATTAATCGTTATAATATCTGAACTAGGATTTGGATAAACTAAAATATTATTATTCGTAGAGTTTGTATTTGTAATACTTAGAGTATTAGAGTTATCTTGAGTAACTAATAATTGCGGATATGGATTTGAAGGCTCATCTAAAATGATTAACGGATTTCCATCTACTACCTCAATCATTAATTTATTTAAACTAGAATCGGTTGTAAATTCATTATTAATTAAAAAGCCTCTATTTATATTTGAAATATCTATTGTGTTATCGATTTTGTTATTGGATAAATAATACTGTCCATTATTTCTATCAACATCAAAAGGCATAGCATCAT
Source organism: Aquimarina addita (assembly GCF_039539305.1). Lineage (NCBI taxonomy): Bacteria > Pseudomonadati > Bacteroidota > Flavobacteriia > Flavobacteriales > Flavobacteriaceae > Aquimarina > Aquimarina addita. Next base: position 59,380 of record NZ_BAABCW010000010.1, on the reverse strand, counting down.
TAAAATTGCAACCTTCGGCATATATAGTATGGTTAAAAAACAGTGTTGAAGTTGTATTGTTTGAAAAATCGCAGCTATAGTAGCTCATAGGCGCTCCACCTGTTTGTATATATTCTCCATATGTATTTGTAAATATAGAGTTCGCGCAGTACAAGGCATTTGAATTTCTTGTGTGCATTGCTACTTCATTACCATCAAAATTACAATCAATCCAAGCATCTAAATTATTTGGTCTTTGGGCTTGCATATCTACACCGATATTACAATTTATAAATTGACATTGGTAAAATACCGTTTTATCTATATATGTCATTGTAGACCATTCTCCCGAAGTTCCACCTGGTCTAGGTTGAGCATTCTGATAAAATCCTTTATTACAGTCAACAAAATTTAAATTGTATAAGAAATTATTGTCAAATCCATAAAATGAATCTAAATGAATGCCGTTTGTTTGGTTTCTAAAGATTAAATGTCTCCAGGCTGTATTGGTTATTTGTAAAACAGTAGTTTCGTTACCTATCGGTTGTACATATATTCCATCAGAACCTCCTTGTAATGTCATATGCGCAATTTTGTAAGAGACATTAGTTAACTGACCTACAAAAATATTGTCAGGATCAGAATTTTCGGTTATATCATCTCGACAATATATCAAAGGAAAATCATCCGTTAGACCTACAATCGCGGTTTTACCAGTTCCTTTTCCTACAATACCTTCTTTATTTTCTAAATATATAGGGCTTCCTATATAATATGTTCGATCTTCTAATTCTGCAATACCATTTGCATCTATTAATGCTTGAATAGCGGTACTCTCATCGGGCTTATCTAATCGTTCTGTTGCCCAGTTGCCTCCTGTAGGATTTGGAAGTGTTTCAAAAGTAGGTTTTGGTATAGGCCTGTATTCGGTATCTAAAATCAAGTCTCTAAGTTTTGTAGCATCTTCTCCAGTTAAAGTGCTAGAAAGATCGTTATCGTTTAATGAAGTGATATTGTTACTACTAGAATGTGCTGTAAAATCCCATACATTATTTTCTTTTATTGGTGCATCTCCCTCTATCCACATACCTAAAAAATTAGTATTTGCTCTAATCGTTGGTTGCGATTCACTAAAAATATTTTTTCTTAGCATAATGAGTTTATCAGCTTCAATATCATATTCTGCAGCCCCAGAATTAGAATATCCACTACCGTTATACATTTTTAAATTATCAATGTCTCTAAAATAAAATGCAGCATTAGCTTCTGTTCCTGTGAGATTTCCCCATAATTCTGCATCATATCCCACCAATTTATGGTTTTCTAGGTTCTCATAAAAAGTACTATTCCTACGATTAGTAAGTATATTTCTTGAAAGTTCTAAATTACCATAACTGGGTGTATCATCATTTCCTATCATAGTTACCTGGTCGTCAGATGATTGTTGAAATATTTTGATGAATATATTGTTTCTAAAATATCCTGATTCAGAACAATTAAATGAGGTTGTAACTCTAGATATATCTGTAAATAAATTGTTTTCTAAAGCACCATTGTTAAGTACTAATTCACTATAATAAATGGAACTAAAGGTGCTGTTTGTTATTGGGTCACCACTTTCAAAAATTATTTTATTTATAGTGTTTTCTATGAGCCCATCATAATTTTCTAGGTGTACATTGGTCGATCCTTTTCTTATAGTGATATTTCCTCCGGTATAGGTGCCTCTTTGATTTAAATTTCCATAAAAACTTTGATTGCTAGTCATAATTATATCACCAGCTGCAGAGTAGTCTCCGTCTCCTAGTCTAACAGCACCGTGAGTGTCTAGCGCGCTTTGTAAATTTGAAGCTTGCTCTTGCGGGAGAAAGAAAGCATTAAAATATGCGTTTTCGGCAGGAGTATTTTGTTCTGATGTTTGTGTAAAACCTTTAAAACAGATTATTAAGATGGTAAAGAGTGGTTTTATTTTATTCATTTTTTTAGAATTTGGAAATTTTTAGAATCTCCATTACTATTAATTAATTTGAGAATATATAGCGCAGAGCTTATATTATCTATATTGATAGTTATATTATATTTATCTAATAAACCATTTTTTACATTTTTACCAGTCTGGTCAATGAGTTGATATTTAATAATATCAATTCCATCGTAAGCTAATGAAATAGATGAATTAGCTGGGTTAGGATAAATGGAGCTATTATTCAGTGTTTCTTTAAGACTTATGTTGTTTGCCGATAGTGTATTATCTGAATTTTTAACAAGCTTTTCAGGACTTATACCTTCAAAAATATACTTACAAATTGAGTTTACAAATCGGTTTCTATAAGGTTCTAAACCATTTTCTAAGTGAATGTTATCTGAGCTTAAATAACTTTCATAATTATTATATACAAGAACATAAGGTTGCATAAAACTTTGCCCATCTTCAAAAGCAAACTCTGGAGTTCTTTCTAATATTTTAGGAATTATTAAATTATCGTTATACGGTTTACTGCCATTTTCTTCATTTTCATATGTGGTGTCATCGTAATTGCGAAATGTAATATCAAACAAAATAGGAATAAATCCTTTTGCTTCAATAGCATCTATAATATAATCTAAATCTGAATTTAATTCATCTATATTTTCTTGTGTTAAAGATGAAAATGGTCTTGTATTCGTCACATCATTACCACCAATATGTATTGGGCAGAATGTTTGTATTGTTGTTGTGTGTGTGTATTGGTCTAAAATTTCATCAATTGTGTTTTTTAACCAATTAATTGTAGAACCACCAACTGCTTCATTATAAACCTCTACAGTTTCATCAGGGTAAGTCGTATTAATTTTTTCGGTTATAGTGCTATAAGCATTAACAGAAAATACGGCATTAGTTATCGAAGCTCCAAAAGCTATAAATCTTGTGGAATCATAATTATCTTGATTTGTTTGTGTAAAACTTTTAAAACTGATTATAAGGATTATAAAAAAAATAAAAATTTGTTTCATTTTAACAAATATAATTTATTTTACTTAACTGAAATTTTTTATCAAAAAGTTCAGTTTTGTATTTTACTATATATTAACACATTACACTCCCCTCCTGCCGCCGGCTTGCATAAATCAGTGTTCTATTACCTTTTTTAAAGAAGCTTTTCGTTAGAAAACTTTTAAAAATAAACTATAGAACTGGTAAACTTTGCCTTTCCCCAAGCAAAGTGACATAACGCAAGTACATTATAATACTTTTAATATTATAATCAGTCATTATATAAAATTTCTTTGTAAACCTTTAAATATGAAGTTTTATTATGATGAATAACTTTTTAACGATCACAGATTGTTTTCATAATCCATACTTTGGTTTAATACGCGAACAATTAAAATATCAATATCTGTAGCCAAATAAAATTGCTTTTTGTTTAATATAAGATCTTAATTTAATAATACAATCTAAAATCAAGTAGTTTACAGACTTTGTAATACCTTTGATGCAACTCTTCTACCACATCTAGCATATTATCATCTTCTTTAAATAAGTTAAAGAATGCAATATCAAGATTTGAGCTAGTGATTCCATTTAATTCATTACCATATCCAGAAACACCTTTTGCACCTGTGATATCCAAAAAAAGTTGTGCCTCTTCTTCGTCTAAATCCAGCACTTTTGCATTAGAAAAATGTAAAATCTTTCCTTTTAATTTCCCTTCAAAAATTTCTGCAATTTCTTGTAGACTGTAGTAATAATTATTTAAACAAATGCTATTTGCTTCACCTGTTATAATAAAGTAGATAATTTCATAGTCTTTAAAATTATGATCATCTAAGACCAATGTATTTAAACTAGTTTCTAAACCTTCAATAGTATCGCAGGTTTTATAAATACTGGCTACGCCATATTGAGAGGTCAATTGTTCTAATTTTTTTTGCGCCTCAGTAATCTCATTCGTTTCAATATCATGAACTGCTTCTAGACAGTAAATGAAATAATCTGTATCTATACATTCTTCTTGTGGTAATTGCTGTCTTTTCTTTAACAAAATTGAGGGTTTATGCGAAATATCGATAATGCAAAAATAATATAACTCTTTTACTTTTTTTGGGGATTTCATGTAAAATGTATAGAAACAATATTTGATGCTTTCTACATACAAAGTTGGTCTTTAGCTTAAGATGTCAATATTATTATAAATACTATTGTCCCACTATGTAGAGGATAAGGCCAGGCATATTAGAATGTATGTTGATAATTTTGTTGATACAGTACAAGAACATATTCAATACCTATCATTGTAATATATTAGAAACAAATAAGGCAGAAACTTTAAGTTTCTGCCTTATATATTATAAAGATTGCTAACGATTACTTAATACATCACATTAAATAAATTTATAATTCGATGATAGTAAGTTCTGAATTAGCTACAACAGATTGAGTAAAAGTCGTATTGTAAACACGATTAACCTCGTCCCATACATCACCTAAAACAGCATCTCCAAAATCACCCCATACACTAATAATTGAAGCATTAGCATATGTGAATTTTTCAAATGTACCGGCTTCTTCTGCATCAAACTTTATGTTTGAATTACCATGTCCATCAGAAAGATATAGACCGTTATTTCCTTTAAAAGAAATTGTTCCATCTTTCCAGGTAACCATGGTAAACGTTTCCCAAGTACCCACTTCTGTTCTGTTTGAAAGTGTTACATTTTCACCATTTTCTGAACTTAAATAAGTATCTCTACGAATAGATTTTATTGCCACTGATTTCTCAGATACTACATTTGGATCTGGTATTGGTAATTCAATGATATCAAAATCCCAATAAACACCGTCTGTATTAAAAACTACATCTGTATCACTACCATTTAATGTAGATTCCCCATCCCAAACACTAGTAATTGTGCTACCATTATAAATGAATTTTTCAAATGTACCAGCTACTTCTTTTTCAAACTGAATGTTCAAATCGCCATGTCCATCAGAAAGAAATAATCCGTTATTTCCTTTAAAAGAAATTGTTCCATCCCCCCAGGTAACCATGGTGATTGTTTCCCAAGGACCAACTTCTTGTCTATTACAGGTTACATTACCGCCATTTTCTGAACTGATGTAAGTGCCATTACGAGTAGAATACAATGCAACTAATTTTTCTGATACTATATCTTCTCCTAAATTGATTATAGTAAAATCTCTGTAGACACCTCCATTATCGATATTAAAATTTACATCGGTATCACTACCATTTAAATAAGAAAAGTTGACCCCATCTTCTTCTCCGGCTCTAATAATACCTACTCCTTCTCCTGTTCCGCCTACTGTTTGAAATTTTTCCCATAATCCGGCTTCTGCTCTATCAAACTTTATATTGGTTGCACCATTTTCATCAGAAAGAAATAATCCATTATTCCCTTTAAAAGAAATGGTTCCATCCTCCCAGGTAATCATAGTGATTGTTTCCCAAGGACCAATTTCTTGTCTATTACAGGTTACATTACCACCATTTTCTGAACTTATATAAGTGCCGTTACGGGTGGAATATAGTGCAACTAATTTTGTAGAGACTGCTTCTTTAGAAATCGTATCGAGCAGAAGATTTTCACTTTTTTCTAATAGGTTCACTTCCTGATCTGATTCATCAATAGATTCATTTTCACAAGAAATAAAAACTGTACTGATCAGCATAACGAGTACACTGAAAATTGAAATTTTTAAATAATTTTTCATTTTGAATAGGTTTTAATAGTTTATAAATTTTTGTGCGTATTTATATACGTGGTAAAGATCCTGAAAAAAGAATGAATCCTCTTTAAAAAATAAGTTAATAAAAGTTAATAATGTATTATCAATGTTAATAATAGTTAAAAAAAAAGGATAAAAAAGATAATTAGGCTTAAAAAAAAGAATTTATGGAAAATCAATAAATTATAAAAATAGTCCAGATTTCATATTATATTAGAAATATATATACTAGAACTGATACCAATGTTGAAGAAATTATTTTGACTACACTATATGATTTTAATAAAAGTTTATGTTCACTATTACCACATAAGCAAACAATAGCACCAATAGAGCTAATGATTGCTTTTTTGTTTTTAGACTTTTGAGATAATCAAATTTTAATTAAAACTAAAAATATGAATTTAAAAGATAGAGTAATCGTTATTACTGGAGCATCAAGTGGAATTGGAGAAGCAACTGCTAAAAAAATTGCAAAGGAAGGGGCTAAAGTTGTTTTAATGGCAAGAAGTGAAGATAAACTAGTCACGCTAAAAAATGAAATAGAAAAAGATGGAGGAAAAGCACTTGTAGTTGCAGGTGATGTAACTAAGAAAAAGGATTTTGAAAACGTTGTTGAAAAAACGGTAGATACCTTCGGAAAAGTTGACGGTTTGGTTAATAATGCAGGCTTAATGCCACTATCTTTTATCAACAAGCTTAAAACGGATGAATGGGATAAAATGGTAGATGTCAATATTAAAGGTGTGCTTAATGGAGTATCGTCTGTTTTACCACACTTAATTGACAATAAAGGTGGTGATATTATTAATATTTCATCCATGGCAGCGAATCGTTATTTCCCAGGTGGAGCAGTATATTGTGCTACTAAATCTGCTGTAAAAATGTTTTCTGAAGGCTTAAGACAAGAACTTGCACCAGAATATGGAATAAACGTAACATCGATTGAGCCGGGCGCTGTGGCAACAAATTTAACCAGTACGGTTACGGACGAAGATATTAAAGATAAAATGTCAGAAATGTTAGAAATGAACACATTGGAGTCTGAAGATATAGCAAATGCAATTTACTATACTCTCACACAACCTAAACGGGTAAATATTAACGACATTTATATTGTACCTACAGAGCAAAAATAAGTGCTCAATCTTAATAGCGTATTGGGTAATATAGTATTAAAATAAAACATATGGAAACCGTAACAGATATAAAAATGATTGAAACTACAAATCCTGCTACAGGAAAAAAAATATCATCATATAAGTACATGACAGATGACCAGGTAGATACAATTATAAACGACTCACATGAAGCTTTTTTAAATTGGAAAATAAAATCCTATGAAGAACGTGGGAACATAATTAAAGCTATTGGAAATGAACTTCAGAACTACAAAAACGAATTATCTCAACTCATGACAGATGAAATGGGTAAACTTTTAGAACAAAGTAACCAAGAGGTAGATTTATGTTCTGGTATTTGTGAGTATTCTGCTGATAATGCCGCAGAATTTCTTAAGAACGAAGAAAGAGAATTAACTGATGGTGGTAAAGGAATAGTTACCTACTCACCTATAGGGATAATTTATGGAATTCAGCCCTGGAATTATCCATCTTATCAAGTGATACGTTATGCTATTGTAAACTTAATGGCAGGAAACAGTGTATTACTTAAACACGCATCTAATGTAACAGGTACAGCACTATTATTAGAAACTATTTTTGAAACTGCAGGCTTACCAAAAGGTTTATTTAAGGTTTTAGTGATTGAACATGATCAATCTGATACCATCATTAAGCATACGTATGTAAGAGGAATTACATTGACAGGAAGCTCAGGAGCAGGAAAAAAAATTGGACAGAAAGCAACTGCAGAACTTAAAAAGTCAGTGTTAGAACTTGGTAGTAACGATGCCTACATTATTTTGGATGATGCAGATTTAGAGGTTGCTGTAAAAATGTGTGTTAAAGGAAGAATATATAACAATGGTGAAACCTGTATTGCAGCCAAGCGTTTTATAGCCGTTGACAGTATTTATGAAGAGTTTAGAGATGCCTTTGTAAAGGCCATGAAAGACTTAAAAGTTGGCGATCCATCAAAAGAAGATTCTGAAATGGGTCCGATGGCCAGAAAGGATTTAAGGGAAACGTTACACGAACAAGTTGAAAAAAGTGTCTCTAAGGGTGCAAAAATTCTTTGTGGAGGAGAAATTCCAAGCGGAGAAGGATATTATTACCCTGCCACTGTTTTAGAAAATGTAAATACAGGACAACCAGCGTATGATGATGAGCTTTTTGGACCAGTTGCAGCATTAATAAGAGCAAAAGATGAGGATGATGCCATGCGTATTGCTAATGACAGTCGATTTGGACTTGGTGGAGGAATTTTTTCTACAGACATAGAACGTGCTACCAAACTTGCCGAAAATCATTTTGATACAGGAATGGTGTTTATTAATTCATTTGGATTAGCAGAACCTTCTATGCCTTTTGGAGGGGTTAAAGATTCTGGATTTGGAAGAGAACACGGAGGTTTTGGTATTAAGGAATTTGTCAATGTAAAGTCAATTTTAATACCTGACGCTTAATTAAAATAGTAATATCACCTATAAAAGCATTTAATTAAAGTTAAATGCTTTTATAGGTTATTTAGTGATTCCGTATAATTGTTATCGGTGTTATTATCTATACTAGTAAAGTCAAAAAGGTATATCGATAAGGAAGAGGATAATACTCTCTTTTTTATTTTGAAGTATATTCTTAAGGTTTACTAAATACGAATAAAAGAATCCAGGAATTGCTATAAAACCTCTTTAATAATCCCATTATATCATTTCTACTTCGCTCCTATTATCCATGCGGACAGAGCGTATTACATCATAATTTTAAAGTACTGTTTGTGATGATATAGAAAAAATTATTTGAGTAATAGTGATGATACCTAAAAAGCTTCAGCTATACCAAAATAAAAACCATTAGTACCCTCGCCAAAACCAACATCAAAACGAAGGTTAAGGTTTTCTACTTTATCAAGATTAAATCGAGCTCCAACTCCATAATTAGGTTTCAGGTTTTTAAACTGGAATTCACTTACATTATTATATACATCACCAGTGCCCAAAAAACCAACTACCCCCCATCTGGAGTTATTAAAATTCTTTCTGTACTCTGTCTGAATAGCGAGCAGATCACGATCTACATATCTACCTTCTTGATAGCCTCGCATTATTTCGCTCCCACCAAAAAAAGAATATTCTGAAAACGGAAGGTCTCCGCGTGAAAATTGCGCATAGAATTGAAATGCTAAGACATCTATATTTTTCTTAGAAACTTCGTAATAATGTCTTAAATCTAAACGTGTTAAATTAAATTCATTGGTACCACCCAAAACTTTACCATATTTGCCATGGGTAAATTCGAAATACCATCCGTCTTGTGCATTGAGGAGACTACTTCTGCTATCATAAAGCGTAGCTACCTCTACACCTACTGATGTAGAACCATCGAATCCATTAGGTTGATTTTGGGCAATTAAACCATCGGGATCAATTTTAGTTTTAAATATATGATTGTATCTAAAACCTGCTCCGATAAATAGATACTTATGAAACATTTGTTTTAAGAATATGGGCTCGACAAGAAACTGATAGTAATCATATTGCTCCTCTGCACTTTTTGGTGTGTTACTACCAAGACCATAGTATAAACGTGGGTAATTTTGAAATAATAGGTTGCCTTCAATAACCCACTTCTCCTGATTCGTAAATACTTCGAATCCAGAGTACAGAAAAAATTGATTATTAAGCGTGTATTGTAACGTCATTGGCATATTAGAAACTCTTGTTTCTTCTCCACTTCCATTAAATTTAAAGAGGTACTTAGCACCCGTTCCAAACGCAAAGTTAGTTTCTGGTGAATAGGTAAAAACAGGTGCTGCAATAAACTTTTGTTTATACAACGTAGAATCGCGTTCCGCAGCTTTTTTATTAGGATAAAAAGTGAAAAATTCCTTGATTTCGTCTACAGTTTGTGCTGACATTGATATGGATGAACAGCAAATGGAAAAAAACAATAACTTCCCAAAAATCGATTTAATTTGAGTATATCTCAATATGTATGATTTTTATATACTATTCAATAAACCTAGTGGTCTTTATTATGAATAGCATCTAAATTAAGAAGGCGAAATTAGTCAAATTTAAAAACTTACCAAATGTTTTATGAAACATTAAGAGTGTCTAAAATATAGATAAACAATAGAATTATTATCATTATAGAAGCAAGTAAGAAGTGTTGTTTATTGTATTCTAACGTGCATTATATACTATACATTTAATGTCCGCAATTACATATCGTATATTTTTGAATAAAAAACTACTCGCATACAATTTTGTAACTATTTCCATTCCACAAAAATTACACTTTTCCTCATTCTTAAAAATTAAAACGGATCACTACATCTGGTGTAAGTCGCAACGACCTTTTATCAAAAGCTTGTAATATGATGTCATCTACGCCATCTGTAAATTCGAGCCCTTGATCAATTATATTCTTTCGATTATAAATATTGCGTAATGACAAACCAAACATCCCTCTCCATTTTTTTTGTTTTAACATTAAACCGATATACGACGGAAGCGTCTCAACCACATACCATAATACGATAAAAGATATTTTAATATCATAGTAATGAATACCAAAACCCCTTGGTGATGAACGCATAGCGCTGATGCAAAATTCTACTCGTTCTATCAAGTCCGCATGATTATTTGATAAATATCAATTTATTTCTTTTTAAAAATTCTAATCTTTGAATATAGAAAGTAATAAAAATGGAATCTAGAAGTATTCAAAAAGTTGGAGGTGTTTTTGCAATCCTCGAAGCATGTATATACATATCAGCATTTATCGTTTATGGAGGTCTATTGGTATATCCGGATAAAGATGCAAATACGGTTGATACTTTTACTTTTTTAGAACATAACTATATCACTTTATCTACAGTAAACTTTATCAGTTATGTATTATTTGGAATCCTGTTAGCCGTGCTTGTACTTGCACTACACGAGTATTTAAAAAGACATGCTCCAAACCTATCAAAATTAGCCTTCATATTTGGAGTTATATGGGTTGGATTAGTCATTGCTAGTGGTATGATTACTACTATAGGACTCACTTCTATACTGGAAATAGGAGTTACAAACCCAGAAAAAGCAATGCAAATCTGGTCTGTTATTAGTATTGTTGCTGAAGGGCTTGGCGGTGGAAATGAGATTGTGGGTGGCATTTGGGTATTATTGATAAGCAGTATAGCCATCCACAGAAATTTATTTTCAAAAGCTTTAAATGTTCTAGGATTACTCGTTGGGTTAGTAGGAATATTAACGGTTTATCCATTGGATATTTTTACTGAAATTTTTGGAATTAGTCAAATCATCTGGTTTTTCTGGATAGGAATCGCTTTGTTAAGAAAGCCTAAAACCTATAAACGGATTAACACTTCATAATTTCTAAAGTATTGTAACTATTCAAAGAAAGAAGAAATATTATGTAAAGAAAATAAGTAACAATAATTGGGGTATGCAATCACTTTTTAAAACATCACAAGGGAAGAAAGAAATTTTAGGTTTATATGATCAGAAATTAAAAGAACTTGCCATTGAATTTGAATATCTCAACATCAAAACTTCGTTTGGCGAAACCAATATTATTACAATAGGCGCGATATCCAGTCCACCTATTATCATTATACACGGATCCAATGGGTGTGCTCCAATTGCGCTTGAAACGTACCCTAATTTAAGTAAACATTTTAGAGTTTTTGCTATAGACGTTTTAGCACAACCTAATAAAAGTGGTGAAACACGATTGGATATGAAAGATGATTCTTATGGACAATGGATGAACGAAGTTATTGATGCCTTAAAGGTAGAAAATGTAATTCTTGTTGGTTTTTCATTTGGAGGATTGGTTGTCCTAAAAACCCTCGAATTCAATGAGCGTGTAATTAAAGAAGTGTATTTATCTGCTCCCGCGTACATCGTTAATGGAAATCCTCTGAAAGCATTATTTAAAATATTTATACCTATGAAACGGTATATAAAAACCAGGAAGCTTAGATATGTTGAAAAGTTTCTAGCAGAAGTTTTTTCTGAACGTGATGAATTCGCAATACAATATTTATCTAAAGTATTCTTGTATTTTGATATGGATTTTACATCTATTCCTGTCATTGGTGCTAGAAAAGCCAATACAATACAAACTCCGATAACTCTATTTGCCGCAAAAAATGATATTCTTTTTCCTGGAAAGAAAATGATTAAAAGAGCTAAAAGAATATTTCCTGGTTTACAAAGTGTCAAATTATTAGAAAATTCCAAACACGTTCTAAGCAAAAAGCAAAATGAATTAATTGAAAAAATCATCATAGAAAATAATACATGAGTACACATCAAATCAATCATCAACCAATCAAAATGAATAGTAACCTTAGACTCAACTCATGAAACAAAGTTTCACATATTACCTTGCACTATTAGTGATTAAACTCAAAGGTTTAAAAAAGAATTTTAGTCAAGATCCAGTACCGTATAAAACCATAAGAAAAGAAGATGTTTACCAGCCAAAAGGTAAGTCTTTTAAAGAAAATATCATTAAAAGCTTTAAAATCTCAGGTTCATCCATTACAGAAATAGGTCAAAAGAGCTCCTCTGATAAATTATTGTTGTTTATTCATGGTGGCGCTTTCATTTGTGGACCCGGACAGCATCATTGGGATACAATAAAGACGATAGCAAAAGAGACTGATTACATTATCTGGATGTGCAATTATCCCAAGGCTCCGGAACATACGATATCTAAAATCTCAGAAAACATAGATTCTATCTATAAAACGGCTTTACAGAATTATCAACCAAGTCAAATCTCATTAATAGGTGATTCTGTAGGAGGAACATTAATTACTGCTCTAACGCAACGATTAATTGCTAACAAAAAGGAAACCCCTAATATACTTATTCTTGTTTCGCCTGTAATGGATGCATCTATCTCTAATCCTGATATTGATAAAGTAGATCAAAAAGATCCTATGCTTTCTAAAGTGGGTTTACTAAGTGCCAAAAAGATGTGTGCTGAAAATGGTAATCTAAAAGATGTAATGATTTCTCCCTTGTATGGAAGTTTTGAGCAATTTCCTGATACTATTTTGTTTCTCGCAGAAAATGATATTACCTATCCGGATCAAAAGTTGATGGTAACAAAATTAAAAGAGGCAAACATACCTATGAAATTAATAGAAGGTAAAAACATGCCACATATATGGCCATTTCTTCCTGTGATGAAAGAAGCTAAAGTTGCCTTAATTACAATTATTAATTTATTAAATAATAGTAAAAAATAAAACGTGTATTCTACGCCGATTGCTTCTACTCCTCTACTCTAATCTAAGCCAAATGTTTAGTTTGCAAAGTATTTGCACGCTAGTGATTGAGCTATAAATCAAGTTTTAAGATGTTTTTTCGTAATTCTAAATCTTATCTAATACATCTTTTCTATATGATTTACCTATCGGTAATTTAACATCATTGCGAAGAATTGTTTGATTACCATCGATCAGCTTTAATTCATTAAAGTTAATAATGAATGATTTATGAATGCGAACGAAAAAATCCGGTAATTTATGTAAAAAATCAGATAACGTTTGTTGGGTTAACACCATTCTATCTGTGTAAATTTTAATATAATTGCCATAAGCTTCGACATAATTAATCTCATCAAAACTAATTTTGATAATTTTTTTATCATTTTTCACAAAAATAAATCTCTGTTTCTCTGCTTTTACAATTGATATACTTTCTGTATTTATTTCTGAGGTTTTCTGTACTTTATTTACAGCCTGTAAAAAACGCTCCAGAGAAAAAGGTTTTAATAAGTAATCTGTTACTGCAAGTTCAAATCCTTCAATAGCATATTCCGGATATGCAGTGGTGATGATTACGTCAGGTTTTTGTTGTATTGTTTTTAATAAACTTAACCCTGAAAGTTTGGGCATATTAATATCTAAAAACAAAATATCTATTGATTTTTCTTGTAAAATTTGAAGAACTTCAAAAGCATTTTTACAAGAAGCAATAATTTCTAAATTTGGTAGAGAATCAATATAATTTTCTAAGATTTGCCGTGCTATTGGCTCATCATCTGCTATGATACATCTTACTATTTTCATTTTATAAATCTACTATTAATTGCACAGTAAAGTGGTTTTCATTTTCTTCAATTGACAATTGATGTTTGTCCGGATATATTAGTAGCAAACGTTTTTTAGCATTCTGCAAGCCAATTCCCGTCTTTCCTCTTTCTAGAATTTCGTCTTTAGGTTCCAGTTTCTCAATTGTATTGCTACATCTAAATCTAATTGTGTTATCTATTTCTTGCAAAGAAATAATCACCTTACTATTTCCATCTTTTAAAGTCCCTAAATGCTTAAATGCATTTTCTACAAAAACAATTAAAAGCATAGGTGCAATGTTTTTTGATGAAAGATTTCCTGATTTAGTGAACTGAATATTTGTTTTTTCTTCTAATCTAATTTTTTCTAATGATATATAATTTTCTAAATATTTAATTTCTTTTTCTAATGGAACTAATACTTCTTTAGTATCATATAAACTGTAGCGCAACAGGTCTGATAGTTTTAACATTAAATCAGGTAGTTTATCAGATTTAACCACTGATAATCCGTATAAATTATTAAGCGTATTAAACAAAAAGTGAGGATTTAATTGTGCCTTTAATAACTTTAATTCTGCTTCTTTTTCTTGTTGTCGACGACGAAAACTATCTCGAGTAATACGCATTGTCATACCAAAAGTTATTGCCAAAAACATAGCACCAAAAAGATTAAAGAACTTATCTATTTCAAAGTCTTTTTCTATAGACTTCATAATTATAAAACAAGGAATTAATGTAAATACGACTAGGTTTAGAATAAAAAACAATACAAACCGAATATTATTTCTTCTAAAAAGTGGTAGAATAAAATAATTATTAATATAAACCGCTGGTGCTAAAAATAGAAAAATGTATAAAGCTGTTAATGGTTTATTATCAGAAGAGATGGTGCCTACCAATATCAAAAAAAAGCAACTCCAAACAAATATGTTTTGTACTACTTTATGATCTATCCATGTATCAAATTTTGACATATGTTATTCTTAAATTTTAAACCCAAAATACGTTTTAAATATAAAGGATACTTTTTTAAATGATGAAAGGTACTTTTTTTTACTTGAACAGTCTTTTTTTAGTGATGACCCAATAAAGTTAACTTCATCATGTTAGAAAACCACTTCATCATTTTTCTTTTTCATACTAGGATTTTAGTAACACTTTTGAAGTGTACATTATAAAAATCAAATCATTATGAAATCATTGACATCAATAGTATATAGTTTATTATTTGTTATTACAAGTGCTTCTTATGCGCAATCCTTACAAAATCAACTAGATAAATACAACCCCTATTTGGAAGAATTACATCAGGGAATTGGAATTTTAATACACAAAAATGGTGAAACTACTACTGCTAATATTGGCAATTATAATTTTAACCAGCATACCGTTTTTAATATTGGTAGTGCTACAAAAAAAATGACAGCTATTTTAATTTTAAAAGAAGTGGAAAAAGGAACCTTACAACTTTCTGATTCTATTGGTACCTTCTTACAGCCTATTAAAAATGTGAATGGGCGTTTAACAATAGAAACATTATTGCGTCATAGAAGTGGTTTAGGCGAAATTGTTGGAGAGAATTATGAGAACAACTTTTATGCTAAAAGTGATAGCTTGTATAATGGTAATTTCTTAAACAAAATACCTAAAAACAATCCTGATAAGGTTGGTAAATTTGATTATTGTAATACCAATTTCATTTTATTAGGGCATGTCTTAGAAAAGGTAACCGATAAAAGTTATTTTAATTTACTGCAAGAGTACATCTTTACGCCTTGTAATATGACAGCATCATATCCCTATGTTTCTAAAAACCTTGCAAACCTAGCAACGCCTATTCATAAAAAAGAAGATGTTACTCCATATTTAGATTATAGATTCTTTGCCAAATTTGCTTATGCAGCAGGTAGCATTGCCTCAACATTACACGATATGGCTAAATTTTATCATCATCTATTTCAACAAAAAACATTGCTTTCTGATACTTCATTACAACAGCTAATTTCTTTTGATGATGCCTCCTGTGGTCTGGGTATGAGAAAATTTAAAAGTGGCTATATTGGTCACGGTGGGAATAATATAGGTTACTCTTTTAAAGAATATTATAATCCTGAGAATCAAAACTTAGCCTTATTCTTCAGTAACGGTATTTCTATTCCTTTTGGGAAAATGATAAAAAATGAACTGCTAAACTTCCTTGAAGGAAAACCGACTACTTATTCATTTGACAAAAACATCACTACTAATTTTGAACATGTTATAGGGAAATATCTTTTTGATTCGAATGGAATGAAAATGGACATAGAAATTTTAGAGAGTAACAAACAATTGTACTTGTCAGCTCAGGGTGCTAAGGTTATTTTAATTAGTAAAGAAAAAAACAAACTCTATAATGGGGGTTTTGGTGTAGAATTAGAAGTAAATCCAGAAAATCCAAATGAATTAATTTTCAGACAAAATGGTTTAGAAGCTATTATTAACCGTGTAATCTCTGAAAATTAATAACATGAAATTAGAGATTCAGAATATATCTAAAAGATACAGTTCAAATATATACGGAATTAGCGATTTTTCTATAACTATAGAAAAAGGAATTTTAGGCTTATTAGGTCCTAATGGGGCAGGAAAATCTACATTGTTAAAAATGATTGCCACAGTAAACAAACCTACCAAAGGCATTATTTGCTTAAACAAAAATAATATTGTTAAAGATCCTAATTATATGAGAAAGCAACTAGGGTTTTTGCCACAAGATTTTGGTATTTATCCAAACTTAAACGCCTATGAATTTTTAACATATATAGCAGCAATGAAAGGGGTTGGTGGTCATAATTTGAAACCTAGAATTACGCATTTACTAAAAGGTTTAAACTTAATTGATGCTGCTAAAAAACCAATAGGAACCTATTCTGGAGGAATGAAACAACGTGTGGGGATTGCACAAGTATTATTAAACAATCCTACAATTGTAATTTTTGACGAACCTACAGTAGGCTTAGATCCAGAAGAACGGGTTCGGTTTAGAAACTTAATTTCTGACTTGGCAAACGACTGCATTGTAATTTTATCATCACACATCGTCTCCGATATAGATACAATTGCAGATAGAGTTGCCATTATGAAGAACGGAACACTCATTACTCACGGAAATCAGGAAAATATTATACAAAAGGTAAGAAATAAGGTGTTTGAAACCACTATAAAAAAGGAGCAGTTATCTATTTTTAAAACAGAACAACTCGTAGTAAGTACTTCTCGTAAAAAGAATCAATTAATTGTTAGGTACATAGCTGATAACCCTATTGATAATTCCTTTGAAAAAGAAGCAAATTTAGAAGATGCCTATTTATACTTAACTAAAATGAATTAGTTGTTTCTCCTTATAACCCAGAACCATAAAACTATGAATACTTTTTTTACCATCATAAAACTAGATTACTTACAACGTACTAGAAGTTATGCGTTTTTAATTACGCTTTGCTTAAGTGTAGCTATTGCATACACTTTTGTGCCAGAGCCAAATGCAAGTTACTCCACCATTAGAATTGCAAATTATATAGGTTATTATAATGCCGCCTGGTTTGGTTATGTAACCGCTATTATGACCAGTATATTTTTATCATTAATTGGATTTTACTTAGTAAATAGTGGAATAAAAACGGATATTGACACAAGAGTTGGTCAGATTATATCCACAACAAAAATTAAAAATTTTGCTTATTTACTTTCTAAGATGTTAAGCAATTTTTTATTGTTACTCACTATTGTAGTAATCGTTTTTTTTATGAGTATTATGCTGTTTTTCCTATATAATGATGGCTATTCATTTGAATTATTTCAATTTATAAAGCCATACGTACTTATTACGATTCCTGCTATATTTTTTATTTCTGCACTTGCTGTTGTTTTTGAAATCTTTTTAAGAAAATACTCAGTAATACAAAATGTTATATTTTTCTTTATTTTTTCATTTCTAATGGTATTTTCTCCTAAAACTGAAGGAGAATTTGCACTTGATATTTTTGGAAGTAAAATTGTTATACAACAATTAGAGGAAAGTGTTAGGAAACTCACAAATGAAGATAAAAATACTGATTTGTCTATAGGTTATGTAGTAGGAAATGTTAGAAAAGCAACAAAATTTGAATTTAACGGAGTTACTTTTCCGACTTCTTTTATACTAAGTCGTTTTCTTTGGATTGCTTTAGGTATTTTATTAATATTCATCACTTCTTTTTTGTTTCATAGGTTTAACGTAAAGCAGCCTATAAAGATTAAAAAAACATCAAGTTTTAATGATCAACAACAAAGAATGAATGAAATTAGTTTGTCAAATGTACCTGAATCCCAATTGGATTATAGCATTATTCCTTTACTAAAAATTGAATTTTTATTACTATTTAGAAAAGGAAAAAAATGGTTGTGGATATTAAATATTGTGGGGATGGTGCTACTTGCAGTACTTCCTATAAAAATGGCACATCAAATAATATTACCTGTTTTGTGGTTTTTACAAGTTAGCAGGTTATCAGATATAACTTCAAAAGAGGTCATAAACAATGTATACTATTTTGTGTATACATCAAATAGACCAATTAGTAGATTGCTGTTTTCGCAGATATTTTCTGGCATCTTGTTAATATTACTATTGGCTTTTCCTTTAATAATTAGGTTAGGTATATCATTTAACTATATAGCGATTCTTTCCATACTAGTGGGAAGTGCTTTTATCACTTTACTCGCTATAACACTTGGTATATTATCAAAAGGAAAAAAACTTTTTGAAGTATTTTTTTTTCTGATTACGTATGCAAACATTAATGGAATTATTTTTGCGGACTATTTTGGTAGTTTTAGTCATAATCCATTCTACATCATACAGCTTGCAGTAGTGGTCATACTTTTAACCCTGATTAGTATATATGGTAAGAGATATCTATTAGGTAAGTAACTATTTTTTAGTACAAGCAGGTGATTCTCTCCTACTATTTGATCAATAAGCGTAGGAACACGTTGATATATACAAAGTGTTCCTTTAACCTTATTGTGATACAAATAAACTATTGCGAATTTATAAACTTAATTATATATTGAATATCATAATAATAATACTAGAAAGTATGCTCGCAATAAGAATATTGAAACTCCATTTTGCTTTTTGTTGAGAAAGAATAGCTGCATTGTATGTCATACACATACAGGTTATTATAAATAATTGAAACATTTCTAAAAACGAATTTCCGTTCATCAATGTAAACATAACAGCTACCGATCCTAAACAACTTTGACCAATGATTGCCAAAGCTTCTACATAATTAATCTCATCAAAACTAATTTTGATAATTTTTTTATTATTTTTCACAAAAATAAATCTCTGTTTTTCTGCTTTTACAATTGATATACTCTCTGTATTTATTTCTGAGGTTTTCTGTACTTTATTTACAGCTTGTAAAAAACGCTCCAGAGAAAAAGGTTTTAATAAGTAATCTGTTACTGCAAGTTCAAATCCTTCAATAGCATATTCCGGATATGCAGTGGTGGTGATTACGTCAGGTTTTTGTTGTATTGTTTTTAGTAAACTTAACCCTGAAAGTTTGGGCATATTAATATCTAAAAACAAAATATCTATTGATTTTTCTTGTAAAATTTGAAGAACTTCAAAGGTATTTTTACAAGAAGCAATAATTTCTAAATTTGGTAGAGAATCAATATAATTTTCTAAGATTTGCCTTGCTATTGGCTCATAGACTTCATAATCATAAAACCAGGAATTAATGTAAATACAATTAGCTTTAGAATAAAAACAACACAAACCGAATATAATTTCTTCTAAAAAGTGGTAAAATAAAATAATTGCTAATATAGATTGAATAAGTAATGATCAAAACAAATAGTAACAAAAGCTATTTATAATCGAACTTGTATTAAGAAAAGGCACCCTTAGATACGCTCTGGTCAGCACTTAAAGCAAATGTTGATAATTAAAATACACTTTCGAGATAAATAAAAGATGGAAGTACTTTTACATTTACATATATTTCAAAGCCGTTAGGCATTTTATATTGTTATATAATTCAAATTGAACTAACTGAATACCTGGAACAGTTTTATGAATTACATTTCTACATTTAACTATCATTATCTGTACTAGAATTACCTTGCAAACCCTTCCCGTATCCATCTATTAATAAAAGGAGCAGTCAAGGCAGGGTTCCAATTTGCACGTGATTGTAAATATAACTGATCAATAAATTTCTGTTTCGTATTGCCTAAACCCAAAGTCGAAGTATACATCTCAATATCCCTCTCCGGATTAGCCCATATATCTGTATCAAAGACCTCGGCATCATTTTCTATTTCTTCTAACCAAGTATCAAAATTCTGCCAAACTTCTTCTACACCAAACCATTCTTGAACTCTTGAGCTGTTGTAAAAATTACCAGAAAAGAAAAAGCCATCTTGATTATTAAAAGTGATCAATCCAGAGGATTCACTATTATGAAGATAGTTTTCTGTAATATCGATATTCGTCGCATTACCAGATCCATTTGCTATTAATAATCCTCGATTTTTATCAGAAGCACCAGATAAACCGTAAATAATATTTTTAGAAACAAATACATCTCGCATGGCAGTAGAAGAACTAAGCGCAATTCCATACGTAGAGGTAACCTGATCGTTTTCTTGATGTAATATAAGATTCTCACTTATAGTTCCACCATCCCAGTCACTTGCTGAAATATTCCAAGCTAAATTTCTATTGGTTGGTCGACTTTCACCTACATTCAGTAAGACATTATTACTAATAAGAATGTCTTTGAATCGATATGCACCTGGATTATTACCTCCCATACTTATGCCCAATTCGCCGTCAATGAATAAATTGTCTATTATTGCAATATCTTGAGCAGAAGATTCGCCATTATTTGCAGTCCATTTTGTTCCTATCGATGAAGCTCTTAAGAAGATATTACCATAAAACAATACGCCTTTTGCATTTGCAAAGTAGGTGTTATGATTAAAATAAGTTGCTTGTCCATCTGTGGCATCTTGTCCTGGACTATAACTTTGTAAACGCCATCCATTATGATCAAAGATATTTTCTTCTAATAAAACAGATGTGCCTCCACTGGCGCCCTCGCCATTATAATAAATACCTTGAGAATGCCCTTGCCCATTTGTTGCATAATTTCTAGAAATAATATTTCTTCTCATTACAAACTTATCAAAAGGTAGCCTTGTGGCATCTGTAGCTCCTGTTAATACATTATTTTTATAAGATCGAAACATGCAATCTTCTATTAATACATTTTCTATAGCTGCGTCATCCCGTGTGTAAAAATTAAAACCATCACTTCCTTCTTGATTTTCAAAATAAGGACCTTCATCATCTCTGGTATGTGCCCAGAATTTAATACCTGATATTATTGTGTTACTGATTTGCTTATTTAAAATTCCTCTACCATCCCCAGTCCGTAATAAAGGTCTTGAACCTGAACCATAAGCTGCGTAGATACTACGCTCTTCATTCGATCTCCCACGCGTCACGGTAAGACCTACATCCCAAACACCACCCGCAGCAAGCAACATAATATCTGGTGCATCATTACGCATATTACTTTTTGCTGCATCTATAGATGCAAAAGGTTTTATACTTGTTGTAGGCATTAGCATATTTTGACCTATCTCTTGTGCATTAGAATCATAGACTTCTCCTGTAGTATCGTTTCCAGAATTACTATCAACATATACTATTTTACTATCAGAACTTGGTGTCAATATAGTAAAGCCATCTGAATTTTGAGACGGTAAGTCAAAATCATTTGTAGTTATAAAGGATGCTATAACGGTTGAAGGTTCTTCCTCTTCTTGATCTACGGTCTGCGGTGAATCGGAAGTTTCAGATTCTGTATCTTTAGAGCATGAGCCCATAGAAACAAATAAAATAAAAATTAAATTGTATAGATGATTTTTAGTCAATATCATAATATTTGTACCATTAATAATACAATCTGATAAACTTAAAATATATTATTTGTCTTTTACTAAAAACATGGCTATTTAACATAAAATTCTAATTACTAGATAGAAAGCTTAAATAAAAGTAAACATTAGTCATTCCAAACACTAAAATTATTCATTTAAATTCGGCAGAACAATTACAATAAATTTTGTAACCCATAAAACATATTATTGAACTCGAAATAGTAAATATACAATAACCTTACCTTTACCTTTTTCATAGGAAAACTTGGAGAAGATATCTTTTTAAGTTTACTTGCAATTGATTTTTACAAAGTCTAAAATGATGCTATTATGTATGCTATGTCGAATGCAAAGTATTTTTTCTTTATCCTTTTATTAAGTGCCTGTCAGTCTAAGATTCATAACTTGAATGTTAACGACAATGATTTAAAATTAGTTAATGAAATTATGCTGTATAAAGAAGAACCTTTTTCAGGAATACTTTTTTCCAAGACTGATACACTTACTATCTATAAAGCAACTTATGAAAATGGAAAAAAACATGGCAAAGAACAAAAATTCTTTTACAATGGCAGTTTAGCAGAATCGGGATTTTATACAGGTGGTAATAAATCCGGAACACATCTGGCTTGGTGGAACAAAAATCAACTAAAATCCGAATATCATTATGATGATACTGGTAATTTTATAGGAGTGCAACAAGAATGGTTTGGCAACGGACAACTATCAAAAGAATTTCACTATAATGAATATGGTGAAGAAGATGGCACCCAAAAATTATGGAATTTTGCTGGTAAAATAAGAGCAAACTATACTGTTATAGCGGGTAAGCGCTATGGATTAACTCCCTCAGAGGGATGTAAATCTATTACAGAAATTCAATAAGAAAAATATCAAAAACTTCTTCAAAACTGTTATTTCTATTTTTTATCGCTTTCAATATCTATTACTGAATTACGAGTACCTATAAGTAGTATAATAAATTCTGTAATTGACTAATTCATCTGATTTTCTCTTTTTATTATACTAAAAATTTATTTATTATTTTTCGTTACAAAAACACATATAAAAATAGTTTGTAATAGTTTGGTTTACGTCCCTATTATAAAGGCAATCTACCTCCTAAAGGCGTTATATTCTTATCCATTTTATAGCTGAATTTTGGTCAACCAATCTTAAAAAAACAGGATTAAAATTTTGTTAAAATTTAACATTTGGATAATAAATACATAAATATCAGTTATTATTTAGATAATAATTAATTCACACAAAAGTCTAAAATTAAAATTAACCAACATGAGAAGAGAAAAACTCAAAGATGAAATCTTATTGGGTAAGCATTACTCTGTAAAAGAATTGACATTGCGAATATTGGTTTGCGCAGTCCTTGTACTGGCGCCGATTCAATACGCTTTTACCCACGGTACCGTAACATACCCACCCAGCCGTGTATGGGTATGTTTTCAGGAAAATCCTGAAAGTCCTGACTCGCCCGCTTGTGAGGCCGCAATTATTGGTTGGGGTACCCAAGCCTTTTATGATTGGAGTGAAGTTGCTCGAATGGATGCCGGAGGAATGCATCAAGCAATTATCCAAGATGGAAATCTGGCCAGTGCAGGAAGACCTGACAAGTTTGGAGGACTGGATCAAACAAGAGATGACTGGGTAGCCACTGAGGTTGAGGCTGGTCCGTTTCAAATTACCTGGACAAATTCAGCTCCACACGTAACATTATATTATGATGTTTATATTACTAAAGCAGACTGGACGCCAGACCAACCCCTTACTTGGGATAGTTTAGAACGTCTTGTACGTACAGACCCAAGACCTGCTGCTGCAACTGATATAATCGATGTGGTATTACCTCCTAGAACAGGTAAGCATGTTATTTATAGTGTATGGCAACGATCACGAACTCCAGAAGCTTTTTACTCTACGAGTGATGTTGATTTTGGTACAGCTGGTTTGGAACCAACTGCACCAGTAGCTTCTTTTACAAGTGAAAATGATAACAGATGTGGTGGTCCAATTGTACATTTTGATGCATCTGGTTCATCAGATGCCAATGGAGATGAACTTACTTATTCTTGGGATTTTGGTGATGGTACTACTGGAGAAGGCGTAGAAGTTTCTCACACATACACTGACTTAACGAATGCAACAGTAACATTAACCGTGAGCGATAATCAATTCAGTAGTGGTACAGTAGCAAGTGTAAATCTAATAAGAGACCCCGATTGTAACGAAATTGTTTGTCCTTATGACACCCCTAGAGAATCTCCTCTTCCTACGATCCAAGGATCTTACAGAGGTATCTTTGTAGTTGGTGAAAATGGACCTGTTTTAGATAATCATAAAATTGATATCAATTGGAACTTAACTAATAATGGGTTATATCAATTCTCAATTCAAAGTTTTGGAGGTGCAAGTGTTTGGACTAATCTGATACCTAATTTAACTCAAAACTTTAACCAAGCAAATCCGCAAGTAACGATTACAGGTACTAGTTATGAAGGATTGAACGGATCATATTATGTATCTGTAGATGGAGATAATTTTATAATGGTCTCAACAACAGGTGATTTTACAATATACCTAAGTGAGTTAGCATCAGATCCAGCTCCAGATTGTGGTGATGAAACTCCTATTGTAACTGATGGTGGAACATTATCTGGCGGGCCTTTTGTGTTTACCGTTGGCGATGGGATCCCTGATTATGCTACAGACGTTACTTTATCAGGAAATGTTGGAGATAATTCTCAATATATCATTACAGATAGTTCTGGAGGTATTTTAGGATTACCAACAGCAGTAGAGGATACTGATTTTGATGGTACTGGTGAAGGTAGATGCTTTATTTATCATGTAAGTTATAATGGAACTATTACCGGATTAGTCGTTGGAGGAACTCTTTCAACATTAAGCGGAGATTTTGATATTTCAAATTCAATTGATGTCACTAGAAATATTAATGGTGGAGTTATTGAAAATGTGGTTTACGACGAGGATATAGATGGTAATTTATCTACCGATAATTTGGTACCTACCTTAATCGAATTAGCTGGTGGTGATAATCGTGTCATTTCTGGTCAAACCGGAACTGTAGATCAAGCTAACTTCTTTACATTCGAGATTCCTGATGGATATCAGTTATCAGAACTCATAGTTGACCGTTACAGCGGTGCAGATGATATAGGTTTTATAGGAATCGATGAAGGTGAGATCATTAGTGGTCAGCCTGCTAATAATGCTCCTTCCAGACTTATAGGAGGATTAAGTTATGGAACCGCAAATGTAGGTACTAATATACTTCCTGCTATGGGTGATTTAGATAACCCAGCGGCTCCTTTTGTATCTGGTTTTGGTTTTACACCACCATTACCTTCTGGAACATACACAGTATGGTTAAATCAAACCGGTGGTTCTTCATCAACGATCTTAAATTTTGTATTAACACCAACAACTGCCATTGAAGTCGATGGAGGTATTGTAAGTGGAGGTCCTTTTGAATTTACGGTTGGAGATGGTATTGCAGATAATGTATCTGGTGTTTCTGTTTCAGGAAATATTGGAACAACTTCACAATGGGTAGTTACTGATGATTCAGGAAATATTCTTGGTTTACCTATTACTATAGAATCTGTTGATTTTGATGGTACTGGAGTTGGAACTTGTTTTATTTACCATTTAAGTTATAATGAAACCATTACTGGACTGGAAACAAACAATAATCTTTCTGTATTGACCGGAGATTATGATCTTTCTAATAAAATTGATGTTGTTAGAACAACTGATACAGGTAACCCAAATGGTAGTGATTGTACTTTTGGAACACCATTAAGTACACCTTTACCTTCAACTGATTATGCACCTTATCAAAACATATATGTGTTAGGAACTGGTGGTCCTAATCTTGATAATATTACCAAGTTTGTGGTAAACTGGAATTTAGATAATAACGGTTTATACCAATTTTCTTTTAATCTGAGTACTGCTCCTTGGTATGTTAATTTTTCTGATAGTGTCCAAAATTTCGGTCAAGCTAATCCTACGATTACATTAACCGGAACAGGAATCGATGGCTTAGATGGTACATACTCCGCAGCAGTAGACGGAGAAAATTTTGCACTAGTGGGAGATGGATATACTATTTATTTTAGTAATTCAGGAACAGCACCTGATTGCGACTCTTCAGAAGATAAAGCAAATAATGGAGGTAAACTTTCTTTTACCATGTTCCCGAACCCTGCGACAACAAGTTTCACGGTACGCAACATCACTGATTTAAAGGATAATGTGATTACAATATATAATCTTGCTGGAAAAAAGATAAAATCTTTAACAGTGAAGGAAAGCACATCTAATACAACTATAGATATTTCTGGAATGGTACCTGGTTTATATATGGTAAAAGTGTTAGGTTCATCTGGTGATAGTCCTCCGCTAAAATTAATTGTAAAATAACAGAACCCTGTTTGAAGAATAATTCAAACTTAACCTAGAAAGTACGATTAGCTTTTGCAATCTCTTTCTTTAATAAAAAAGCAACCTTCTAAATTTTAGAAGGTTGTTTTTTATTTAGATCAGATCTTCTGTATTGTAGAAGCAATAAATTAAGACTATATCTATATCGTGCAATTATATGTTACGGTCAGAACTGACTAATAAAATTTTTACATTCATTTAATTTGTAATTAAAAACTGAAAGAGTGTAAAAATAAAAAGACTGCCTAAATTACCTTTTTAGACAGCCTCCTTTTTAATGCATACTATTCTTCACTTTTTATTATCTAACAATTAATTTTTTAGAAATTGTGGTATCACCTCGAGATTCAATTTTTACAACATAAATCCCGGAACTAAGTGATAAGTTATTAGCAGAGAAATTATTTACTCCAGAATATAATCCCGCTTCATATTTTTTCTGTCCTAGAAGTGTAAAAATACGAACCTTAATTTCTTCAGTACCTTTAGAATTTACATACAGAGAAAATTGATCATTTGTTGGATTAGGAGTCATTGTAATAGCACCTATCCCTTCTTCTTCATTACCCATTAATGCTTCTTTATCAGATAAATTGGCGATTACTTCTTTTGCTGTCAATGAACCATTACAAGATCCTTCATAAACTTTGACATTAGAGAACAATGAGTTGTTTCCTGACCCTGTATCATTATCATTTATAAATACAAGTCTGTCAGTTGCTCCTATATAAAAGTTTCCTACAGGTATTGTGTATGTTTTTGTAGCACTACCTGTATAATCATCAAAATTTGTAATTCCATAATTTTGAGTACCGTGTACTTTAAAGTAATACGTAGAAGTTAATGTATTATCATCTTCGAAGCCCACTCCATGAATTTCTCCTTGAGAAGTACTGGTAAAATCAAACTGTAAAATGGTATTGGCAGTTACATTATAATTAAATGGAATTTGCTTCCAGGTATTATTACGTAAGATCAAACCTGCCCCGCTATTTGCAATTTCAAAAGTACCATCAGCATCCTGATTAGAAAATGATGTAATTGCAGTAGTACCGAAATCTATCTGATCACAATCACCACTAGGAGGAGTTCCTGTAGTATTAGAAATGCTAAGCGCATCAATTGCTATATCACCTTGCCAGCTCGTACCAGAAACAGCATTAATTCTTAATTGCACACTAGATTCTCCTGCATAGGCAGAAAGTGCGATATCTGCTTGATTCCATCCGGTACCCTGTACACCAGTTCTACTAAAAACTGACGTCCAGTTTCCTGTATTATTAGTTCTTGCTTCTACTGATAAGTTACCTACGGCATTACCAATCATATGGTAGCTAAATTGAAGTCTGGGCGAAGCTATTGTGCTTAAGTTAATACAAGGAGAATTTAAAATTCCTTGTTTATTAGGAAATCCTTGTCCATCACCAGAAACCTCTAAATAAATATATGAATTACCATCCACTGCTGCAGAGGGTCCTGTTCCACTAGAAGGTGTCCCATTCGCATTGACTATCCAATTTAAATCATCGCTTGTTGCTTGTTCCCAGGCTCCTGTATTTCCTTCAAAACTTTCGCTGTAAGGAAAAGAAGATATATTTCCTGAACAAGTATCGTCTGTAGGTGGTGGAGTGGTTGAACCTATTTCACCATCGATATCAAATCGAGAAAAGAAATTCCAAATTTCCTGAGATGTATTCACATTTCCACCTACCCAGCTATGTCCTTTTCCTTGCACTCTAATAAATTCTGCAGTTACACCGTTATCTCCATTATCCCAGATAGATCGTGTAGATCCACCACCTAGCTGAATAACTTCTGGTGTGGAGTCTCCATTGTTTACAGCTGACCAATATTCCATAACATCTTGTATCGACTCATTACTTCCATTACCATTAATAGAAATAACATTGTCACTAGTACCTGTAATTTGTAAAACAGCAGTGGGATGTTGCGGTTGACATTGACCACTACTTATCCAACCTCTTGTCATACTGCCTGCAACAGAAGCTACAGCAGCAATTCTCGAGCTTAATTCGCATGCTAATCTATAGCTAAAAAATCCACCGTTGGAAAATCCAGTTGCATAAATACGTTTATCATTAATATTATAGTCTTCTTTTATTTTATCAATTAGTGCATCTGAAAATCCTAGATCATCTTCATTACCACCAAAACTATTATTTATAGACCATCCTGAAAAAAAGCCGCCTAAGCCTTGAGGAGTTGCGAATATAAATTGATTGTCTTCTGCTAATTGTCTAAAATCACTTTGATTATACTGAATGTCAATTGTATTGGTAAAGCCGTGATAATTTAAAATTAATGGTGATGGATTACTTGCATCATAACTTTGAGGAATGTAAAGACGATATTGTCTTGTCCTGCCATCTTGTTGTATAGTTGCATTAATCACCTGTTGTCCATACATAGTCACGGTGGTGATCAATGTAATGGCAAAAAGCCATAAAAATCTTTTTGCAAATGTTTGTTGAGTTTGTTGAGTTTTCATTTTAAAGTTTTAAGATTTATTAATGCGTGAAAAATAGTATGCATGAATACTATTTTTGCAATATTCGTAAAAAAATAGCACTTAACAGATTATTTAATATAATAAATAACATATTTTGGAATTAATCACAATAAATTATATAAAATAGTAGAAGATAATAATCCGTATAAAATTTTGTGTGTAGGTAGTTCAAAGGTCATATTTGCAATTGATCAGGTTCTTTAAACCTTAATTTTACTTTATAAATAAGTATACTTTTCTATTCCATTTTTCTATTCTACGAACCCAGAAATAATAAATACATCTATTTATTTGATTTCTAGGTAGTATATTTGTCCTGTTATGAATACTAAATTAGTATAACCTACAATACAACTAACCTCTTAAATAGCTATCGCTTTTCACTCTATGCCTTTTAAAAAATTACATGCTGATATCCAGGAGAAACTAGCGCATCTGGAAATAGTAACTCCAACTCCATTTCAAAGTAAAAGTATTCCAGTAATTAAAAGTGGGGCTAATGTCTTCTGTACTGCATCAAAGAATGTTGGAAAGACCACAACTCTTATACTTACCACTTTACATAAATTAAAATGTGAGGCAGTTGGAAATGCTCCAAGAGCCATCGTTCTTGTAGAAAACACAGAACGTGCATTAGAGACTTTTAATGCTTTTTTAACCTACACTAAGCACACTTCATTACGTGTATATGTAGGACATGAAAAACTTCATATTGATGTTCAAAAATCAGAGATATTTGAAGGAGTAGATATTCTTATTTCAACACCTGCCGAAATGAAAAAATTAATATTGTCAAATGGTGTTAGTACCTCGCAATTAAAGATTTTTAGTATCGATGATGCTGAGTTTCTAATTCAGAATTCCGCATATATTGCTTTAATTTCAATTACTCAAAGTATTAAAAAGTGTCAATTTGTGTTATATTCAGAAAAAATGCATCCTAAATTAAAACGTTTTGAATCTTATTTTATGGAATACTCTAAGACTATTGCTATGTAGCTTATTATGTTTTTCAATATCTACTGTTATTAAAAGTTAAGTTTCTAATGCTATTAATAGGGTTGTGTATTCCTTTTCTGATTTTTATCCAACCATTGTACGTAATTTATTACTTTTTGTAGTGTCTTACTATCTCCATTTGTATGGTTTATGGCGATGCTACAATTATATTTTGGAAAATGCATAAAAATTGTTTCCCAGAAGCCTGCGTGTAAAAAAGCTTCTACATCTGATGTTTTACTTCTGATATTTCCAAAACCTAATCGGTATTCTGGCAACTCTCCTTTTACCTTTGGTATAAAATCTTTTTGTAATAACATCACAGGTAACGTATTCTTATTCTCATAAATAGAACCATTAAAAAGACCCTGAAGAAAAATACAGAGATCTCTTGTGGTAGATGATAAACCACCACCACCATAAAGGTCCACAGAATTATCCCAGTCTGAAGCATCTATATTTCCTAAATATCGTTTTACCGAAGGCAATAAACCTACAGGACGATTTTCTAGACTTTCTAACCAGGTAGCATTCATTTCTAATGCATCAAATTTTAGAAGTGTCCGTAAGCCTTCTGCGAGCCCCTTTTGAGTTATATTTTCAATAATTTCTCCTAGTAATATATAACCAGTATCACTGTAGTGATGCTCTTTTCCGGCAAGGGCAAGTGGTTTACCATAATCCATAGCAAATTGAATTTGCTCAGTACGCGTCCATCTTTTCTTTGGGGATTTACTTGCCATCTCGATATAATCTGGCCCTCCTTCTGCATAATCATATAGACCACTGGTATGCATCATACAATGCTTTAAGGTAATAGTACCAGGAAGATATCCTCCTTTTTCTAATATGGAAATATGTTTTTCTGAAATATAAGAAGTTATAGGGTCATTAATATCTAATAATCCTTGCTCTTGTAATCTTAAAATTGCTGATGCTACAAAAGTTTTTGTTAAACTCGCAATTCTAAAAGGTTGTTCTGCTTTTAGGGTCGTATTCTTATCTTTACTGTCATAACCAGCTGCTCCAGAAAAGTCAAGACCCAATTCTGGTGAAATAACAGTCAGCGAAATTCCTGCCGTCTCATTCTGGGGGGTATTAACTTCTTCCTGAAGTATACGATTAAAATTAACTTCAGGATTGATATCATAAACTTCTTCAATTTTAGAAGTTTTACATCCTGTAACTAGTAATGCAATAAAAAGAATTCTATAAATCATTTTTTTTTTGCAAAGAATGTGTTTTTTTTTAATATGTCATTGTAAAAATTCGTCAGGAATAATCTGGCCTTACCTGTATAAATGCTGGATTTTGTAATAATTGAGAAGGTGTAAATGAGGTATACCTTTTTATATCCTTAATAAAATGGCTTTGGTCATAGTATCCGTACTTTTCTATATAATATTGCCAATCTAAGTGCTGAGACGTATATAATTCTCTGACAGCAAGCTTATAACGCTGTAAAGATTGAAATTTTTTTGGTGTCAATCCAGTATCTTTTTTAAAATACCGTTCCATAGTAGAATAAGAATATTTTGTAGCTTCCATAATTGTTTTCAGATCAAGTTCTGAGCTGATTTCTTGAGACATTTCAAGAATAAAACCTTCATGTTCCTTTTTATATCTTTCCAGAAACCACGCATCTAATAGCGTAACAATTTCTTTTGATGATTGTTTAGCTAGGTGTTTAATAAAAGAATCTATATTCACTTTAAAAATATCTTCTACTAACACTACAGAATTAGACATTAACTCAGTTGATCGATAGTTAAGAAAAGGTAATAAAGACGAAAGTCCTCTGGATTTAAATTTAACGATAATACATCTTTTAAGGTGCGTTAAATCGATCACTAGATCTTTATGAATAAAACAAAAAAGCAAACTTTTATTAGAGATATGATGTTTTTCCAAGTAATGAATCTCATAATGCCCTTCTAAAACAATGATCATATCTGGTGTTACCCCTGGATATGCATGCATTCTAAAACCTCCCTGAGATAGTAAAAAGATATCATTAATAATCCAATAATGATCAATATGATTCGCTATTTCAGTAATTTGTGGTTTAAAAAGCATACAACTATTTAGAATTATTTTAATCGATAGAATTCTCCAAAGCTCTTTTAGGGTGTAAATTATAAACTCAGTATACAAAACGTTTTACTTCCTGTAGTAAAGCAATCTTGTTTCTCATACTTCTTACCCTTAGACTGTAGAGTTCATTGATAATTTAATTTCATAACAATATTAAAGGTACAAAATGATGTTATGATTCATTTTCTTATTTTATAAAAAGCCAAAAACAAGTTTACTACAAAAATTTGTAATTACCCTTCTCTTCGCAAAACTTCTAAAGGAGAACTTCTCAACACTGTCTGAATATTACTTAAACCAATACTAACAACCAATAACGTAATTCCTGGTAAAAACACTATAAAAGGAATGATAGAAGGTACAAACGATTCTTTAAACACAAAAACTGCTAAACACGCACTACTTATTAAAGCTAACAAAATTCCTACAAAACTACCAAGAAAGCCTAAAAACAGATATTCGAAAGCTGAAATTTCTAATATTTGCTTATTTTTTGCACCAAGAGTACGTAATAATACACTTTCTTTAATACGTTGGTATTTACTAGTTCTCACAGAACCTATTAATACAATAATCCCCGTGAGGATACTAAAAAACGCCATAAAATTAATGATCCAGGATACTTTTTCCAGAATATCTTCGACCAGCGTATATACTTGTCGTAAATCAATTACGGTTACATTAGGAAAATTGGCAACCAAATCACGTTGTAATTTTGCCGAACTCTCAGCATCCGAAACATTTGTTGTTAAAACATTAAACTGAGGTGCCTGTTCCAGCACTCCTTTTGGAAAAACAATAGAGAAATTTAGCTGTAATTGCCCCCAGTCTACCTTTCTAATACTCCCTACAGTAGTTTTCATTAGTACCCCCTGTACATTAAAAGTAATAGGATCACCGACAGTTACATTAGCATCTGATGCCAAATTATCTGATATAGAAATGACTACAGGATCTCCTGACTTTTGTGCTGATGTCCATACTCCTTCTATTAATTCTTCTGATGCAATAAGTGTATCGCGATAGGTAGTTCTGAATTCATGTTGTAAGATCCAACCTCGTATTTGACGTGTAGTATCCTGACGTAATTCATTCACCAATCTTCCATTGATACTATGCATTCGCATGGTAACTAGCGGAATATTATTAATGACTGGTAAGTTTTTTTCTTCTATGTTTTGCGCTACTGCATCCCGTTGTTCTGTTTGTACATCTAATACGATAATATTACTGGTTGCAGACGTCTGCCCTATTGCCGTTTTTGATAGTAAAATATCTTTTGTAAAATACAGTGTACTAATTAAAAATGTACCCAGACCAATAGCTACAATTAAAACAACGGTCTGATTATTAGGCCTGAATAAATTTAGTAAACTTTGTCTCTTGGTAAACCCCCAGCGTTTTGGGAAAAATTTTCTAATCATTTTTATAACAAACAAAGCAACACCCCCTAAAATTGCAAAAGTTACTATTGTTGCTGCAACAAAAATCAGCGCATATACTGTATCTTTAATAAGCCAAAGTGAAAATAAAAACAGAAAAACTAAAATAGTTGTAAATACCAGAAATCGCACTTTTTTAGGTTCTTTAGATAACTGATTATCAATACGTAATACTGCTAAGGGCGACACGTACCAGGTTCTTAACAATGGTAGTAGAGCAAAAAGTACAGACATAAAAAAGCCTAGAAATATTCCAATAAAAATAGGTTGAAATGAAATCGTTATTTCTACAGGAAATGGCAGAAAATCTTTTAATAAAAACGGAAATAATTCCTGAAGCCCCACACCAATAAGAGAACCTATGATACCGCCAATAATTCCAATACCAGAGATCTGAATAAGAAAAATGAGAAAGCTTTGTAGTCTTGATGCTCCCATACATTTTAAGATAGCAATAGCTTTTAATTTTTCTTTAATATAAATATGAACAGAACTAGCTATACCAATACAACCTAACAATAAAGCAATAAAAGCTGCCAGATTTAAGAACTTACCTACATTTTCATACCGTCGTCCTAATCTTCTGCTTGTACTGATGTGGGTATCTAAATCGGCATTTTCTATATCAAGTAAAGGGTCTATGGTATCTTCGAGTACCTTTAAATCTAAAGAAGCCGACGTCTTGTAGTAATACAAGTATTCTCTTCGACTTCCAAATTGGATGAGTTTTGTTGCTTCAATATATTGAAGTGGAATCACTACCGGTGGCGCTACTGAAGATGAAAAAGCTGAACTACCCGGAATTGATTTTAATGCACCAGCAATGGGAAGTGTTATTTCACCTATTTTTATAGAATCCCCTGGTTTTATATCAAACTGAAGTAATAAAGTAGCATCTACTAATGCTCCTCCTGATTCCTGATATATCCCTGCAGCAGTACCCGGTTGCGTATTTATCATACCATAAAAAGGAAAACCTCCTTCTATGCCACGGACTTTTACCAATTTAGAACCTCCATTTTTTGGAAAAGCAATCATAGAGACAAAGTTGATCTCTGATGCATCTGGCTGTAATGAATCTATAATCGCTTTAGCACGTTCTGTAGGAATTTGTCTGGTATCAATTCTATAATCTGCACCCATCAGCGTTTTAGATTGTCGCTGTATATTGTCTCTAAGGTTAGTGCTAAACAACTGTATAGAAACTACCGCGGCAATGCCTAATATAATAGAAGCCATAAATAACAGTAAACGTATACTACTTGCTTTAGCATCACGCCAAGCCATCTTACAAAGCCATTTTACGCGTAGGGTCATGTTAGTATTGGATCTATTCACAATGTTGTGGTACGTTGATTTGTTACTATCTTCCCTCCTTTTAATCTTAATATTTGCTGTGTACGATTGGCTAATTCCAGATCATGTGAGATAATGACTAAGGTGGTTCCGGCTTCTTGATTGAGTTCTAATAATAATTGAATTACTTTTTCTCCAGTTTCATCATCTAAATTTCCTGTAGGTTCATCGGCAAATAAGATTGAAGGTTTGTTAGCAAAGGCTCTGGCTAAAGCAACTCTTTGTTGTTCTCCTCCAGAAAGTTGAGAAGGATAATGATGCATGCGATTTGCTAAACCAACTTTTTCTAACAAAATCATACTATCCTTAACAGCATTTTTGGCTCCTTGTAATTCCAGAGGAACACTTACATTTTCTAAAGCAGTAAGGGTTGGTAATAATTGAAAATTTTGAAAAATAAATCCAACTTCTTTATTTCTTAACTGTGCACGTTGGTCTTCATTCAAATCATTTAGATTTTGTCCACATAATTCTACACTGCCTGTATTAGGTTGATCTAATCCGGCACATAAACCTAATAACGTAGTTTTTCCACTACCCGAAGGACCCACGATAGAAAATGTTTGTCCTTTATCCACATCAAAAGATATATTATATAAGACCGTTAATTGTTTGTTACCGCTGGTATATGTTTTTTCCAACCCGGTAATCTTTAATATCTTTGACATATTAATTTTAATTTAGAAGACACCTTATGTCTATTAATCAAAGTAAGCGATTGCAATTAAATCTACCAACAGTAGAAGTATCTAAATTCTTAAAGTTTTGTTATTTTATAATAGCCTTAGCATTGTTTGCTTGTGGTGAAGATACATCTAAAAGCACCAAACAAAATAAACAATCCACTGCAGAGATTGAAGAAACGAAAGTGTCTACTGCTGCTTCTAAAATAATTCTATGTTTTGGTGATAGCATTACCGCTGGATATGGTCTTGATGATACTAATGATGCCTATCCTGCTATTCTACAACAAAAGATTGATTCATTAGCCCTAAACTATACGGTTATTAATTCTGGTGTAAGTGGAGAAACCACTGCTGGTGGTAAAAGTAGAATTGATTGGGTCATTAAACAAGATGTAAGCGTTTTTTTATTAGAGCTGGGAGCTAATGATGGTTTACGAGGAGTGCCTATATCTGAAACCCGTGCCAATCTGCAAGCAATTATAGATATAGTTCAAACTAAGAGTCCGGAAACTACTATTATTCTGGCAGGTATGGAATTACCTCCCAATCTGGGACAAGTCTATACAAAAGAGTTTAGACAGATGTATCCTGATCTGGCTAAGAAAAATAATCTGAAACTGATTCCTTTTATTTTAAAAGACGTGGGAGGAATTGCTGCACTCAATCAAAGTGACGGAATTCACCCTACGGCAGAAGGTCATAAAATAGTTGCCAATACCGTCTGGGAATTATTAAAAACAACGATAATACTATAATAACTAACTAAGAATCTAAAAGACTCTTTGTTAAAACTAAAAAAGACGTTTAAAATTAAACGTCTTTTTTGATCCTACTTTTAGTATTATACCACTAATAGCTAATGCTAGTATAGATTATGCGTCTGGACAGTTTAAGAATAGTTCAGCAAGTTCTAAAGCAAATTTTCCATCTTCTGCACATTCTAACTCATTATACTCTTCAATAGCTTCTTTTGCATTATTACATTTGTCATCATCCTCTTTATCATCTTCCCAAGCATCAAAAGCTTCTTCTGCTACAGTTTCTAAAGTTCCTTCACTCACTTCACAAGCTACATCATCAACGTCATCACCATCACAAGAGAAAAAACTTAATGACAGTAAACAGATTCCTACATAAATAATCTTTTTCATAATTTTAAATTTTAATATTATACTTTAACAGACTACAAAGCTATGCATGCATAGCTTTATCAACGTGCTTTTATACAAAAATTGAGCGCTCAAATGAAAAAGAAGTATTTTAAATCAAATAGTATATCCTTTAGATCACATTAAATTATATATTACTTTTTATATGCGGAAGGAGTCATTTTTTCAAATTTCTTAAATGCTACGTTAAATGAAGATAAACTACTAAATCCAGTATCAAAAGCAATGGATGAAATCTTACCTCGTTTAGATTGAATATTTTTAGATAAATAGGGTAAGTCTTTGACCTGAGTAGCTTCTAGTGTAAGGTTCTTATGAGGTATTAAACTTTTAAACCATATCCCGAAAGTAATGAATATAAGGATGATACCTAAAAAAGAAATTAAGGTCCATTTTAGAATTCGATATTTTTTAAACATAACAACGCTTTTATAATTATTGAGCTAAATACTATAAAATAGCTTGCAAAAGCTGTCGAAATGATCATTCCGTCAGAGTAAAAGATGATTTCAGAAGAAAGAAAAGGAGTGTAAAGATTATTTATAGTATTAAATATTAAAACCAATCTAATATTTCCTGTTTTATTTCCTTTATGGATAAATTTAATAGGTTTACTATAGATGAATATAACGCCTAAGAATTTTTCATGAGTTCAAAATTATCCTTATCCTCCGCATACGAAGTATATACACATATCATGATTACTAGTATTTTAAACAGGTTCTTTCGAAAAATAATTATAATTTGATTTATGATAGATGCATTCTAAATGCTTTCTGTAATTGATGTGCTTGTTTTTTAGGAATACCTGCCTTATCTGCATATATATTCCAATTGGCGATAACTTGCATTATTTCTTCAATCGCTATTCTGCTATTTTTATAACTAATCTTCTCTCCTGCCTCTAATAAATCTTTCATAGTAAACTCATCACGCTTGCCATTGACAGACATTTGATGTAAGCTTGTCCAAATTCCAGTGGGATTGTAAGAATAGGTTACATCATAAGCGGGAGCTAGTTTCCAGATACCTTTATTATTCATTAAAAATGAAATATTCTTAGTATGATCGTCCTGATTTCTGGCGATTACATTAAATAACATCCTTTTATATTGCTGTACAGCATCGCTATGAGGTAATCTCAGTTGACGCATGATCCCAAATGCATTTTCATAAGAATAGACTCCCGGAAATTTATAATCAAAATGTGCTATAGAGCATAAGGTCTGCATATGTAACTTCTCATTATTAGGTAATCGGTCAAATCGCTTTGTCATAAAATGAGCACGACCATTTTCTTCGAATAATTGAGAAGGTTGCATAATAATACCACAGTCAACCGCCATTAAGTAGTAAGCAAATTCTATTCTCCCATACCCTTTTGGATCACCAAGAGACATATCATTAACTCCATCAAATTTAAAGAGATAATGCTCAAAACCATCCGGTATATTAGTTTGTCCTGATTTAATTTCATTGGTTTTAGGATTATAGGCTATTATTGCTTTAGCACGTTGCCCTCCTGCAGAAGTTCCCACCTTGATTAATTCATTAAGATGCTCAGTATCCGCCATATTCAAATCTATCTTTTCTCTTGAATTTAGTACCTGTTGGGCTAATACTACTAGTTTATCAATCTCTATTTTACTTGCTTTAGTAATCGTGTTTTTTGCAGGTTGAAACTCTAATGCCCCCATACCTCTGGTTCCGATGTAACATAAACGATCTAAAGGGGTAAATTGTGCCTTTGGGATATGATTTAGTAATAACCATTGATCAATCAGGCGATTACCAAAATCATCTGGTAATACGTCAGATAACATACCCGGAAGACCTTTATAAGTATCTTCCTGTAAACGTGGAAAACTATAAATTCTTTTTTGTGATGTACTAATTGGCATGTGTATAGGAGAAACATCCCAATTATTCTTTAAAAACTCTGGAAAAAACTCAAAGGAAGCATATTTATTAGTTGCATCCCAACTTAAAGCTCCTAACTCTTGACCCCAAAGTGTAATTTTAATAACATCTACCATGAGGATTCGTTGGTATTATCTTTAGAATTCCCGGATGCTCTTTCTCTTTCTTTTCCTTTTAATTTTAATAA
This sequence comes from Aquimarina addita, assembly GCF_039539305.1. Taxonomy (NCBI): domain Bacteria; kingdom Pseudomonadati; phylum Bacteroidota; class Flavobacteriia; order Flavobacteriales; family Flavobacteriaceae; genus Aquimarina; species Aquimarina addita. The sequence continues at coordinate 20,588 of NZ_BAABCW010000010.1, read as the reverse complement.
TTGTATCGGACTCACTCCAGGATCTGGTAGAAATGAATCTAAAGCATCTAAGTCTCCAAATGCCCTAAGAATCTGAATAAAAGTTAATAAGTTAGTGGTTTTACCTGCTTCAAAATTTTTAATAGTTTGCACATGTAAACCAGCTTTATTAGAGAGTTCTTCTTGCGTAATATTAAGATTAAGCCTTCTCTTTTTTACACGGTGTGCAAGCTCCAAAAAAATATCAGTATCAGAAAGATTATATAGATTCATTATACTATTTTTTTTAAAGTATATACAAATATACATTAAATAAAAATATGGTACTTAAGGTATATATTAATATACTTAATAAGCATTAACTATTGTAAGTATATTTACTTATACTTATAGTGACACATATAGCATTTAAAGTATATCATGACCTACTTTACATGATATGCCGTGATAGAACAAATATACAAATACTTATGTTGATTTTAAATTTACAATCTCTAAAGACTTTTTATTATTTATTCTATAATTCCGCATAACAAGAACAGCAACCAACACAGAGAGTATAATCACCCCAAGCTTATAAGTCAGGTCTATATCTTGTAAAAGCTTGTTTTGTGACAAATTAAAGAATGAATGAAATAAAGCACACATAATTAAAGAATTTGACCTTTCTGCAATAAAACCGATCCCATAACTTCCGGCAAATAAAATAATAAAAAAGATAATATTTCCCATCGAAATCTCAAAATTTAAATGCCAAACAAACCAGAGTATAGCAATAATTAAATATTTGTATATATTTTTTACCCCACTTAATTCTGATTGTAAATAGCCTCTCCAGCCATACTCCTCCAGCAATGCATAACACATAATAACACCAACATAACTTATTAGATATAAACTAAACTGCCCTGTGCTAATTATTGACGCTAATGAAAATAAAAACAAAGGTGTTACTACTACAAGAAGTGTTCTCCATATCCCAATACTAAAAAATGTAAGTTTATTAGCTCTTTTCAAAAGATATACAACTACTAATCCCCCGATCATAGGCCCAATACCTTGTAGCAGTACTTTTATATATAAATTAGAGCTTACAAAAAAGTCGGGTCTAACCTTTATAATATAGTATCGTAAACTAATTGCTATTAGAAAAAATAAAGAAATGGATACTATTTTTTTCACCTGATCGCTCATATTGCATTGATTTTAGATCAAATGAACCACTTTTTTCAGGCATACTAATAATTGATCATACTGAATTGTCGGTTTTTACTGATGAACTGTTAATTGCTATACACTATAAAATAACCTAAACAATCAGACAAAACTTACCCTATTACATAAACTATCGACAAAATCAGGTAAAACACCCTTTTTTTGATTTCATTATATAACTATATTTCAAACACTTAACACTTCAATTTAATAATCAGATTGTTATCTAAAAACTGAGATATGAAAAGTTATATTCGATTACAAAATATAAGCATAGTCATTATATTCTCATTATGCTTTATGAATTGTATGTCTACACGGGTGGTAAGTACATACGACAACGATTCTATAATGAAGCAGAGCAAGACCTCATGGAATTATGCATGGGGATTGATTACCTCAAAAGATATTGATCCTACATGTGAATCAGGACATATGAATGCAGTGACCAGCACTACTAATATTGGATATATATTAATATCAGCAGCTACACTGGGGATTGTAGTTCCGCAAACAGTTTCATGGGAGTGCGCCCCCATTGACATTCCTATAGAATCTTTATAACAATAAAACAACGCTACATCATGGCACTACCAAAAGGCATAGAAATACTACCTATTACATCTTGGGAAAACAGACATCAAAATTTTAAACAAAAGCTAATCAAAGACGCTTCTTTTAAGCTTCGAAACAACCATGCTTTATCAAAAAGCTCAGAAAAATACAGAGCCACTACAAAAAATATCCAATGGCTTATCGGGCATGCTATAAAAAACAAAATCAGATTGCGTGCTATGGGTAGTGGATGGTCATTCTCTAAGGTAGCAGTATCAGAAGGAGGTATTGTTGATACGAAATCTTTACGTCTTTCATTCTCAATAACCAGGTCATATGTAGCAGATGCTTATATTAATCAGGGAGGAGCACCAGAAAACTTGTTTTTCACTCAATGCGGAATGTCAATTTTACAACTTAACTCAAAATTAGAGAAAGAGAAAAAACCTGGTAGATCCATTAAAGCATCTGGTGCGAGTAACGGACAAACCATTGCCGGTGCACTATCTACAGGCACTCACGGCGCTGCTTTTAACGTGGGATCTATTCAGGATTTTGTAGTTGGTATTCATCTAATTGTTGGTAAAAATCGTCATGTTTGGTTAGAGCGTCATTCTACTACTGTTATATCTGATAAATTTGTGAATTGGCTTGGAGCAGAACGCATTCAGGATGATACTATGTTTAATGCTGCTTTGGTTAGTTTTGGGAGTTTTGGTTTTCTTCACGGTATTTTAATAGAAACCGAGCCTAAATTCCTGCTTGAAGAGCATCGTATAGATAAAATCGCTTATAATGATATCTTAAAACACACCATGATTACTCAGGATTTTTCTGCTATTGAAAATTTATTACCATTTCCTCAGCATTCTCCGGATCGAGAACTATATCATTTTGAAATATTAATAAATCCTTATGACTTTACACCAGATAATAAAGACAAGGGAGTTTTTATAAAAGTAGCTTATAAACGAGAGTATCGTGATGATTATCAAAAAAGAGTTCGTGATACTAACGGACTCACCTATGGGGATGATTTACTGGGATTGATCCAAACAATGATGGATAGTCTGGGTACATTATCTACCACACTAGTACCCGGTTTAGTTAATATGCTTTTCCCACTTGCATACAAAAAAACTCCTGCACTAGAGGGTACCATTGGCGAAACATACAACAATACAAAATTTGGAGGAAAAGTAGCAAGTGCAGCATTAGGTATTGATATCAAAGATAGCGTTACTGTTACAAAAGAGATACTTAATATTATAGAAGGAGGTGATCCTTTTCCTGGCGGTATCTCGTTACGCTATGTTAAAGGAACTCAAGCATTGCTTGGTTTTACAAAATTTACTAATACTTGCGTATTAGAACTAGATGGTGTAGATTCTGATAGCACCCGTAGATTTTATCAAAAAATATGGAATAGACTAGAAACATTACATATATCATACACCTTACACTGGGGTAAAATAAACTTTAATCTTAATTTTAGTAGAATTCAAAAAATGTATGGCACAGCTGCGGTTCAACATTGGATTGAAACACGTAACGCATTACTTGATCATGATACGAGAGCAGTATTTACTAATAAGTTTATTGAACAGTGTGGGTTAAACAAAGATATTGGAGTTATTGTTTAGCAAAACATACTTAAACAATTAAAAATCAATACTATATTGATTTTATTTAGATCGATAAAACATGTTTAACACAAGACCTGCTATTACAAGTACAGTACCTAATACACTGAGTAGAGGGTACACATCGCCCAACCATAAAACACCAACAATCATCGTAAAAATCACTTCCATATATTTAAGAGAAACTACTTTATTAGTGACTTGTGATTGAAACGCTTTTGTCATAAATAATTGTCCAAAATATCCAAAAACACCTAAGCTCAATAAAAACAACCATTCTACTCCTTCCGGGTTCTTAGTCCAATTAAAAATGGATAGGATTCCTCCTAAAATCACAGAAATCCACATAAAATAATTAACAATTACCACAGGGTGGTCTTTTACTCCTATTTTATTGATTAACACATATACCACGCCACTAAATAAAGCTGATGATATAATAAGTAATAATCCGACAGTATCAATAGAAGCATCAAAACCTTTTATGATTAGTACCCCAACAAAAGCCATCAGAAAAAATAGCCACTGTATAGGTTTTACTCTTTCTTTTAGAAAAAAGACAGCAAGAATTGCTGCAAAAATTGGAGCCAAATAGCGTAAAGAAACTGCGGTGCCAATTGCTAAATACCCAAGAGACATAAAATACAACCCCATAGAAGTAACACCGGCCAGCCCTCTAAAAACTAATAATACCTTCTGATTACCCAATATAGGAATCTTATGATATAGTAGATAAGGCATGGTAAAAAACAAGGTTCCTATTGATCTAAAAAAGACTAATTGAAAAGCATCAAAACCCAGATCCTTTAAATGTTTTAGAAACAAATTCATGACCGTAAATGCTACGGTACTCATAATCATAAAATAGATTGCTTTTTTCAATAAAATATCATTTTATACTGTTGATAGACAAACTACGTTTAAGCCAGGCAAATATAGAACTAGAATTCTTATTCTAGATTAAATACATCATGAGTTATTTTTAAAAATAGTATACAAAAAGTAAGAATAATATTCTTTGGCCTTCTTTTTGTTTTAAGAAAACTAAAAACATATGTATTAAAATTAGTAACAATCCTTAAGAATAAATTGAAGAAACTACCGTTTAAAAATATTTTTACTAATTTAACCAACTATTAATCCCCCTAATCTACAATGAAAAAAATTGCTCCGTTACTCCTTTTTTTTATGTTTTTTCATTTTGTGTCTGCTCAGGTCTATACTGTATTAGATGCTGTACAAAAAACTCCTATATCATATGCTACTATATCTTTTGGTAATGGCAATGGGTTATTTGCAGATGCGGATGGTGTTTTTGAATTTTCTAAAAAACGATATCCTGATATAGACTCATTATATATTTCTGCATTAGGCCATAGAGAATTAGGCCTTAGTGTAACAAAACTTCCTAAAAACATTTTTTTAACACAAGATATAGCTGAGCTTCAAGAAGTGATCGTAAAATCTGAAAACTTAGGAAAATATAAAACAAAGAAACAAAGTGCTATCCTACATGATGATTATTTTAAATGTTGGCTACCTACTGTAGAATCAGAAATTGCCGTTTTCTTTCCCAGAGACCCTTTAAAATCAACAAAAGTTGCCTCTGTATATATACCGGTGATGATGGAGTCCTCAAAAAATCCTTCTGGAAACAAACAGTCCTTCTCCACCTTATTTAAAATGCAGTTTTATCAAAACAATGATGGTGTTCCCGGAAAACGATTAGCTAATGAAGATATTATTTTCAGAATTACTAATAAAAATAAATCTAATTACGAACTGAATATTTTAGATTATAAAGTTTTTATACCAAAAGAAGGATTTTTTATTTCTGTTCAGGTTTTAGGCTACACCGATAAAGAAGGAAAATTACAACATACTAAAAAGTATCACGAGGTAGAGACCCGCAAAGGGATTGTAAAAATACCTACAACCTTCCGTCCACTTCTTCCATTTACCAATAAAATTAAAAATAATATCACCTTTAGTAGAAGAATATTTTTTAGAAACCGAACGTGGCAACGCTTTGATAAGGAATATAGTGAGAATAACACATTGATCCAAAGTGGTCATATGAATTATGGTATGGGATTAAAAATGCATGTGTATGACAAGTAATTGTTTATAGAAAACCGAATACACATTCCGGAAGTTTTTGTTTATTAATCTAAAAAAGAACGCTTATTATTGAACTGTACGGCCGCTTCGAATGTATCCTGATGACTTTCTTCATTCTCTGTATACCTTACTGCGTCTTCAATATTCATAAAGTAATGATGCACTCCCAATCTATCTGTAAAACCAGCACGCTTTAAAACATCTCTGACCGGTCCAATTGCTCCTGTGATCAATAATTGAATTCTGGATTCTTCTAAATATTGATGTATATCCTCAAGCACATGTAATCCTGTACTATCAACATCATGCATATTAGTACATACCAGAATAAAAAAATTAGGTTTTACTTTGCGTTTATTGATATGACTTAGAATCGTATCTTTAAAATAACTAGTATTTGCAAAATATAGTTGATCATCAAATCGTATAATTAAATAGTTACTGGATTGCGATGCTTCTGGAAATCTATTGATATTACGATAATATGTTGTTTCAGGAATATTAACCAACTCAGCTACATGCGGTTTTGAACTATAATATTGTAAAAATATATAGGAAAGAATGACACCTATAAAAATTCCTAATTCCACTCCAAAAACTAAAGTGCCAAAAAAAGTAATAATCATAACGATAAACTCCCTTCTACGCAAAGTGAGTAAATACCTGGCTTCTTTGTAATTGATAAGACCAAAAACAGAAACTAATATAATAGCTGCTAATACGGCTTTGGGGATATAATAAAAATAAGAAGTAAGAAAGAGAAGTGAAATAATAACCATACACACGGTTATTATAGATGAAATAGCTGTCTTCCCTCCTGCTTCGTCATTAATTGCTGATCTACTATAACTTCCGGATGATGGAATTGCCTGAAAAAAAGAACCAATAACCTTAGCAAGACCAAGAGCTAGTAATTCCTGGTTAGGACGAATAGTATGATCTCTGTTTTTCATCTCAAGAGATTTTGCAATTCCAATACTTCCTACATATCCAATAAAAGTAACAGTCAATACAGAGGGAATAAGTGCCATCATGCTATCATAACTCATGGTAGGTATCCCAAATTCAGGAAGTCCACTTGGGACTTCTTCAATCACAGCTACTCCCAGGTTATTTAGATCAAAAGCAATGGTAATACCTGTAGCTACAACTAAAACAAATAGTGCTCCGGGAAAAGATTTTTTCCACTTTTTAAACACTAACATTAATGTGATCGAAACAATACAAATTATAAATGTAATTAAATGAATAGCATTAATATGTTGTATAACATACCATACATTTTCATATGCATACTTAAAATCAGGAATTTTCATTCCTAAAGATGATCCTAGTTGTGAAATGATAATGATGATAGCAGCAGCAGATATAAAACCGGATATTACTGGTTGAGAAATTAGATTTACTAAAAAACCCATACGTAAAACACTCATAAAAATTTGTAATATTCCAATTAGCAGTCCTGCAAAAACGACTAGATTGGTAAACTCAGTAGTAAAAGGTTTTGCCAGTTGACTAACCCCACTCATTACCAAAATAGCAGTGACAGCTACTGGCCCGATACTTAATTGCCTGGATGTTCCTAAAAAAGCATATAAAATCAAAGGAATTAAACATGCATACAATCCATAAATCGGAGGTACACCCATTAAAAGTGCATAGGCAATTGCCTGAGGTATTAATATAACACCTACTGTAATTCCCGCAACAGCATCTGATCTAAATGTAGAGATATCATAATCACGAATAGATTGCAGAATAGGTAGTATGTTATCTAAAGCTTTAACGTTGGTTATATTTTTTTGGTTAACAATGTAAATCTACAATAGTTTACTAGTTTATACTATATATGCTGTGCAAAAAGAGTAGTATTTTTTAGTTTTGGTTATTTTTGAGAACTATTAGTAAATACCATTGTCTTTATGAATGAAATTACACTTCTTATATTACTGGCACTTGTTGGATTTCTGGCAGGCATTATTAACACCCTTGCAGGCGGAGGCTCCTTGCTTACCTTACCAATGCTAATTTTTATGGGATTACCGCCTTCTGTAGCTAATGGTACTAATAGGATTGGAATTTTTATACAAAGTATTACTTCTGTAGCAGGTTTTAAAAGCAAGGGAATAAAACCCTCGGTTTTTAGTATATATCTGGGTATTTCTGCGCTGATAGGTTCTTTAATTGGTGCTAAAATTGCTATTGATATCAAAGGAGAAACGTTTAATAAAATATTAGCAGCCATGATGCTTATCATGGTGTTATTCATGGTGTTCAAACCTAATATTACCTTAGAAAACATTAAAGAACGTTTTGAAGGAAAGTATTTATGGATATCCATAAGTGCATTTTTCTTCATTGGAATTTATGGTGGATTTATTCAGGCTGGTGTAGGTATGTTTATTTTGCTTGCGCTAAGTTCTATTAATAAAATGAGCTTAGTAAAATCTAATGCGGTAAAAGCGTTAGTTGTTTTCATTTATACTATTGGAGCGTTAGCAGTTTTTGCATTTAATGAACAAATAAATTATGTATATGGATTGGTCTTAGCATTAGGTAATGCATCCGGAGGATGGATTGCCAGCAGGTGGTCTGTAAAAAAAGGAGATGGTCTCGTAAAATTTTTTTTAATTATTATGGTGGTTCTGATGGCTATCAAATTATGGATCAATAGTTAATCTTGCATTAAAGTTTTTCAAGATATAAGATCGTTTTATATATTAAAATATAATCTAAATAAACACTAATGAAATTTCACACGTTATTATTATTTGCAATTTGCATATCCATATGGAGTTGTAAAAACAGTAAAAAGGCAGAAACTACCATAGCAGGTACTGAAGCTAAAGAATTCAGTACTGACACCACTAAAGGCATAGTTTCTAATATAAAAATAACTCCTATTGAACATGCTACAACCATATTAGAATATGATGGAAAGGTGTTGTACATTGATCCTAACGGAGAAACCAAAGCTTTTGAGAATCAAAAAAAGGCTGATTTGGTATTGATTACGGATATTCATGGAGATCATATGAATATAGAAACATTAGACAGTTTAGATCTTTCTAAAGCAAAAATGATAGTTCCTGCAGCTGTGGCAGAAAAATTACCCGCTAACTATACCAGCCAATTGATGATTCTTAATAATGGAGATAGCCTTAATACAAAAGGAATTACCATAGAAGCCATACCTATGTATAATTTACGTGAGGAAGCATTAAAATTTCATAGTAAAGGACGAGGCAATGGATATGTTATCACACTGGGTGATGAACGTGTTTATGTTTCTGGTGATACAGAAGATATCCCGGAAATGAGAGCACTTAAAAATATTGATATTGCTTTAGTCTGTATGAATTTACCGTACACTATGACTGTAGAAAGTGCTGCTAGTGCTGTCTTAGAATTTAAACCTATAAAGGTATACCCATACCATTATCGCGGAACAGAAGGTTTGAGTGATGTATCCAAGTTTAAGGAAATTGTAAATTCTGGTGATCCTTCAATTGATGTCGTTCAATTAGATTGGTATCCTAATCAATAGTATCAGCAAAACAAGAGAAATTAAAAATGGTCATCACAAAAGCGATGACCATTTTTAATTTCTTATAATATATGATTAATGCTTACACTTTCTTTACACGTACAGCATTTAATCCTTTCATTCCCATTTCTAGTTCAAAAGTAACTTTATCACCCTCTCTTACTTCATCAATTAAACCATTGATATGCACAAAATATTTTTCACCCGTATCTTCTTCGTTGATAAAACCATATCCTTTATCATTATTAAAAAATGCGATTTTACCTTTTTTGATAGGATCTTCTTCAATATGCTCTCTTTTTGGTATACCTATCTCAATATTCTCTGCTTTAATTACTTTTTTCTTCTTAGTAGGATCTGGTGGCGTTTCTGAAAGATGACCATTTTCATCTACATATGCTATCATATTATCGAATCCACTTCCTTTTTTAGAATTAGCTCTACGCTCTTCCTTCTTCTTTTGCTTGTCTTCTCGCTTTTTTATCTTCTTTTTTTCTTTTTCAATCTTGCTAAATGTCTGTTGCGATTTTGCCATTCGTTTAAAAGCTGTTTTTTTTGTTTAATGAAACTTGTTTAGTACTATATTTATAAAGTTATTGAGATACCAAACCACAAGAAGAAGCTTAAAAAAATTAAACTTATACGTTAATAAGATACTTCAATTACTAAGCATAAGACTATTAAAAAAACTATTTTTTACAGCATTATGCATCTTTGCAAAGATAGTTCTTCCTAAGATGATGACAAAACTCTAATGCATTTTTAATTGTTTTACAGTATTATACAGAATTTTACCTGATTTCTTATCAAAAAAAATACTTTTGTCCTTCTTTTTACTTGCATATGAATACAGAGATTAAAAATCATCATCATTTTGCTTTATACAAACCTTATGGATATTTAAGTCAATTTATCAATAATGGGCAGAAGCAAAAAACCAAACGATTGCTTGGTGAATTATTTGAATTCCCGGAAGGAAGTATGTCCATAGGTCGATTAGACGAAAAATCTGAAGGTTTATTACTTATTACTACCGATGGAAAAGTAAGTAATCATATCTGTAGTAGTAAGATTGAAAAAGAATATTTTGCTCAGTTAGACGGAGATATTTCAGCAGATGCTATTTTAGAATTAAGCAAAGGTGTTGAGATTGGTTTTGATGGAAAAAAATACAGAACTAAACCTTGCAAGGCTTATAAGTTAACTTCTATTCCTGAGTTTCAGGAAAGATCTAAAAGGATAAGAGATGAACGTCACGGTCCTACCAGTTGGGTTTCAATAACACTGAAAGAAGGTAAATTTAGACAGGTGCGTAAAATGACATCAGCTGTTGGTTTCCCTACGCTACGACTAGTACGTGTACGTATTGGGAATCTTTCTTTACAAGAAATTAAAATTGGTGAGGTGAAACAATTTGATACACTACCTGTTTAAAATAAAACACAACCACCTTAAAATAGAATCATCAGAAAATCAAAATAATAATTTGAAAATAGGATTTTTATTTTGAAAATTAATTATTTTTCTATTTTGATTGAACACATACAAACAGGCTGATTCAAAATGCTTTGAACTGAAACCAGAAACTTATCTATTGAGGTATATTATTATTTATTTTATAAATAATTGAGTAAGAGTTTAGCAGAGACTAACATCTTAAAGTTAGGATGATCTGTAGGTTCCTCGTGCATTTCGTGAATCCATGTAGTATGAAACGGAACGTGAAAAGCATGTGCTCCAATATTGAGTACAGGTACAATATCAGATTTTAAGGAGTTACCTACCATCAAAAACTCACTTACATCAATATCCAAATGCTTAACAAGCTTAGCATATTGCTTTTCGGTTTTATCAGACACAATTTCTATATGGTGAAAGTACTTCTCCAGACCAGACTTAATTAACTTGCGCTCTTGATCTAGTAAATCTCCTTTTGTAGCCATTACTAATCGGTATCTGGTAGATAATTCTTGTAAGGTTTCTTCTATTCCATCTAATAACTCAATAGGCTCATTGAGCATTTGCTTTCCTTTTGCTATAAGAGTATTAATTAATTGGATTGTAGTATCCCCATTAGTTACTCGTATAGCGGCTTCTATTAAAGAAAGTGTAAATGGCTTGATACCATACCCATACAGATCCAAATTTTGCATTTCTACTTCGTAAAGCAATGCATTCGCCTCTTCTCTTGGTAAAAAATCAGCTACTAAATCGCAGAATTCTTCTTCTGCTTTCCTAAAAAAGGTTTCGTTTACCCATAAAGTGTCATCCGCATCAAATGCAATAACTTTTATTTTTTTTAATGGCATTGCCTATGATTTAAGCATCAAATTATATATTTTAATTTTAATTAATGTTACGTAGAAATTTATCATTTAGAACATACACAAAATAAATTACCTGACTAATTTCTTATATTTAATTCGTTTTGGCATTAAATCACCACCCAATCGTTTCTTTTTGTTTTCTTCATAATCAGAGAAACTACCTTCAAAGAAATATACTTGTGAGTCCCCTTCAAAAGCTAATATATGTGTACAAATACGATCCAGAAACCAACGGTCGTGAGAAATCACTACAGCACATCCCGCAAAGTTTTCTAACCCTTCTTCTAGCGCTCTTAATGTGTTGACATCAAGATCATTAGTAGGTTCGTCTAAAAGCAATACATTACCTTCTTCTTTTAGCGTCATTGCTAAGTGTAGGCGGTTGCGTTCACCACCGGATAGGGTAGATACTTTTTTATTTTGCTCACTTCCTCCAAAGTTAAAACGACTTAAATATGCCCGTGAGTTCACTTCCTTACCTCCCATCATCACCAGATCTTGTTCATCACTAAAATTTTGCCAAATAGACTTTTCAGGATCAATATTAGAGTGTGCCTGATCTACATAAGCTATCTTAGCAGTCTCACCTACAGAAAAACTACCTTTATCTGGTGTTTCTTCACCCATGATCATTTTAAAAATTGTAGTTTTTCCTGCACCATTAGGTCCTATAATCCCTACAATTCCTGCTTGAGGAAGGTTAAAATTAAGGTCTTCATATAGTAATTTGTCACCATAAGCCTTACTAATGCCCGAGGCTTCAAGCACATTGGTTCCCAGACGAGGTCCATTAGGTATATATATCTCTAATTTTTCGTCAAGCTGCTTTTGATCCTGACTCATTAATTTATCATAATTTTTTAAACGAGCTTTTTGTTTGGTTTGTCTTCCTTTAGCTCCCTGACGTACCCAATCAAGCTCTCTTTCTAATGTCTTTTGACGTTTAGATGCTGTTTTGCTTTCTTGTGCTAAGCGTTTAGACTTTTGATCTAACCAGGATGAATAGTTACCTTTCCAGGGAATTCCTTCTCCTCTGTCTAATTCTAAAATCCAACCAGCTACATTATCGAGAAAATATCTATCGTGTGTAACAGCAATTACAGTACCTTTATATTGTGCTAAATGATGCTCTAACCAATGTACTGATTCTGCATCTAAGTGGTTAGTTGGCTCATCCAGTAGTAATACATCTGGTTCCTGAAGTAATAAACGACAAAGTGCAACACGTCTCTTTTCTCCTCCAGATAATACTCCGATTTTTTTATCAGAATCCGGAGTTCTTAGCGCATCCATAGCAATTTCTAACTTGGTATCAAGTTCCCAAGCACCAGAAGCGTCGATTTGATCTTGTAATGTTGCTTGTCTATCCATCAGCTTTTCCATCTTATCAGCATCGCTATATACCTCTTCCAGACCAAACATATCATTGATCTTATTATATTCGTCTAGAATAGCAACCGTTTCTGCAGCTCCTTCTTTAACCACTTCTAGTACTGTTTTCTCAGGATCTAATTGTGGTTCTTGCTCCAGGTATCCTACAGAGTAATCAGATGAAAAGACAACATCTCCCTGAAAATTTTTATCTATTCCCGCTATAATTTTTAATAATGTGGACTTTCCAGAACCATTAAGTCCCAGAATTCCAATTTTAGCACCATAGAAAAAACTTAAATATATATTTTTAAGAACTGGAGTATTTGCACTTTTATAAGTTTTTGTCACTCCGGACATTGAAAAGATTACTTTTTTATCATCTGACATAAGCCTACTAATTATTTTTTGTGTTACTATTCTATATTGTATTAAACTCTGCCTTTTAGAGCATTAAATACCCAGGCGATCGCAAAAAAGCCTCCACCAACTGCAGCAAAACCATATCCTGATACATCACGATATTTAAAAGCTCCTAAACCTATAAGTACTAACCCCACAGCTATCATAATAAAGGTTGCCCAAGCTAATACTGTATTTTTATCCATTCCCATAATCTGTTGTTTAATTATTCATTTCACATAAAAATGTATACAAATATCGGTATTTTATCGTCAAAACACAGATTTTTGAAGAGTTCTTCAAAACCTGAATACTACTAAACACTGTAAAATAAGAAGTTAGATATATATAAATTATAAAAAAGACTTTATATAAATGAACTATTCCTAAAGCAGCTCATTCTGGATATTAAATTCAGTAACGCATTACCTAATGCATTACCACTATAAATTTTATGGATTTAAAATAGTATTCAAAAAACCTACAATTCAGGTCTTTTAAAATGGCAATACCAAGCATAGAACAAAGTGATAGAATGGTACTAAGTTATTTAATTAGACGGTTCATTATCCACTCTGGATTCCAAAACAGATTCTACTGAGTTTGTTATATTCTCAAAAAGATCATATCCAGTGAGACTTTCTATGCTGTTTACTGAGGTTCTAAACTGCGTCCAATCCGAACTAATATCTTGATCATTAGGCACATTTATAGCAATTATTCTTGTAGAAGTAGTCACTCTATTGATATCATCGGTACCATTAGGCAATACTAATGCCACTTTCCAGAAAGAATCGGGTACAGTGATATTACCACCATCAATTGTATTCGCAAATCCATTACTCCCTGTTCCACCACTCCCAATAACACCAGCGACGATATGAATTTCGTTGCCTTCTAGCGTTAGATCCCGTAAGTAGTTTTCAAAATTAGCCCAACTTCTTTGATTATTATCAGGTGCCTGTGGTGCAATATTGGTCATATAATAAGTACTTTCATTAGAATCTTCTGTAGCATCCCGATCAGCTGATGCGCATAAATGACCTCTATCAAAACCAGAATTAGTATAATCATCGGTAGTCGCTCTAAAAAAACCACTGGGTAATGAGGTGTCAGATTTAAAACAATTACATCTGGGTTCATCACCAGTCCAGGCAGTACTAAGATGCCAACTGACCCAATTTGCAGTGCCTTTATCATTATTATATGACAATGTATAATCAGGTTTTGATAAGAAATAATTTGTAGCACTTGTACCGGCATCAGATGGATTGCCAAAGGTTAGATTGCTATCCTGAGAAGCAGTACCTCCACCTCCACTATTGGTACCGGTACTTATTTCTATATTATCAATATTAATTCGATTCGATCCTCCAGAGGTTTTATAGACACCATAACGCACACCTCTGGATTCATTTACAGTAAACGAAACTGTATTAAGACTTGTAGAACTTGTAGTAATTGTATCTCCTGCATAAAACCAGGAAGCACCACTATCATATGAAGCAATGAGTCGCCAAGTAGACGTATCATCACTACCATACTTAGCATGTCTTATAGTTACCGTTTGCGCTCCGTTATCCATATCAAAAGACATAATAGCATACCCTGTATTCTGAATTCTTATAGATTTTGATCCAAATTTTTGATCACTAGCAGATGTTCCAATTAAGGCATCACTTAAATACCAATTACCAGAAGCTGTAAGTGTCACACTTCCTCCTGCGTAACTAAATTTTGTACCGGACTCAAAAGTTTCTGTAAAACCTACTACTCTTTTTTCTGAATGTTGATGTTCATGAGGTCCTTGATTATCATAATAATGAATAGCTGTCTTTAGTTCTCCATTAATTTTTAAAGGAATCGATTCTAACGTAGTATCCTGAATCGGTTGTTCTTGTATACTACAAGAGAATAGCATACTTGCGAAAGTCAATGCTGGGACACTGATTTTAAATAGTTTCATAGTTGAGTTTATCAAAAGTTATATCTCTGAAAATTAATTGATTATTAATAAAAAAGCGTTAACTATTTATTAATCAAATGTTAGTAATTAGTTATAAATCAACACCTTTCAATATAATTGATCAATGGTAGACTCACTTTGATCTTGAAAATAGTATGGGCCGTCATCGGTAAATACATTCACAAAAATTATTTTTATGACTCTTCTGTATCTTTGTTTTTTTAACAAATTTTTATGGCATCATACCTTCCTTCTTTTTTGTACTTTCGTGAAAACAACAAACACATATGGATTTAAACTTCAATAAAAACGAAGATCACAACAAGCTTTTAGTATCTGCCCTACGTCAAAAAATAGCACAGGTAAAACTAGGAGGTGGAGAAAAACGTATAGAGAAGTTACATGCAAAAGGTAAAATGACTGCCAGAGAGCGTATCGCCTATTTATTAGATGATAATGAGAATGCTATAGAGATTGGAGCTTTTGCAGGAACGAATATGTATGAGGAGCATGGAGGATGTCCTAGTGGTGGTGTTGTTATTAAGATAGGACATATTAGTGGTAAACAATGTATTGTGGTCGCTAATGATGCCACAGTAAAGGCTGGTGCATGGTTTCCTATTACAGGAAAGAAAAACTTAAGAGCTCAGGAAATAGCTATAGAAAACAAATTACCAATCATATATCTGGTGGATAGTGCGGGGGTTTATCTTCCTTTACAAGATGAGATTTTTCCGGATAAGGAACATTTTGGGAGAATTTTTAGAAATAATGCAGTAATGAGTAGTATGGGAATTACTCAAATCTCTGCTGTCATGGGTAGCTGTGTTGCTGGTGGTGCCTATTTACCTATTATGAGTGATGAAGCTTTGATTGTTGACAAAACCGGAAGTATTTTTCTTGCTGGTAGTTATTTAGTAAAGGCTGCAATTGGAGAAAATATAGATAATGAAACCTTAGGTGGGGCTACCACACATTGCGAAATATCAGGAGTTACCGATTATAAGTCCAAGGATGATAAAGATGCATTAAATACTATTAAAAATATTGTTTCTAAAATCGGTGATTTTGATAAAGCTGGTTATAATCGAGTAAAGTCGTCAAAACCAAAAGAAAATCCACAAGATATCTACGGCATATTGCCAAAAGCCAGAAATGAGCAATACGATATGATGGAAATTATCGAAAGACTAATTGATGATTCTGATTTTGAAGAATACAAGGCTGGATATGGTCAGACTATTATCACAGGATACGCTCGTATTGATGGCTGGGCAGTGGGTATTATAGCCAATCAGCGTAAAGTTGTAAAGAATAAAAAAGGTGAAATGCAGTTCGGAGGTGTTATCTACTCTGACTCTGCCGATAAAGCGACTCGTTTTATTGCAAATTGTAATCAAAAGAAAATCCCTTTGGTCTTTTTACAAGATGTTACTGGTTTTATGGTAGGCAGTAAAAGTGAACACGGTGGTATTATTAAAGATGGGGCGAAAATGGTAAATGCTGTGAGCAATAGCGTGGTTCCAAAATTTACAGTCATTATTGGTAATTCTTATGGTGCAGGAAATTATGCTATGTGTGGTAAGGCGTATGACCCCAGACTTATTTTTGCCTGGCCTAGTGCAGAGTTAGCTGTTATGGGTGGCACACAGGCAGCAAAAGTATTAGCTCAGATCGAAACAGCATCCTTAAAAAAGAAAGGTGAAGAAATCTCTGAAGAAGAAGAAAAAGCTGTTTTTAATAAGATAAAAGCACGGTATGACGCGCAAACATCTCCTTATTATGCAGCGGCAAGGATATGGACAGATGCAGTGATTGACCCATTAGATACCAGAAAATGGATTTCTATGGGGATTGAAGCAGCTGACCACGCCCCTATTGAAAAACCATTTAATCTAGGTGTAATACAAGTGTAATACTCTTCGGTTTATTAAAAAAGCTGACAACAGTTTTCTTTTTAATAGTAATCTTATTCACAGTGTTTATAGCACCTATTACTTGACTTTCTTTTTTGCCGTATATAGTATCTCTCCTTTTTTATTTATATAGTTTTTAGATGGGTATGCATTTTTATCATGCACTTGAGCTATACCATTGTAAAATGGAGAAGCATTAAAAAAACGAGGTTTAATTACAAATTCACCCTTCGTATTAATATATCCGTATTCATATGAATATTCATCGGTTTTGACACCTACTACTGCCAACCCCTCTATAAATGGACCCGGAGTATCAAATTTAAAAGGGATAATTTGCTTTCCTTCTTTATTAATATATCCCCATTTTAATTTATCTCCCTTTTTTATTGCTACAGCTGCTAATCCTTCACTAAAACTATTCGCATAATCATATTTAGGATAAATCTCTAATTCTGCTTTCAGGTTAACATAGCCAAAAGTTTTATCATATTCAACTACTGCTAACCCCTCCTGAAAATATTCTAATTTATCATAGTCAAAATCAATAATAATTTTATCGGAAGTATCTATTACTCCATAATTATAGTTATCTCCTTGTACAACAGCATATCCATCATAGAATACTCCAACTTCATTGTATTTAATGGGAATTACTTCTTTTCCTGTACTATCAATAAACCCCCATTTCCCTGCTTTACTAACACCCGCGTATCCTTGGAAAAAGTCATTAACTCGATCATATTGAGGTGTGCTGATATAATTTCCTTCTTTATCAATAAAACCATACAACTCATTGATTTTTACCGCTGCAAATCCTTCATTAAAATAGCCAGCTTCATCAAACTTGTTTTCTATACTGATGTCACCCTTTTTATTGAGGTATCCATATTTACCATTGATTGAAGTACTAAAAGCTGCTCTGCCTTCGCTAAAATGAAAGGTAAAAGCATATTGAGGAGGGATTACTTCCACACCTTCTGTGTTTACAAAACCATATTTCTTATTGAGTCTTACCTCTGCTAAGCCATCATTAAAATATCTGACACGATCATACTTAAAAGGAGTAATCTGTTCACCTTGTTCATTGATAAAACCATCTTTACCATTATACCCTACCCCGATAACTCCTTCAGAGTATCCTTCGAAATCATCATAAATAGGCTCAATAACCAATTTACCAGAAGCATCAATAAATCCATAGTCACCATTTACTCCTATAATTAGTAAACCTAGATCATCTTTATTATTTTGACAACATACTAAGGTGTTACTTATAATGAAGATTATAAATAGTATTCTGGTCATAATAGAGTTTTGTTTATTTTGAAAACAAATATATTTTTTATCCATATAAGTTTTAAATCCTAAATTATAAATATCATTGAAAAACCTATATTCGCAACTGTTATACTAATTTTCGTGAAATAAACTATCTCGATCCAAGGGAATTCTATTGATTCAAGACTTTATATAATGAAATACTATGTCTAAATTTTATTTTATACTTTTCTCCATTGCGATTGGAATATTGCTCTACAGTATTACAGGATTACTTTTAGCCTTTATCATCATATATCTGATAGATAATCATCATCCGCATAGCATGATAGGACTTTTATACCTATTCATTCCTTGTATCGGAGCAATAACAGGGTCATTATTAGGTCTCGGTTTATCATTATATAGTAAAATAAATAACACCGGTGTAATTGTCAAGCAGCTACTAATTAGTGTGCCCATTAGTATTAGTATATTTTTATAGTTAATTACCTTAGTTACAAGATGATTTAATAATTTTCTAATTAAACTAAACTTCGCTTGGTTTATGCTTTCTGCAAATTGAATAGGTTTATGTAAACATATATCACCCTGTTTTCAGGGTACTGATTTTTCACTGAAACTAGTGTAAAATATCCTTTAATTGAAGAATAAATTTGTGATATATAGAAGCGTAGAAGTTTTATACTTTCTATAATTTAATTATTAAAAATATACACATAATATTATGGGATTAGCAGAAAAAAGAATTGTTAAAACTTATCAAGAAGGTACTTATCAGGAATTAATAAAAGAGATCAACACATTAGCAGGTTATGATCTAGAATTCCAAGTAGATTGGAGTAGTATTTCAGACAATAAATACTCTAACATCTGGGAAGATTCTTTTACAAAAATTTACTTTACTCCAATTATTGAAGCTTTTAAAGGGATCACAGCCGATGAAATGGGAAAAGAAGCATTACAAGAAACGCTTAAAACCATAGTGATAAAGGATGAAAATGATAATTATTCTCCGAAAAGCGCTTATAGTTTTGAAGGAAACACCCTTACTATTGATCATTCTCCTTTTTCTAATGTAGATAATCTACAAGAACGTTCTTCTTATTTAAGTGAATTTTTAGAATCAAAATTATAATTGGATGACCATAGTACGAGATACTCTAAGAAAAGTTCCTGTATATAGTAAGCAGGAACTTTTTTTATATATGTTAGACCAAAAAGCAGAACAAACGCTACTTATAGTTACTAATGCAGGATTAAGTTATAGAGGCATCGTTATTAATATGAGTGAAGTAAAAGAGGAAGGAATTGTTCTGATACTCCAACTTCTAGAACCGCACAATAAGAATAATATTTTACATATTTCTCTTTGTAACATTGAATCTGTAGAGTTTCTGGAAAATGAACATATTCTTACTATATTATCTAAAGGTACTTATATACAACCCAAAGAATATGGAGAGTCAGGAAAATTACAAGTAAAAAAAGCGCTAAAACATTTTAAAGATATCATTTTAAAAAAATCTGGTGTGGATGTTGGTATTCCCGAAATTGACTTACCAATAGATGGAAAAAAACTAAATAGAATTATACAGCTTACACAGCAATTACAGGAAGTATTTCTTAGTATTTTACAGGAAAAAGATGCACAAGAAAGTTGGAAATCTTCATATCAAAAACTGGCTTTTATTAATGATAATCAGTTAGATATAGTAAAAAATGATATTACTATGGAAATTCATTTTCCATTCATAAATCTTGCATATCCAGAAATACCAACAGAAGAAGCCAAAACTAAGATGATGGTAGTTTTATAATTTGATTTAAAAATCAAAAATTTAATAGATGATCTCCTTATACTTAATGTGTATTAAATTAAAAATCATTTTTATTCATACAATTATGTGAGATGTATTTCTAATGATAGACATCTATCTTAGGGAGTTCAATAAAATAACAAACTATTTTTGCGGATCATTTGGTGATTAATTCTATTAATATTTTAAAATTAAAATTGGATCTGTAAATTAAAATCTACGTTGATTATAATCCCCCATAGACCCCAGAAACTTCAGTACGTTGGCTAACGTAAAATTCGTAATTTACTGGGGTATTAACTTTAGCTCTTTGTGAGACCGTTTTTTAAAATGTTGCTGCTTTTAGTAAGCACGAGCGCAATCCTGGTTGAAATGTTTGCCATCAGTACATTGGCGATGCACTTGGTGTAATCCCGTTCAGAATAATTTCTTTGCCTAAAGCACA